>CAYXPA010000019.1:4283-45126 GCA_964466945.1 uncultured Verrucomicrobiota bacterium | reverse complement strand
GCTTCGATGGCCCGCTGCGGCTGACCGCCGAGGGATTCGAGGCCTGGCTGGACGCCCCGGCAACGGGGACATACCGGGTGGAAGTGTCCGGAGATCTGCGCTCCTGGCAGACCTTGACGACGCTGACCAACCTCTCCGGGCGGGTGCGTATCCTCGACCCGACGGCGAGCAGTGCCGCCCCGCGCTTCTACCGCGCGGTGCAGGTCCCCTAAGGCAGGCCAACCAGCCGTCCAGCGCATGAATCAGCCTGACCAACCCGGGATTGCGGCTGCGGCTGCGGGCCTATTCGCAGCGGTCCCGGAGGCCCCAAAAGGGGTCACCCATGAGCGTGAGCGGTCGAGCAGGAAGAAGGGCAGGATTCGGAAAGTGGGTCACATCTTGACAGGGAATGCTTGGACCACCTGCTGCTACACCTTCCGCGCGGATTTGTCCCGCTCCAGCTTCGCCCCAAACCGCTTCACCGCCATCGGGCCATCGCGGATTCCCGCCTCCCCACCCCCTGTGCCAGCTCCCTCGGGTTCAGTCCGCACGCCTTTCGCCCCGGATACAACCCCAGGTCGCGTCCCTCATCGCCCTGCCGGTCCCGGAAAGCCTCCCACCGCTCTCTCCTGGTCTCCTCCACGCTGCGGATCACCCGGGCCAAATCCGGCCTTCGCTCCCGCATTCACTGCGCGCCACGCTGCTCCTGTTCATCCCCGGCCAAATGTTCCCTCGGTCAAATGTTCAATGTTAAGATGTCACTCCAGTTTTTTCGTTGTAAGGAGTGAACCAAGCGACATCCACACGTCGAAAACAGACCAGTAGCCATGAAAACGTTCCCTCGATGCAAATCAATCCGCCTCAACCCCATCGTGCTCCCGGTGGCTGCCAGTCTTGCCGCTGCGGGCTGGAGAAAATGGTGTTGAGCTAGGTGCGAGTGTTTCAACCGCCTGCCAGACGAAAACCTGAACTCCCCGCGACAGAACCATGAACTTCCAAGCTTCCAAGCCGATAGACGGCAGACCTCACTGTTGCGCCATGGGTCGCGCGACCTTGGGCAGATCGGCGCGAGCCGGTGATCCCACCCACGGTTCCCTGCGGTCCAGGACCCAGCCGATTGCCAATCGGCGGTACAGCAGGTTCGCAACCTGCGCTACCGGGGTGGCGCTGGCGCTGCTGCTGGGGGCGTTGCGTGCGCCGGCCCAGGTGTTCCCGTTCACCACCATCCAGCGTGTCTCGGTCGCCCCGCAACCGGTCGTGAACCCGGACATCGACTACCTCGTCACCCTGGGCCAGTCCCAAGACGGGTCGCGCGCCTTGGTGGCGCGGACCTTCGACAAAAGGACCGGCTTCCAGGTCGGCTCGCCGCTGGTTATCCCGCTCCAGTTCGACGCGGTGGACGTGCTAATGTCCACCGTGATCGCACCGGGCAGTGCGCTGGTGCTGGACAGCGCGCGGCGCGTCCACGTCTTTCCCCTGGCCGTCCTGGCCGATGGTTCGGTGCGATTGGCCGAGCGGTCCAGAACCTTGGGGCCGTTTGGCCCGGTGGACGCGGGCGCGGGCACGGTGCTGGGCGAAGCGCCCAATGCCGCCAGTCCAGACCGGCCGCTGCTGGGCATGGGCACCAGCGACGGCCTGCTCATCATTGCCGAGCTCACCTTGGGCAACGCGGGCGTGATCCAGCTCGCCCGCGGCGCGATTCAGGACGTCGGCGCGGTGGCGCAAGTGGGCTACTTCGCGCTGGCGGCGGTCAGTGGCGGCGCAATCTTCGTCATTGACCCCGAGTACGACCTCTTGACCGGAAGGCCGAACCCTCGGCTGGCCGCCGCGGTGCGGGACCCGCGCCCGGTGCCTTTGATTGATTTCAGCGGGCGCGTCCTGCGACCCGACAGCCGGCCCGTCGTGAACCCGGACATTGACTACACCGTCGTCGCCGCCAATGGCACGACTGAACTGGCCGTCCTGCAAATCCCCACCCAGCCCCGTCCCAATGACACCGCCACCATCGCCAGTCTGATCGGAGTGGCGCAACCGGTGAAACAGGTCGTGTCCGGCTCGCTCAGTTGGTTGCCCGTGGACGGGTCGGCGGTGCTCTACAACGCCGGGTTCACCTTTGAAGATGGCCTGGTCGGGCGCGTCTGGACCATCGCCGGCGCCTCGATGCAAATCGATCCGCCCAGGCTCAACCTCCGCGGCCCGGGCCGGCTTGTGACGGTGCGGATCGAAGCCGAGAATCAGCGTGCGGCGGACATTGACCTGCGCACGCTGGTCTTGAGCGTGGACGGGGTGGCCGGCGCGGTGCCGGCTGCTGCTCATCCCCGGCCCAAACTCCTGGACTTCGACGGCGACCCGAACGTGGACTTGGAAGTGAAGTTCGACCGGGTGGCGTTGGCCCGACTGCTACGCCAGGCTCAAGGCGCAACGACAATGGTGCGGGCAAGCTGGATTTACACCGATGGCACCGACGGCACGGCCTCCGCGCAGGTCCGCGTGAAACGGTGAGGTCAGTCCGTCGGTACCAGTCGAGCAGCCTGGAAGGCGCGGCATGAGAAGGCCAGCGACCAATGACCGCTGCGGCCCTCTCCCTCGTCGAACCGGCCATGGCGATTCCCCCATCCGGCTCCACTTTGCTCTCAAGCCCGGCGCGCAGTTGGGGGGCGATGGAGCGCGTTGATCAATCGCCGCAAAACGAGGAACAAGTCATGACAAACCAATTTCTCAAACTCGGCAGACTCGGCGCCGTGCTGATCGTTGCCGGCCTGTTGTCAACGGCCAGCGCAGCTCAGCTTCGCACGCAAACGATCGCCCTTTCCGGCCAGCCCGCGCCCGATGGCAACGGCGTGTTTTCGGCTTTTGGCATCCCGATGCTCAACGACGCGGGACAGGTCGGTTTTTGGGCCCGCCTTAGTGGAACCAGCGGAGGTGTTCGCAATCCGGACAACGAGGGCCTCTTGCGCGGCGAAGGGGGACCGGTGACACAAATTGCACGGACGTACCTTGGGAGAAGCTATTATTCGCCCACAATGAACGAAGCAGGGCAGGTGGCCTTTGAGGGATGGCTGGGCCGGGACCAAAACAACAATAACATTTGGGGCATCTTGCGTGGTGATGGCCAGACGCTGACCGAGATCGGCCGCACGTTAGGAATCAATGGGTTATTGGACAACGGGCAAGTGGCCGTTGTCGGGTGTATTGATCAAGCGTCTCAAACGTGCGGCATTCTCCTCGGCGACGGCCAGTCGTTCACCCAGGTAATTCAGCAGGGCCAGGCGGCGCCCGATGGCGATGGGACCTTCGGATTGGTCACCGTCGCCTTTCCGGCATTTAACCGCAGCGGTCAGTTCGCATTTCAAGTCGACCTGCTCGGCGCCACGGCGGGGGCATCGCGCATCTATCGCAAGGACGGGCCGGCGCTGACCGAGATCGCGCGCACAGGCCAGCGCGCGCCCGACGGCGACGGGGTCTTTGCGGACTTTTACCCGGGACTGGCCTTCAACAATCTCGGCCAAGTCGCCTTTATAGTGGACCTGATGGGCGCAAGCAGCGGACACACGCGCATCTACCGCAGCGATGGATCGTCCCTGACTGAGATCGCCCGCACGGGCCAGCCTGCGCCCGACGGCAACGGAACACTCACCAATCTAAAATCTACGAGGTCGGGCGGAGCACTGGCGCTCAACGACTTGGGCCAGGTAGTATTTATGGCGGAACTGCCCGGCACGTTGCCAAATGCCGGCGCCCATCATGGGGTTTTCCTCGGCGACGGGACCAAACTGATTCAACTTGTCCGCACCGGTCAGACCGCGCCCGACGACGACAACACGATCTTTGGATTCACTCCTCCCGTTCTAAATGACGTCGGTCAGTTGGCGTTTGAGTTGCAAAGTCTGACTGACGCCCCTGGCTTCCTGCAAATTACCCACATCGGCGTCTATCTTTACGACGGGGCTGAGCTCGTTCCGATTTTGCATCCCGGCGATCTGGTCAACGTCGGCGGCGGGGACATCCGCGCGATTGCTCACAACGACCACCGTGGCTCCAGCGGGCTTGGATCCGCGGAGTTGAACAATCGAGGCCAATTGGCGTTTGATCTGCGCTTTACTGATGGCACGTCCGGCGTGTTCCTTGTCACGGTGGTCCCCGAGACGTCTCCGCCCGCGCTCTTGGGCGCACGGGTCAGTGGCGACAACTTCGAGTTCACCGTCACCGGTCAGGCCGGCGTCACCTATGGCCTCCAGGCTTCCGAAGACCTGAAGGTGTGGAGCGACGTTCCCGCTGTGAGCATCAGGGGTCCCAGCGGCCAGGTCAGGGTGCCGGCCAGCGGCAACGCCCGATTCTTCCGCGCCATCGTCAAGTGAGCCGGCACCGTGGACAGCATGTCAGTTCAAGCAATTACCCCCGGCCCGCGAGGCAAGGGAGGGGCGGGGGGCGGTCCCGTGTCTCGACGCTGGCCGGAGAGCGGGCTTCGCCGTCCCGCCCCGCCGGGCGGCCGCCTTCGCAGCTCATCGAGCTGCCGGCGGTCGTCGCCATCATCGCCATTCTGGCAGGGATGCTCCTGCCCTCTCTGGCCCCGCCCAGGGCAATGCCCAGGGCATCGAGCCTCCGCACGGTGTTTGGCTTGGAGCGCCGGGAGACCTTGCCACCGCACGCGACGCCAAAGGCAACGCGCTGTTCCGATTCATGGACGGCAATCCGATGGAAACGGATCGGTATCGTTTGTTGGGAGTCGCCGTCGGCAAGAATCAGTACATCGCTTTCAACCCCTCGTACGAACAGCTCCCCCGTGCCGCGGCGGGTCGTTTCGTTGATCTCACACACACGTTCGCGACGCACGCGGAATACGCGAGCGCGGTCGAAGACCACGCCCGGACGCGGCTGGCAGAAGGCTATTTGCTGAAATCCGACGCCGACGCCAGAGTCCGTGAGGCGGCGCGATCAGACGTCGGAGAACCAAAACCTTGAGGGAAGGCTGGATTCGGTCGGGGAACCGTTTCGCCTGAACCAGGCTCGAAACGCTCGCTCGCGAAGCACCAATGTGCTTCTTGATGTCGCCGGGACGCAGCGCAGTGCCCGAGTTTGCCTCGCAATAAATTGCGCCGTGCTCTGTGGCCCGGGCCTCCGCCCTTGCCCAGGTTCTTGAAAATCTCGCCGATGTTCGTGCCGGAAACCTGCGCTACGGGGGGCACTCGCATTGCGGCCGGAATGGCCGAAATTGTTTCTGCAACGGCTTCATCGGCGGCTGCTTGTGGTCGGGGTTTTGTCCAGCGCCAGGGCGAGGACGTCGTCTACGGTCTCGACGGGTTTGATTGCGAGCTTTTCGCGGACCTCTTCGGGCACGTCGGGCAAATCTTTTTCGTTGAGTTTGGGGATGAGCACGGTGCGGATACCGGCGCGCAAGGCGGCGAGGGATTTTTCCTTCAACCCGCCTATGGGCAGCACGAGGCCGCGGAGGGTGATCTCGCCGGTCATGGCCACGTCAGCGCGCACCGGCCGGCCGCTGAAGAGCGAGGCGATGGCGGTGAACATGGCCACGCCGGCGGACGGGCCGTCTTTGGGCACTGCGCCAGCGGGCACGTGGATGTGGAGGTCGGTGTCTTTGAATGCGTCGGGAGCGATGCCCAGTTCGCCGGCACGGCTCTTGACGAGGCTCAGCGCGGCCTGCGCGCTTTCTTTCATCACGTCGCCAATCTGGCCGGTGAGGAGGATGTTGCCCTTGCCGGGATAACGCAGCGCTTCGATGTGCAGGATGTCACCGCCGGTGGGCGTCCAGGCCAGGCCGGTGACCACGCCGGGGCGGCCGGTGGTCAGTTTGCTTTCGCGGATGTATTTGGCCGGGCCGAGGATCTTTTCGACCTCTCCGGGCGTCACCGTGAACTCGGTGAGTTCACCCCGGGCCACGCGGGCGGCGACGTGGCGGCAAACGGCGGCGATCTGGCGTTCGAGTTCGCGCACGCCGGCTTCGCGGGTGTAATCGTTCATGAGGCGCTGGAGGGCGGGGGTCTCGAATTTGCACTGGCCGTTCTTCAGGCCGTGCTCCTTGAGCTGGCGTTTCACCAGATAGCGCCGGGCGATCTCCAGTTTCTCGCGGTCGGTATAACCGGGGATTTCGATGACCTCCATGCGGTCGCGCAGGGCGGGCGGCACGGTGTCCATCTGGTTGGCGGTGCAGATGAACATGACCTGCGAGAGATCGAAGGGCACGTCGAGGTAGTGATCCACGAACGCGTGGTTTTGGCGCGGGTCGAGCACTTCGAGCAACGCGCTGGCGGGGTCGCCGCGGAAGTCCGCGCCGAGCTTGTCAATCTCGTCGAGCATGAGGACCGGGTTGCGCGAGCCCGTGCGGCGGATTTCCTGGATGAGCCGGCCGGGCATCGAGCCGATGTAGGTGCGGCGGTGGCCGCGAATTTCGGCCTCGTCATGCACCCCGCCGAGGCTGAGGCGGGCGAACTTGCGGCCGAGGGCGTCGGCGATGGACTGGCCGAGGCTGGTCTTGCCGACGCCGGGCGGGCCGAGGAAACAGAGGATTGGCCCGTGGCCTTCGGGGTTGAGCTTGCGGACGGCGAGATACTCGATGAGGCGGCGTTTGACCTTTTCAAGGTCAAAGTGGTCGCGGTCGAGAATCTTCTGCGCGCGCTTCAAGTCGAGGTTGTCCTCGGTGAGTTTGCTCCAGGGCAACTCGGCGAGGACCTCAACGTAGCTGACGATGACCGAGTATTCGGGGCTGGCCGGGTGCAGGTGGCCGAGGCGGCGCAGTTCGCGCTCGGCCTGTTCCATGACCGCTTCGGGCGGCTTGGCCTCGGTGAGGCGCTTGCGGAGTTCCTCGATTTGCTGTTCGACGCCCTCTTCGCCCTCGCCGAGTTCCTTCTGGATGGCCTTGAGCTGCTCGCGCAGGTAGGCCTTGCGCTGCTGGTCGGAGATAGAGGAGGAGACATCCTTCTGGATTTTCTGCTGAAGTCGGGCCAGTTCGAGCTGGGTGTTGACCCGCTGGTGGACCAGGCGGACGCGCCGGGCGACGTCCAGCTCTTCGAGCAGCTCCTGTTTCTGCGGCGTGTCGAGGTTTAACGTGCCAGCGAGAAAGTCGGCCAGTTGGCCCGGGCCTTCGATGTTCAGCAGGGTGATCTTGGCCGGTTCGGCCTCCTCGCCGCCCAGCTCGAAGAGTTGGAGCGCGGATTCGCGCAAGCCGCGCACCGCTGCCTCGAAGGTCTTGTCGCCGCTCGGCGGCGTTTTCGAGGCCAGGACCTCGACTTCGGCCCGGATGAACGGATGGGTGAGCAACACCTGGCGCAGGGCCACGCGCTTCATGGCCTGGACCACAATGACGACCTGTTCCTCGCCACTGCGGATGAGCTTGAGCACCGTGGCGGCCACGCCCACCGGGTAGAGGTCATCCGGACCGGGTTCGTCCTGCCGGGGATTTTTCTGGGCAAAGACGCCGATGACCTTGGACTGGGCGAGGGATTCTTCGAGCAGTTTGCGGGACGAGGGCCGGCCGATGTTCAGGGGTACGACCATGCCGGGGAAAAGGACGGTGTTGCGGACCGGGAGAATGGGCAGCACGCCGGGGATTGCCGGCGGTTCGGTGGGGTGAGAGGCGGCAGCAGCGGCCTGGCCCGCAGGGGGCGCCACGGTTTCAGCATCCGGCAGTGTGGAAGGCTCCCGACTTGCGGTGGGGGGCGGGGCTTCCGGCCGGGGGCGGCGCGCGGTGAGGGTGGCGGCGCGGCTTTTCATGGGGCGGGTTTGAGCGGCAGTTGAATCCACAGCCAGCCGTCGCGCTGCTCGGCGGTGGTGCGTTCCGGGTCAATCTCCTCGGGGAGGCGGAGGTCGCGCTCGAAGGCGCCCGCGTCAATTTCCATGGCCAGGACTTGCACGGGCTCGGCGGTGGCGGCTGACGCGGGCTCGGGCGGGGCCCGGTGTCCCCGGATGCGCAAACGACGCGGCTCGGCGCGGACGGAGAGGTCGCGGGGTTTGACGCCCGCCAGGTCCACGCAGACCACGAGCCGGTCCGGGCAGCGATAGACGTTCACCGCCGGGGTCCAGCAGGGCGTGGCGCGGAACTGCGTGGCTTGCAGGCGGAGATATTCGCCCATCAGCGAACGCAGCCGGCGCTCGACCTGTTCCAGGTGCCATTGCACAAAGTCGCTCATGTCGAAAGCGTGGACGGGATCGGCTCGGAGAGCCAGCGCAAGACGCGGAAGTGCAGGGCGCTGTCGTTGAGTCCTTCCAGCTCGCGCAGCGTGTTGAAGAAGTCGCGCCCCTCGAGCAAGTAACAGCGGTCCCCGTAGAACAGGGCCACGATCAGCAAGACGGGGTTTTCCGGGTCCACACCCTGCGCGCGCAGGGAGCGCACCAGCAACGGAAAGGTGGCGTCGCGGAACGCCTCCCAACTGCCCTGGGCGGGCAGGGTGATCTCGTAAATCACCGGCACGACCGCGGCGCGCTCGAGCAGTTCGCGCCGGGCGCGGTTGTACTCGGGCCCCGGCACGACGCGAAACGCACGGGCGAGCAACTGGGCGCGAAAGTCACTCATGTCGGACAGGCGGTGCAGGATTCTCGGCACGGGTTGCCGGGGTGGCCACGGGGGCCGGCAACGGCGGGACCGGTTCGCGGGCCTGCGGCATTTCCCGGCCGACCAGCCGGTAAAACTCCGGCCCGTCCAGGGTTTCGCGGGCCAGCAATTCCGCGGTGACCTTTTCGAGTTGGTCGCGGTGCTCGGTCAAAATCTCCCGGGCCTTGGCGTAGGCGTGATCGAGGAGGGACTTGACCTCCTCGTCAATCTCGCGGGCGGTTTGTTCGGAGCAGTCGCGCTGCAGCTCCAGGCCCGGCCCGGCGAGGAACTGCGCCGGCCGCTGCAGGCAACTGGTCAGGCCCACCCGTTCGCTCATGCCGTAAAGGGCGACCATTTGCCGGGCCAGGACGGTGGCCCGCTCCAGGTCGTTCTGGGCGCCGCTGCTCACTTCGCCCAGGACCACCTCCTCCGCGGCCCGTCCGCCGAGCAACCCGCGAAGCCGGTCCAGCAGCTCGCTGCGGGTGAGCAGGAACTGGTCTTCGGCCGGCACCTGCATGGTGTAGCCCAGGGCGGCGCGGCCGCGGGGCACGATGCTGATCTTGTGCACCGGGTCGGCGTGTGGGCTGTAGGCGGCCACGAGCGCGTGGCCGACTTCGTGAAAGGCGACGCGGCGTTTTTCCTCGGCATTGAGCCGGCGGCTGCGGCGCTCCGGCCCGGCGACCACCTTCTCGATGGCTTCCTCCAAATCGCGCTGGGTGATGGCGCGGGCTTTGCGGCGGGCGGTCAGCAAGGCGGCTTCGTTGAGTACATTGGCCAGGTCCGCGCCGGAGAAGCCGGCCGTGGCGGCGGCCAGACGGCGCAGGTCCACGTCGGCGGCGAGCTTTTTGTTGCGGGCATGGACCTTGAGAATGGCCTCGCGGCCGTCGAGGTCGGGCGCGTCCACCACAATCTGCCGGTCGAACCGGCCGGGCCGGAGGAGCGCACGGTCGAGGATTTCGGGCCGGTTGGTCGCGGCCAGGATGATGACGCCGGTGTTGGCCTCGAAGCCGTCCATCTCCACGAGCAGGGCGTTGAGGGTTTGCTCGCGCTCGTCGTTGACCGCGCCGACGTGGACGCCGCGCTGGCGGCCGATGGCGTCCAGCTCGTCAATGAAGATGATGCAGGGAGCGTGCGGCTTGGCCTGCTGGAACAGGTCGCGCACGCGGGCGGCGCCCACGCCCACGAACATTTCCACAAAGTCCGCCCCGCTCATGCTGAAGAAGGGCACGCCGGCCTCGCCGGCCACGGCGCGGGCGAGCAGGGTCTTGCCCGTGCCGGGCGGGCCGACCAAGAGGGCGCCCTTGGGGATGCGCGCGCCCAGTTCCTGGTAGCGGGCGGGGTTTTTGAGGAAGTCCACAATTTCCTGCAGCTCCTGCTTGGCCTCTTCGCAGCCGGCCACGTCGTTGAAGGTGACGCCGGTGTTTTTGTCCACGATGAGTTTGGCGCGGCTTTTGCCGATGCCCAACACGCCCTCGCTGGCGGCGGAGAAGCGGCGGGCGAGGAGCCCCCAGATCAGCATCATCAGGCCGATGGGCAGCACCCAGGCCAGGAGAAACTGGGCGATGGCACTGGGCCGTGTGCCGGTGAATTCGACCCCGGCGGCCTGGAGTTCCTTGACCAGGTCGGGGTCTTCGACGCGGACCGTGCGGAAGAAAAACGGTTTGGTTTCAGTCAGGGCGCGGCGGAGGCCCTGGGGTACGTCGGCGCGGTTGGTTTCGGGCGCCTGGAGCACCGGTTCGGCGGGTGCGGCGTTGGTCTGGCGCGCCGCCAAGGGAACGATGCGGCCGACAATCTCGTCGGGCTTGACGGCGGCTTCGACCACCTCGCGGCGTTCGAGGTGCGCCTTGAACTGGCTGTAGGGAATGGTGCGGACGGCGAACTGGCTGAAGTAATCCTGCCACACCCAGAGGACGAGCAGCGTGGCCAGGAAATACCACAGCAGGATGCGCGCTTGGGGGTCAAATTTGCCGGGCAGCCGGATTTTGGGCGGGGACTTTTTCATGGGAGCCGACGACGCGGGAACTTCCCCGGTTGGCCCCGCGTGGCGCGAGTGGTGGGGCGGTTCAGGGAAAGCCGGTGGAGTGGTTGGCGCATGGCAAGCCGCGGGTGGTGGGTCCCGGCGGTCAGAGCAGGGTTGTGAGATTGCCGAGCGGCCCAAAGAAGGTTTCCGCGGCAGGCCGCGCAGGCCTCGGGCGCAGGGGTTCCGGCGCGGGTCGCGGTCGCACCAGGGGTTCGGCGCGGCGGACGGGGGCCGGAGAGCGCCGCCGCCGGGCGGCGGCCAGTTGCGCGTCGTAACGGCGGCGGCGCTGTGGATCGGCCAGCACTTCGTAAGCTTGTTGCAACTCCAGGAAGGGCTCGCTTTCCCGGCCGGAGACGTCCGGGTGCAATTCCCGGGCGCGGCGGCGGTAGGCGGCCTTGATCTGGCGCGCGGTCGCATCCGCCGAAACCCCGAGAATTTGGTAGTAATTCTTGGGCATGGCGGGCTCCCGACGGGCGTAAGGTCAGCGGCGACCGGGCCGGGCTTGCACCACCACGTAGCGGCTGCCGCCCTGGCTCCAGATGCGCAAGAGCACGCTGCGGCCGCGGATTTTCTCGCTCAGGCGCACGGCCTCGTCGGCGTTGGTCACCGGCTGACGGTTGATTTCGAGGATCACGTCGCCCGGGCTCAGCCCGGCGGCGGCCGCGGGCGAGGTGGGGTCCACTTCCACGACCAGCGCCCCCTGGAGTTGGGGCGGCAGGTTGAATTGACGGCGGGTGCGCGCATCAATGTCGTCCACGGTCACGCCGTCCAGGAGGTCCGGCTCCTGGCTGCGACGCAGACCGCCGGAGCGCCCGCCCTCGGCCCGAGCCAGACCTTCGGCCGGCAATTCGCCGACCTTGACGGTGAGGGTTTCCTCTTTGCCGTCGCGGATGACTTTGAGGTTGGCGCGCGTGCCGGGCGCGGTCTGGGCCACCATGAGGCGAAGGTGGCGGCTGTCGTTGACCTTCTTGCCGTTGAACTCGACGATGACATCGCCCTCTTTGAGGCCGGCCGCCTCGGCCGGCGAGTCCTTGGTGACTTCGCCCACCAGGGCGCCGGTGTTTTCAGGCAGCTTGAATTCGCGGGCCAGTTCCGGGGTGACCGGTTGAATCATCACGCCCAGGTAACCGCGAGTGACCTTGCCCTCGGTGACGAGCCGCTCCATGACGAACCGGGCCAGGTTGATGGGGACGGCAAAGCCGATGCCGACACTGGCGCGGACCGGGCTGGCGATGGACTGGTTGATGCCCACCAGCCGGCCCTCGAGGTCCACTAGCGCGCCGCCGGAATTGCCGGGATTGATGGGAGCGTCGGTTTGGATGAAATCCTCGTAGTCCACGATGCCCATGCCGCCCCGCCCCTTGGCGCTGACGATGCCGGTGGTGACGGTCTGGCCCACGCCGAAGGGATTGCCAATGGCCAAGACGGTGTCGCCCACTTCCAGCGTGTCACTGTCGGTCAGGGTGATGGCCGGCAAGCCGGAAGCTTCCACCTTGATCACCGCGATGTCAGTCTGCGGGTCGGTGCCGATGATTTTGGCGTCGTACACCGTTTTCTTGTTGTCGGCCAGGGCGACCTTGATTTCCTCGGCGCCTTCCACGACGTGGTTGTTGGTGAGGATGTAGCCGTCCTCGGTGACGATGACCCCGGAACCCAGGCTTTGCTCGCGGCGTTCGCGGGGGAGGTTGTCAAACGGCATCCCGAAGAAGCGCCGGAGGAAGGGGTCGTCGAAAAACGGCAGCCAGTCTGGGTTCTGACGCAGGGTCTTGGTGGAGTAAATGTTGACCACGCTGGGGGAGACTCTTTTCACCACCGGCGCCAGGCTGGCCGGCCGGGGGCGGTCGCGGTTGACCGGGGCGGGGTCCACCTTGAGCCGCGGGGGCTCGCCGGCCCAGAGCCCGGGGAGGAGCGGGCCGGACAGCCACAGGGCTAGGAGAAGGATGGTTTGGAAGCGAAGTGAATGTGTCGTTGTTTTCATATGTCGAGTTGGATTCGCAACGGGCCGTTTTGCTCAAACCGGGATCAAAAAACTTCAAAGTCCTCGCCGCTCAACTTCCGCCACAGCCAACCCGCAAGCAGGGTCACCAGCCCGGCGGCGATCAATGTTCCGGCAAACAGCCAAACCAAGATGCGGGGGTACACCAAGACCACCAAGCCTGCCAAAATCAGCCCGACTCCGGGAACCCATAGCCCGACATCGGGAATCGAGGTGCGGTAAGCTGATTTTTTACGGAGGAGCCGACCCCACATGGCGGGACTCGATGCCGGAATGTTGTGCCAACTTCAGGCTGCGTAAATTTGCTCTAAAAATAAACCGCCCACTGGGCGGCCTGGACCGCGCCGGCCCGACCTTTTATCGTGCCTCCCGGCGGACCTACCACCGGGCGGGGGAGGGGAGGATGTTCGCCCCCTCCCCCCATCGCGGTGTTTTGACAGACTTAGCTGACCTTGACCTCGATCTGTTTGGGTTTCGCGGCTTCGCTCTTGGCCACGTGGACCTTGAGCACCCCGTCTTTGAACTCGGCGCTCACCTTGTCCGAATCGGCGTCATCGGGCAGCGTGAAGCTGCGCACGAAGCTGCCATAGGCCCGCTCGATGCGGTGATACCGCTTGCCCTTTTCCTCCTTCTCCAGCTTGCGCTCGCCCGACAGGGTGAGCACGCCGTTTTCGACCGTCACCTTCACGTCCTCCTTCCGCATCTCGGGCAGTTCGGCCTTGATGAGGTATTCCTTGTCATCCTCGATGATGTCCACCAACGGGAGCCACTCGGACACCGTGATGGATTCTTGGCCGTCGCCGCGACGCGGCGTGGTGAGGTTAAACACGCTCAGGAGACGATTTTGCAGTTCTTCCATTTCCCGGAAGGGATTCCAACGAGTCAAAGCAGTCATCTTGCTAGCCTTTCCCCGGCGGACAGCCTGTTTTGTCTCAGGTGGATTGGCCGCTGTCCGCCGGGCATTCAGCCTTTCCACCCGTGCACGCTGAGCCTTTGGGCACCCGCCCACGGCTGCGAGCCGTTTTTCGATTAATCATCCCACGTGCCGAAAACGTTGATTTGCTTAAGCATTTTGGAATCAAACAAATCGAAAACAACAGTGGGTGATGAATGGTTAAAAACGACACATGTATGCTTGGCCATCGCGGGCAGAACTGTGCTTAAATGGCGCAGGATAGCACGCCTTCACCAACCCAGCGTTGAATGACTTGCGGCGGAGTGGCGGTTTAGCTCTGGCTCAGGCGTTTCTTGGGGGCCTCGTAGAGCATGGCGTGGGCTTCGCGCAAAATGTCGGGGATACGGTCAGCAAAGGGGCTTCGGGCCAACGCTTGGCGCAGGGCGGCGTCATCAAACGCGCGCGCCATTTCGCCGGGGAACCAGTGCTCCGCCTGGCCGAGCAGATTGTAGCGCATCTTCGCCCAATCCACCATGTCCAGGGCTTTCGCGTAGGTCCACAAGCGCAAAATCTCGCGCACGTTGATCTGGCCCGGAATTTCGAGGTACTCGGGCACGCCCTCGAACCAGCGGGCGCACCATTCGGCACCATGAACCCTTTCCAGTTCGGCGCGCAGGCGGGCTTCAATGGGCGCCACGACCTCCGCAGCGCGGTCATACCAAGCCAGGGCGGCGACGTGCTCATCAAAATCCGACGGACGCGCCACGCCGCAACTGAGCGTGTGCACCTGCGGCCGGGCCAGGCAGTAAAGGTCGTTGAACTGCATCGGCGTCACCGGCTGGCAAAGTTCCACCAGTTTGGGCGGCGGCGTGTAGAGCTTTCCACCCTTGTCGTTGGGGCTGATGATGAACACGCCCATTTCGCGGGCGTGCGCCGCCTCGACCGCCGGCCACGTCAGGTCGTACACGAAGTACCAGTGGAGATTCACGTAATCGAACCCGTCGCTTTCGATCGCGCGCAGGATGAGGTCGGGCGTGGCGTGGGTGGAGAAACCGACGAACCGGCAGCGCCCTTCGCGTTGGAGCTTGCGGGCCTCCTCGAGGCAACCGCCGGGGCGCAGCGACCAGTCCAGGAGCTGGGCGTTGTTGATGCCGTGCAGGGCCAGCAGGTCCACGTACTCGAGCCGGAGGTAGCTCAGGGACTTCTCGAACGTGCGCCGGAACTCGGCCGGGTCGGCCATCGGGGCCACCTTGGTTTGGACAATCAACCGTTCGCGCGGAAACTGCGCCAACACCGGCCCGAGCTGCATTTCGCTGGTGCCGTAACCGCGGGCGGTCTCGATGTGGTAGATGCCCAACTCGAGGGCGTGGCGGATGCAGGCCTCGAGGTTCGCTTGGTTATCCGAGGGGATTTCCTCGGGGGCAGTGTCTTGCCACTTGTATTGGTACCGCATCCCGCCGCAGGAAATGACGGGCATCCGCAAACCGGTTTTGCCAAACCGGCGATAACGCATGGTGGGCAAGGTGGAAAGGGCCCCGGAAGACTGCGACATGCGCGAAAGGCTGTCAGGTCGGCCCGGCCGCCGCAACTCCTCCCCGCGTCGGGTTGCCCCGGCCGGCGGCTCAGAACATTTTCGACGTTCCGTCCGGGGCGACCGCCTTGAACAACGGCGTGCCGTCCAGCGCCTCGGGGTACTCGAAAATGCGGCCCTCGTAATTGCGGATCACCACCCGGTCTCGGTTGCGGCTGAGCACGTACTCGGGGCTGACCGGCACCTTGCCGCCGCCGCCCGGCGCGTCAATGACGTACGTGGGCACCGCGTAACCGGTGGTGTGCCCGCGCAGCGCCTCCATGATCTCGAGCCCCCGCCGCACGCTGGCCCGCAGGTGCGCGGAGCCGGCGATCAGGTCGCACTGGTACAGGTAATACGGCCGCACCCGACACATGAGCAGCTTGTGCAAGTGCGCTTTCATCACCACCGGATCGTCGTTGACGTGGCGCAGCAGCACCGATTGGTTGCCCAGCGGAATGCCCGCGTCGGCCAACCGGCCCAGGGCCGCGCGCACTTCGGTGGTCAGTTCGCGCGGGTGGTTCGAGTGGATGCTGATGAACAACGGGTGGAAACGTCGCAGCAGCGTGCACAGCTCCGGCGTGATGCGCTGGGGCAGAAACACCGGGATACGCGTGCCCAAGCGCAGAAACTCCACATGGCGGATGGCGCGCAGACGTCCGAGCAGGTCCTCGAGCTTCTCGTCGCTCAACAGCAACGGGTCCCCGCCGCTGAGCAACACGTCCCGCACCTCGGGATGCGCGGCAATGTACTCGAGCTGCCGGTCAAACTGCGGGTGGAAATCGTACCCGCTGGCGTTGCTGACCAGCCGCGAGCGCGTGCAGTAACGGCAATACGCCGCGCAGCGGTCGGTCACCAGAAACAGCACACGGTCCGGATACCGGTGCACCAGGCCGGGCACCGCCGAGTGGCTGTCCTCGCCGCATGGATCGGTCATTTCCCAGGGGGCCGTCAGCGTTTCCTCGAGCCGCGGGATGACCTGCCGGCGAATCGGGCAAAACTCGTCGGCGGGGTCAATGAGGTTGAAGAAGTAGGGCGTGATGGCCAGGGCCAGCTTGTGGTTGGCCAGCACCGTGCCCGCCCGCTCCTCCGGGGTGAGGGTGGGCAGCAGGCGCTCGAGCTGGTCGAGGGTGGTGATGCGGTGTTTGAGCTGCCAACGCCAGTCGTTCCACTGAGTGTCCGGCACTTGCGACCAATACCCGCGGCCGGCCGGGCGGAAGCGCTTGAGTTCCTCGAGGAGACGTGACGCTGGCGGCTCCTCAGCGCCGGTCGGGGAAGCATCCGTCAACATGTTGGGCGAACGATAGGTGGGGGGGCCTGCTTGTCAAGGAACCGGCCCCGGCCCGGGGCACCCGCGCGCTGACTCACCCCGGACGAGAGCGCCTGCCAGTGTGCCCCGGGCAAGCAAAAAGGGCGGCCGGAGCCGCCCGTGAAATCCGTGACTGGTTTTTCGGTCCGGTGGACTCAGCTTGCGCTGCGGCCGGTCACGCCCTTGGCGCCCTTGGCCACGGCCTTGGCCGGCTCCTTGGGTCGCAAGGCCCGCACCGCCGCCCCCGCGCGCCACATTTCCGAATCCCGGATGGCCGCCAGTTCCTTGGCCAGTTGTTCTTGGTAATTGGGCGCGCCGCAGGCCTTGATGACCCGCTCGGCTTCCTTGCCCGAGGCCACGCGTTGGTAGAGCTCTTTGAAGACCGGGAGCACGGCCTTCTTGAACTTGGGCTTCCAGTCCAGCGCCCCGCGCTGGGCCGTGGCCGAGCAATTCGAGTACATCCAGTCCATACCGTTCTCGTCCACCAAGCGGATGAGCGACTGGGTCAGTTCCTCGACCGTTTCGTTGAAGGCTTCGCTGGGGCTGTGGCCGTGCGCCCGCAGCACCTCGTACTGGGCCTCCATCACCCCGGCCAGGCAGCCCATGAGCACGCCACGCTCGCCCACCAGGTCGCTGTTGGTCTCGTGGGCGAAGGTGGTGGGGAACAGGTAGCCCGAGCCGATGCCGATGCCCAGCGCCAGGCAACGCTCCTCGGCCCGTCCCGTGGCGTCTTGGTACACGGCGTAGCTCGAGTTGATGCCGGCACCGCTGAGGAAATTGCGGCGCACGTTCAGGCCGGAGCCCTTGGGCGCGACCATGATCACATCCACGTCCTTGGGCGGCACCACCCCGGTCTTCCGGTTGTAGGTGATCGAAAAGCCGTGCGAGAAGTACAGCGCGTCGCCCGGCTTGAGGTTGGCCTTGATGACCGGCCAGACCAGACGCTGCGCGGCGTCGTTGAGCAACACCTGGATGATCGTGCCCCGGCGCACCGCCTCATCGAGCGGGAACAGGGTCTTGCCCGGTTTCCAGCCGTCGGCCACGGCGCGGTCCCAGTCGCGCTTGAACTGGGGGTCCTGGCCCACGATGACGTTGAAGCCGTTGTCGCGCAGGTTGAGCGCCTGGGCGGGGCCTTGCACGCCGTAGCCCAGGACCGCAATGACCTCGTTCTTGAGGACCTTGCGGGCTTTGGACATCGGGAATTCTTTGCGGGTGACGACGGTTTCCAGGGTGCCGCCGAAGTCAATCTTTGCCATGTCTAGTGTGTTCCAGCTTGCTCGGCCGGAGGGCCGAAGGTTTTCCAATCGTTCAATGACAGAGGCCGGCATCCTAAGACCGGCTGGCTTCGCGTCAAACGCAAACCGGGAAACGGCACGGCAGCCAACCCACCGTCACAAGGTTCGAGCTGGGCCCATGCGGCGCGCAAAATGAGTTTGACGCTCGGCCCGGCGCGTGGCTAGCTGGGAGCCCCTTTGGGTTCCAGAGTAGCTCAATGGTAGAGCAGCCGGCTGTTAACCGGCGGGTTACAGGTTCGAGTCCTGTCTCTGGAGCCATTTTTCTCGTTTCCCCCCGACTGGCTGGCGGTTCGGCGGTGCGTTGCACGCGGGGAAACAGGTTGTGTTACACCCGTCGCAATGCTTCTCAGCCGCCACGGCCGGGTGGGTGTCTTGCCGCGGATTGACCCCGCTCCGGGAAATCGGTAGGCAGGGCGCGGATGATTGACACTGCCGCGTTTACCGGCCGCATCGAGTTTGCCCCGAGCTTTGCCCCGCGCCCCGGCCTCAGCCATGTGCTCTTCGACTTTGACGGCACCTTGTCGCTGATTCGCCAGGGCTGGCCGGAGGTGATGGTGCCGTTGTTTGCCGAGCTGTTGCCGCCTTTGCCCGGCGAAACCGAGGCCGACCGTCGCCGCCTGGCCTTCGAGGACATCATGCGGCTCAACGGCAAGCAGACCATTTACCAGATGATCCAACTGGCCGAGCGCATCCGCGAGCGCGGCGGCACGCCGGGCGACCCCCTCGAGTACAAGCGCGAGTACCTCCGCCGCCTGGACGCGCGCATCGCCGACCGCAAGACGGGCTTGCGCCGGGGCACGCTGCGCCCGGACGACCTCTTGGTTTTTGGGGCGCGGCCGTTGCTCGAGGAACTGACCCGCCGCGGGCTGCGCCTTTATCTGGCCAGCGGCACGGACGAGGTGTACGTGCGCGAGGAGGCGGAGCTGCTGGACCTGACCCGCTACTTCGGGCCGCACATTTACGGGGCGTTGGATGACTACAAGCAGTTCTCCAAGAAGCTGGTCATCGAGCGCATCCTGCGCGAAAACGCCATCCCCGGCGCGGCCTTGCTGTCGTTTGGCGACGGCTACGTGGAAATCCAGAACACCAAGGAGGTCGGCGGCCTGGCTGTGGCGGTGGCCAGTGACGAAGCCCACAACGGCTCCGGGCAAATGGACGAATGGAAACGCCAGCGCCTCCGGGGCGTGGGCGCGGACGTGGTCATCCCGGATTACCGCGACGCTCCGGCCCTGCTGCGGCTGATCTTGGGCGAGTAGCCGGGACGCAGCTCATTCTGGCCACAGGGCACCGGGGCGATGCCGTCGCGCCGGCTCCCGAGTCTGCCGCTTGCCTGCTGCGCCCCGTCCGGCGCAGGCAAGTAGCGCAGATTTGCAATCCGCAAACCCGGCGCCGTTCCGGAGGACAACTTGCTCAGGATGTACCCGCCCGCCGGTGAACCGGCTTGCTGGGCGCGGCGCGGGGTTTCTAGTCTTGGCCCATGCCTTTCTGGGCTTACTTGCTGGCGGCGGCGGGCGGTTACCTGCTGGGCAGCGTGCCCACCGGCTACCTGGTGGGGCAGGCGCGGGGAGTGGACCTCCGCACGACCGGCAGCGGCAATATCGGCGCCACGAACACGCTGCGGGTGTTGGGCTGGCGTGCCGGCGTGCTCGTGCTCGCCGTGGATGCGCTCAAGGGGCTCGCCGCCGTGTGGCTGGCCGGGCGCGGGCTGCCCGGGGCCGCCGGAGCGGAGGCCGCCGCGCGCGAGCCGCTGGCCCTGGTGGCGGGCGTGGCGGCCATCCTGGGTCACAACTACACCTGCTGGCTGGGCTTCAAGGGGGGCAAGGGCATCGCCACCAGCGCGGGGGTGTTGCTCGGGTTGATGCCGGTCGCGCTGGGCTGGTGCTTCCTGGTGTGGGCGGTGGTTTTTGGCCTCAGCCGGTACGTTTCGCTGGCCTCGATTTGCGCCGCCGCCACCCTGCCGGTGGCTGCGTGGTTGACCGGCAGCGGGCCGCGGCTCACGGGGGTCGGGCTGGCGCTCGGGGCTCTGGCCATTTTCAAGCACCGCGCGAACATCCGTCGCCTGTTGGACGGCACTGAACACCGCTGGAGCCGTTCCCCTTCCACCCCCCGCTCGACTCCTCCATGAAAATTGCGCTTCTAGGCGTGGGCGCCTGGGGCAGTGCCCTGGCCAAACTGCTCCTGGCCGAAGGCCATCAGATAATGGCTTGGGACCATGACCTGGCGAACTTGCGTGCCGTGGCCGCCAGCGGCCGCAACGAGAAATACCTGCCCGGCGTGCCCCTCGGCGCGGGTTTGGTGCCCGCCGACGACCCCGCCGCGGCCTGGCCGGGGTGCGATTGCGTGATCGTGGCGGTGCCTTCGAAGGGCATCCGCTGCGTGGCGGACGCGCTGGCCGGCTTTGCCGGGCCGGTGGTCAGCGTCACCAAGGGCATCGAGTACGAAACCGGCCTGACCATGAGCGCCATTTTGCGCGCGGCGGCACCGACGGCCCGGGTGGCGGCGTTGTCCGGGCCCACGCTCGCGCTCGAGGTCGCGCGCGGCGTGCCCACGGCGGCGGTAGTGGCCAGCGCCGACGAAGCGACGGCCGGATTTTTCCAACGGCTCTTTCACCGGCCAACCTTTCGCATCTACACCAGCCCCGATCCGTTGGGCGTCGAGCTGGGGGGCGCGCTTAAAAACGTCATCGCCATCGCCGCGGGCCTCAACGACGGCTTGGGCTTCGGCGACAACTCGAAGGCGGCGCTGGTGACCCGCGGCATCGCAGAAATCCGTCGGCTGGGCGTGGCCTGTGGCGCCCGGCCCGAGACCTTCAGCGGGCTCAGCGGCCTGGGCGACCTGGTGGTGACGTGCTTCTCGCCGCTGAGCCGGAACCGCACGCTGGGCGAGCAACTCGGCCGCGGCGCGCGCCTCGAGGACCTGCTGGCGCGCGCGGTGAGCGTGGCCGAAGGTTATCCCACCGCCCGCGCGGCGCGGGCCCTGGCCCGCCGGCACGAGGTGCCCGTGCCGATCATTGACGAGGTGTACGCCGTGCTCTACGAGGCCAAGCCGCCCGCCGCCGCCGTGCGCGACCTGCTGGCCCGGGTGACCAAGCCCGAGGATTGAGCCCCGATGACCGCGTGGGTAGTGGCGCGCGTGCCGGCCGGCCGGCAGTTGGCCCCACGGGCGGTTACGCGCGTCCGCGCGCGGAGAACTCCTTCAGCACAAGTTGGCGCCCAATGGCAGCAACCATCCTTGGTAGGGCGCCGCTGCGTCGGCGCCGTCCTTCTGGCCGCGCCGCTGCGCGGCCCTACCAGGGTGCGGACCGCGAGCCATTGGTTGGGGCGCCGCTGTGCCGGCCCGCTCGGCGCGGTGAGTCAAGCGGCGGGCGTTGGCTTTTCGCGCGCCTCGCGAATCAGCGTCAGCAGGTCCGCGTAGCTTTCCACGGCCGGGAACCGGGGGAACTCGCGGCGCACGTGGTCCGGCGCGCGGAACAGGATGCCCACATGCGCCTCGGTGAGCATGGCGGTGTCGTTGTAGGAATCGCCGGCGGCGATGACGCGGTAGTTGAGCAGCTTGAAGGCGGCCACGGCGCGCTGTTTCTGCTCGGGCAGGCGCAGGCGGTAGTCCACCACGCGGTCGTCCCGGACCACCAGCCGATGGCAGAGCAGGGTGGGCCATTCCAACTGCCGCAGGAGCGGCTGGGCGAACTGCTCGAAGGTGTCGGAGAGGATGACCACCGGCATTTCGGCGCGGAGGGCGCGCAAAAACTCGAGCGCGCCGGGCAGCGGTTGGAGGGTGCCGATGACCGCCTGCAGGTCCGAAAGCCGCAGACCGTGCCGCTCGAGCAGCGCCAGCCGGCCGCGCATCAGCACGTCGTAATCGGGCTCGTCGCGCGTGGTGCGGCGCAGTTCCGGGATGCCGGTTTTTTCGGCGACGGCGATCCAGATTTCCGGCGTGAGCACGCCTTCGAGGTCCAGGGTGACAAGCGACTGCTGCACGGGGCAATGCTTCCAGCGGCGGCGCGGACTGTCGAGCGCGCGGGGGGCGGGTTAGCGGCTGCCGGGTTTGACCGCCGGCAGGGCCGCCAGGTCCGGCGGCAAGGCATCCGGGGCGAAGGTTTCGACGGTGATTTGCACCAGGCTGAACAGCGGCACGCCGAGGTCCACCGTGCCGCCCGAGCGGTCCACCAACGCCGCCACGCCCGCCACCGTCCCGCCGTGGGCGCGAACGATGTCCATCGTCTCCCGCACCCGGCCGCCCTGGGTGATCACGTCCTCGACCACCAGCAGCCGCTCGGCGGGGGCGATTTGGAAGCCGCGTCGCAGCACCAGCCGGCCCTCTTCCTTTTCGGCGAAGATGAACCGGCGGCGCAGTTGCCGCGCCACTTCCTGGCCGATCACCAGCCCGCCCAGCGCGGGCGAAATCACCGTAGCCACGTCCAGTGCGCGCACCCGGTCTGCCAGCGCGGCGCCGAAACGCTCGACCACGGGCATCTGCTGCAGGGCCAGGGCGCATTGGAAGTACTGCCGGCTGTGCCGGCCGCTGCGCAAGATGAAGTGCCCTTCCAGCAATGCGCCGGTGTCGCGGAAAAGCTGCAACGCTTCTTCGGAGGTCATGAATTCAGGGGCGGGCTCGCGGATGTCGCGGCCCGGCCGGGCACTGGCTACCAGCCGCACCGCGCGGGGGCAAGGCGGCAGTGCGCTGGCTGGCCGGTCTTGGGGGATCGGATGCCAGATGCCAGATGCCGGACGCCGGATGCCGGATGCCAGATACCAGATACCGGATGCCGGATACCGGAGGCGGTCTGGTCGGCCTTGCCGCCCGAGGCAGAAAAGCGACGGCAAGCTGCCGCAGTACTGCCGCTGGCGCAGGCAGGGCCGCGCTGTGGCGCGGCCGGATGGGCGGCGCCGGCACAGCGGCGCCCTACCTCGCGGAGCGTGTGGAGTACGCCGGCTTGCCGGCGCTATCGGCCGCTGGCGTGGGCGAATGCCGGAGGCCAGATGCCAAATGCCGGAGGCGGTCTGGTAGGCCGTTCCAACCGACACCCACTCTGAGGCGTCAGTGTTTGGGCGGTTTGTACCGGCGAATTGCTCCCGCGGAAAAAAGTTGTTGCGTTCGGCCGGGGAGAGGCTTAATTGGAGCCGTTGTAGGTCTGACCGTCCGGTACCTTCAGGTTCAAGTTCAACAACAGATTCTTCGGACCGGCGGTTTTCCCGATCGTTTGCGGACGATGGCTTTTGAGCCCGGCGGGAGCCGGGGAGCCTCCGCAACCAGTAAAAGCAGCATGCGACCACCCACGAATACTAACGCGGTGCCGGCCGTTGGTTCCGGCTACCTGGAAATCTCTGAAAAGGGTTTCGGCTTCCTGCGCACGCCGGACAACCACTTCCATCCCAAACCGACGGATGTGTTTGTGACGCCGGACACCATCAAGCGCCACTTCCTGCGCGAAGGCTGCCTGGTGAAGGGCACCTTGCAGCCCCCGCACCGCGGCAGCAGCCCGCAGTTGCGCGAGGTGCTCGAAGTCAACGGCATGCCCTTCAACGAGTACACCAAGGCGGTGCGGTTCGAGAACCTCACCACCATTGACCCGGTCGAGAAATTCCGGCTCGAGACCACGCCCGACCTCATCGAGACCCGGATCATTGACCTGGTCACCCCCATCGGCAAGGGCACCCGGGGGCTCATCGTGGCGCCGCCGCGCACCGGCAAGACCACCATCCTCAAGCAGATCGCCAACGCCATCACCGCCAACCATCCCGAGGTGCACGTGCTGGTGCTGCTCATTGACGAGCGCCCCGAGGAGGTCACCGACTTCCAGCGCTCGGTCAAGGCCGAGGTGGTCGCCTCCTCGAACGACCAGGACCTCGAAACCCACGTGCGGCTGTCGCGCTTCATGATCGAGCGCTGCCGCCGCATGGTCGAGGCCAAGAAGGACGTGTTTGTCCTGCTGGACTCGATCACCCGCGTCGCCCGCGCCTACAACAGCGTCCACGGCGGCTCCGGCCGCACCATGACCGGCGGCGTGGACGCCCGCGCGCTGGAAATCCCGCGCAAGATTTTCGCCTCCGCCCGCAAGATCGAGGAGGGCGGCTCGCTCACCATCATCGCCACCGCGTTGATTGACACCGGCTCGCGCATGGACGAGCTCATCTTCCAGGAGTTCAAGGGCACCGGGAACATGGAGCTGGTGCTCGACCGCAAGCTGGCCGACCGCCGCCTCTTCCCGGCCATTGACATCCCCAAGAGCGGCACCCGCAAGGAAGAGAAGCTCTTCCCCAAACACCAGATCGAGGCGGTGCGCAAACTGCGCCGCATGATGGTGGACCTCAACCCGGTCGAGGCCATGGAAACCCTCATCGCCGCGCTCAAGAAGCACAAGACCAACGACGAGCTGCTCATGAAGCTCGCCACCTGAGCGCATCGCCCGGGAGCGGCGTCCGCCCCGGCGCGCCGCGGCAGACCCGGGCACAACCCGCGTTTTCAACCCATCGAACCCATGCCCACCTACCAATACGTTTGCAGCAAGTGCGGCCACGAGTTCGAGTACTTCCAATCCATGACGGCCGCGCCGCTTCGCCAGTGCCCGAAAGACCTGTGCGCCCGCCGCCCCTGGGGCAAGGGCCGCGTTAAACGGCAGTTGAGCGCCGGGGCCGGGCTGCTCTTCAAGGGCAGTGGCTTCTACATCACCGACTACCGCAGCGAGAGCTACACCCGCGCCGCCAAGCAAGAAGCCGCCGCGGCCGGCCCGAAAAAAGACGGCGCCCCCAAGACCGACGGCAAACCTTCCGGCGCCGCCGGCTCCACTGGCGCCGGGACGTCCAAGGCCGCTTCCGGCTCGGGGAGCAGCAAAGGCGGCGAGTGAGGGCGGTCATGCGCGCCGGCGTTGACAGCCGGTTCCGCCCGGGACGCGTGCCGGGCCTTTTGGTTGCCGTGCTGGTGCTGGGGTTCTTCGCGCCGACCCGGCCCGCCGTGGCCGCGATCACGGTCCACAGCCGCTCGGGGCAATTCATCGTCCACAGCGCCACGCCCACCCAGCCGAGTCTGGCCCGCGTGGGGCCGCCGGGTACCAACCGCGTCATCACCCTCTATCCGGACCCGCTGGCGGTGTCGTGCGAGCGCATCAAGGCCGCCGTGCTTGCCGAACTGGGCCTGCCGGACCGCTGGCGCGGCAAGGTGCACGTCACCATTGATCCGCGCGCGCCGGCCGATCTCTTTCCCCTGGCCACGGCCCTGCCGTTTGCCGACGGCTGGCAGTTTGCGCTCCGCCTGCCGCGGGAACTCGAGCCGCCGGTCTTGATCCGCGGCGTGGTACACGCGGTCCTGCTCGAGCTGATCCTGCGCACCCCCGGCCCGTACCCGCCGGAAATCCCCGTCTGGTTGGTCGAGGCCCTGACCGGACAGGTGCTCGCGCGCGTCGGCCCCGACCCCGTGGCCGCGCCGAACCCCGTCACCGGCAAGTACGGCAACGCGCTTGGCCAACTGGTCGCCACGCTGCGTGAGCGCGGCCTGGCCGACGAAGACCGGCAGCTCCTGGACCTGGTGCGCGCCCGCGGCCTGCTCACCTTCGAGGAACTGAGCCTGCCCACCCCGGAGCGGCTGACCGGCGCGGCGGGCGAGCACTACCGGGCGTGCAGCCAGTTTCTCTTTGTGGCCCTGCGCAACCTGCCCCAGGGCCGGGCCCGGCTGGCGGCTTTTCTGGCGCGCCTGCCGCGGTATCTCAACTGGCAAACCGCTTTCCTGGACGCTTACGCGCCCCTGTTTCCGCGCCTGCTCGAGGTCGAGAAATGGTGGGCCCTCATCGGCCAACGGCTGGGGGTGTCGCCCGGCGCCACTGCCTCGACCGCCCGCCTGGGCGCGGCCTGGCTGGAAGACCTGCTCGGTGTGGAAATCCGCGTCCGCCCCGCGCCCAACGCACCCTTGCAACGGCAGACGCTCACCTTCCAGCAAATCCTCACCGATTGGGACTACCCGCGGCAGCGCGCCCTCTTCACCCAGCGCATCCAGGCGCTCTCCCATCTGACCCGGGCCGCGCCGGGCGACGCTGCGGTCCTGGCCCGCGCCTACGCTCAGACACTCGAAAGTTACCTCGCCGCGCGCGCCCGGCTCGCCGTCCAGCCCGCGCTGCCCGGGATTACCGGGCGGCAATTGAGCCTGCTGGTCCAATCCACCCGCAGCCAATTGGACGCCCTGGATGCGCGGCGTCGCACCTTCTTTGGCCCGCCCGCGGCGTCCGCTCCGGCACCCGCGCCCGCGGAAAACGCGCCGATCGCACCCGCCGAACAAGCGGACCGCCCACCGCCTGGTCCCGAGGCAGCCGGCGTCCAGCCGCCCTACGACCCGCCCGAGCCGTGAATTGAGGCGGCACGGGCGGGGCGCTACCGCAACCGGCGCACTCGGAAAAACCGTTGCGCGGCCTCGTTGCCCGGCACCGCCAGTTCGACCGTCTCACTGGCGGCCTGCAGCTCGACGTAGGTTTGCCAAGCGGGCGCGCCCAGGTCAGAAGTGAAGTCCACCGCGTAGCGCGCGCCGGGAGTGGCGGACCAGGACAAGTGCACCAACCCCGCGGCGTCGCGCCACGGTACATTCCAGACCGGCGGTGCCTCGTCCACGCTCAGGGCAAAACTGCGGCTGCCGCTCTGCGGGGGCTCCCCGTCGTCGGTGGCCACGACCGTGATCCGCCAGGTCAAACCGGATTGGTCCGTGGCGGGCGTCCATGTGAGCCGGCCCGTGGCGGCCTCGAGGCTCAGCCCGACCGGAAACGGGGGACGCAAGCTGAAAGTCAACGTCTGGCCCGGGTCCGGGTCGCTGGCCTGCACTTGCAGTTCCCAGGGCCGGCCCGCGGGGATGGTCTGGTCCGCGAGGGCGGCGATGCGGGGGCGGGCGTTGAGCACATTGGGTCCGCCCGGCGAACCGCCCGGGGGCAGGGTGCGTATGGTGTCCGCCCCATCCGGGTAACGGCCCTGGGAGACCTCACTCGCTTGCGCGCCGAACCGCACCTCGTCAATGCGCGTGCCGTCCGGGTGCGACAAGAAAATGGCTTCGCCCGCGGCGGAGAGTTTGAAGGGCAGATGGGCCGGGCCCTGGTCGCTTTTCTCGTCGGCCCACAACACCAGGAAGCCGGTGGCGCCACCGGCCAGGAAGGACAGGGGCGGAAACTCGTACTTGGCGAGGTTCGCGGCCGAGTCGCTCAGGCGCAGCCCGGCCAGCGCCGCCGGCTGCGGTCCGGGGTTGAAAAGCTCCAGCCAGTCTGGGCCGGACCCGGGGCTGGCCATCCACTCGTTGAGACGCAGGGCGGCGGCATCGCCCAAGGTCGCCGCCTCGTTGGGAGCGCCGGGGGTGGGCCGGGCGAGCACCCAATCCGGGGAGGCCGCGTTCAAGCGTGCCAGCGAATGATCCGCGGCCTGCGGGCCGAAGGTGACCCAGTCCAACAGGCGCCCTCCCGCTTCGGCGCGGTCGAACAGGTACAGCGACTCGCCTTCGGCCGAGAGGCCGAAACCGGTGTTGGTCCCCGAAGGCGGCAGGGCCGACTCGCACCAGACCACCAGATAGCCGCCCGGCGGCACGAGCGCGTCGGCCGGGAACACCCACTTTTGCGGCGTCTCGAGGCGGTCGCTCAGACTCAGACCGGCCAGGCTGACCCAGTTCGAGCCGGGGTTCCACAGCTCGACCCAGTCCGAGGTGGCGCCCCAGTCGTTGGTGAGGGTCAGGTTGTGCGCGAGCACTTCGCTCAACCGCACGGCCTCGGCGCCGGGCTGGACCGCCAGGTCGTTCCCCGGCGTGGGTACCGGCAGGTTCACCACCGCGAGCCCCGCGCCCGCCGGCCGGCCTTGGGAAACGCCCACCTGTTGCGGCCCGTAGGCCACCCAGTCCAGCCACGCGCCGGCCGTGTCCACCAACGCCAGCGTGCCCTGCTCGGCGGAGAGCCGGAAGGGCAGGCGATTGGCGCGCGGCGGCCGGGTCGCCTCCGCCCAAAACACGCCGAAGCCGCGCGCGGGCAGGAAGCTCAGCGGTGGAAACTCGTACTGGCGCGGGTCGCCCACCGGCTCGGTGCTCAGGGCCAGGCCGGTCAGCTCCACCGGCAGGTCGTCCGCGTTGTACAGCTCGATGAAGTCCCCGGGGCCGGCCGGGCCGGGGCGGGCGAGCCATTCGTTGAGACGGACCAGCCGCGGGTCGCCCAAGGCGTGCGTGCGATTGGGCGCGCCGGGCGTGGGCACCGTCAGCGTCCACACCCCGTCGCCGCGGTCGCCGATGGCCAGGTCGGGCAACTGCGGCCCGAAAGTGACGCGGTCCAGCAGCGCGCCGCCGGCGTCCGTGCGGTCGAAGAGGAACACCGCGTCGCCGTCCTGGTCGAGGCCGAAGGGCGCGGTCCACGCGTCGGGGGTCGCGCCTGGGAAGAGCCGCACCACCAGGTACCCCCCGGGCAACAGCACGGTGCCGGGCGGGAAGACGAATTTGCGCGGGGCCAGCGGATCGTCGCTCAACGAGAGTCCGCCCAGCTCCGCCGGGGTGGGGCTGTCGTTGTAGAGCTCGACGTAGTCCGGGTAGGCGCCGGCGTCCGGCCACGCGGCGCGGTTGGCGGCCAACACCTCGTTCAAGCGCAGCCGGGCGGCGGCGGGGGTGACTTCCCAGCGTGGCGAGGCCGAAGGCTGGTCTTCCCGCTGCCAGACGCCGGCAGAGTTGAGGCCCCGGGCGAAAAATTGGTGCGTGCCGTCGGCCAACCCGTCGAGGGTGACCGGGGTGCCGATGGGGAGGGGGTCGCTCCACGGCCCGTCATCCAGGCGCCAGCGGAAATGCGTCAGCCCGGGGCCGGTGACCGTGAAGGTGGCGTCGCGACGCCAAGTGCGCGGTGGGGGCGTGCCGCTGAGGTGGGCGCCGGCGGGCACGTGGGCGCCCAGGTCCAGGCCGCCGAGGCCGGCGCCGCGGGCGGGCGAGCCGGGGCGGAGGCGGAAGTCGTTGGTGGGATTGACCAGGCGGGGATCGGCCAGGAGGTTGCCCGGGCCGGCCCAGGGGCCGGTGGCGGGCAGGAGCGAGCGGCGGACCTCGAGTTGGAGGGTGCCGTTTTGGAGCAACGCCGGGTCCAGGTTACCCACAACGGCCGGAGTGTTCCAAAACAGGCAGTCCTCGAAGAGGCCGCTGCGGGGCGGCGCTTCCCAGGGGCGCTGGGGTTCGTTGATGAGGATCGAGGCCTGGCGGGCGCCGATGAGGGTGTTGTTCGCCGCCCAGACGCGGGAGTCTTCCTTGAGGATGAGGTCGTGTTCGTTGTTGAAAAACACGTTGCGCACCACCACCAGGTCGGCCGCCTGGCCGGCGTAGGTGCCGGTCGAGATCGCCGCGGCCTCGCTGGAGCTGGGGTTGTTTTTGCGGAAGTTCGCGAAGACGTTGCCTTCGATGTGCGCGGCGGTGCCGTCCAGGTCCAGGCCGTCGTCGGGGCCGCCGAGGAAGAGGTTGTGGAGCACCTGCAACACCGGCCCGGGGCGCTGGCCGCCCGAGATGTCCAGGATGTCCGAATAGCCGGTGCTGGTGCCAAAGACGTTGCCCTCGAAAATCCACTCGCCGCCCGGCGGCAGGTGGTCCCCGCGCACGTGCTCGCCATAAGGCAGGTCGGGGAATTCGCAGAAGCGCACCACCATCGAGGAGTTCTGGCCCCAGAGCACGTTCTCGAAACTGCCAAGGAAGGTGACGTGTTCGGCCTGCAGGGTTGCGTTGGTCAGGTACATCGCCGGGGCGTTGTGTCGGGCCAGGTCCACGTGCCGCAACACGTTGCCGGCCGAGTCCTCGAACCGGAGGCCGCTCCAGACATAGCTCGCCCCCGGCTCGCGCCCCAGATGAATGCGCCGCTCGGGCGTGCCCTCGGCCAACAGCCGCCCGCGCACGTGCATGCCAGTGTTCGACCAGAAGAACACCGTCGTGCCCGGCTCCAGGCGCAGTGTCACGCCCGCCGGGATGATCAGGTTGGCCGTGACCACGTACGGCCCGGCCGCGGCGGTCCAAGTGGTGTCGCCACTCAACGGGCCGGCCACAGCCTGGTAAGCGACGCCGCGGCGCCACACACGCGCGACGGTTTCGGAGACCACCCCGCCCGTGGCATCCAGCGCCTGGACCAGCAGCCGGTTGACGCCGGGGAGCAAGGCGAAGTCCTCGAGCTGCCACGCGCCGGTGAGCGGGTCCCACGCGGCGGGCCGGCCGCTGACGCGCACGGCCACCGTGCGGGCGGGGTCGGCCACGCCGCGCAGGGTCACGACGGCGTTACTGGTGACCTGGAGCCCTTCGATCTCCGGCAGGTCGGCTCTCAGCGAGAGGTCCGGCGGCAACTGGGCCTTGATGAAGGCGACGCGTGCCCGGTAGGCCTCGAGCATGGCGCGGATTGTCGCCGACGGTGTGAAGTCGCCCAGGAACTGATCCAGCAACGGCGCGACCACCTCAGGCGCCAGGTCGCGGTCCACCAGACGGCGCAACTCGGCGCAGTACCGCGGCGCGATGGCGGGGTCGGTGAGGAAGCGGTGAATGGCCGGGTTGTTGGTGGCGCGCCACACGGGTTGGTTCACCCCGGCGGCCGTGCCCAGCACCGAGTCCAGGTCGTGGATGAGCAGTCGGAAGCGCGGGTCGCTCACCCCGCGGTACAGGAAGTAATCGCCCGGCCCGCCGGTGCCCAGACCACTTTCGGCGTTGGCGAGCACGGTGTTGACGGCGAAGTAGGTGACCCATTCGGGCACGTCGGCCACACGCTCCAGCTCGGCCAGCCAGGTTTCGGGCGGCGTGCGGTTGAGCACGCGGGTCAGTTCGATCAGGTCGCTCCAGTCGTCCTCGGCTGTGTTGCTGCGTTTTTCGTAGTACTCGGGCTGGCGGTACAGGGCGGGGTCGTCGAGGTAGTCCAGGTTGCCCTTGCCGATGGCTTGGTAAACGTTGCCCGCGCCGTCGGTGGGAAACTGCCGCTCGGCAAAGTCGCTGTTGAAGACCTCGATCTCCGCATAAACCCCGAAGGGCGGGTAAGCGACGGGCGCCTTCTGCACGTTGTTTTCGCGCAGTTGCACCGCCCGGGCGCGGGCGGCGGGCAGCCCGGCCCGGCGGGCCAGCACGCTGCCGATGACCTGGGAGTGGGGGTTGATGGCGTTGAGGTTGATCGCGCGCACGCCGCGCCAGCGGCGGTCGGTGTTGAAGTTCACCCGCCGGCTCTTGACCGGCTCGGCCCGGCTGGTGGTGCCGCGCAACCGAAAGCCGATGGTGTAACGCACTTCCGTGCGGCCCGCCTCGGTGCTGATGAACGTGCCGTTCATCTCCGCGTTGCTGCTCCAGTTCCACGGCAGCGCGTCTATGGCCGCCAGTTCATCGCGCTCGGCGGCGGTCAGGATCACGCGGTACAGCGGCTGCGGGGCGGTGTAGGGGCGATCGTCCACCTGGTAAAGGCAGTTGGCCAACTGGGCGTTTTCCGGTTGCACCGGTGCCGGCCAGGTGCGGCGCAAGCCCGCGCTGTCCCCGGCCTCGAGGTAGAACTCGACCACGGTGTCCTGGGGGCGCGCGGGCAGCCAGGCTCCGAAGACACCGTCGCCCGCGCGGCCGTCGCCGTGCGCGCCGTCATCGGCCATCGGGCTGGCGCTGAAGGCCGGTTCGCCGTCCACGCGCGCCCAGAGGGTCACGGTCAGCGGGCCGGGCGGGTCGTCCACCGCGCGCGCGGTGATGAGCACCGGTTCGGTCGAGCGCGGCACGGCGGGGTGGTGGGCCACGTCGAGGATGACCGGGGCGGTTTGCCGGCTGAGGGTCGAGTTGGGCGCGCCGGGCGTGCCGCCGGCCGCCCGGCTGGGTGCCCAATTCTGGCCGGTGTCCACGGTCAGGTGAGGGTTCACGCGCTCGGCGGAAGGGCCGCCGCCGTTGTGCGCGGCGTGCCAAATCCAACCCCGGTGCCCGCGGTCGTCCGGACCGCGGGTGCGCACGGCCCAGTCGCCCTCGGTGGCGTAGCTCACGGAGTCTTCCACCTCGCCCAGCGCGTTGCGCAGGGTGAGAGTTTCGCCGTTGTCGCTCAACCGGCCCTGCCAGCCGGCCACGAAGTTGGTGACGCCGGGATACCGCGCTTGAAACGCCGCCGCCTCCGCCGCGACGACCAGGTAACCGCCCGCCGGGAGCACGACCGGCGGAAACGTGAAGTCCACGCCCGCGCTCAGGCGCCAGCCGGCCAGGTTCACCGGCGCGGCGCCGCGGTTGTGCAGTTCGATCCACTCCTCGGCCATTTGGTGCGAGGCCGGGTGGTACATGATCTCGTTCAGGATCACGTCGCCGGCGTGCGCCGCGCCCGGCGGCGCCAGCGCCAGCAGGCTCGCGGTCAGGAGCCCCCGGGCGAAGCGCGGAGGCCGTCCGGCGATGACGTCAGCCCCGGTCCGCGGGGGTGGGGCAGGTGAGTTCATCATGGGGTCCAGAGGCGGAAAAAGCGCGTGGGCTGGTCGGGCGTCAAGGGGACGAGCAGTTGGCCGCGGCCGTCCCAGCCGCCTGGCAGGAATTGCTCGCTTTCCCAAGTGGCAAAATCTCGCGTGCTCTGGACCTGCGCGAGGCGCTGGAACAGGCCGTGCGCTTCCAGCAACAGGAGGCCGGAGACCGGGCCCGGCCGAAGGACCAGCGTCGGCGGGGCGGTCTCGAGCGCCCGCACCCGGAGGTCATCCAGACGCAGCTCGTCCCGCGCGCCGCTGTTCGGGCCCGCGCCGGTGCGGTAATAGACCCAGCGCAGTTGCACCAGGGGCTGGTTGTCCACCGCCGCGGGCAGTTCCACCGGGCCGAGCACCTCGAAATCGCCCGGCATGGCGCTGCGCCGGTACTCGACCGGCTGCCCGGCCGGGTCGGTCACGTCCGCAAACGGCCCGCTCGCCCCCACGCGGTATTGCAGGCGCAGGGCGTACTCGCGGCTGTTGGGCGTGACGGTGCCGCCGGTCCAGACCACCTGCACGCGGCGCACGCCCTCGGTGTTCAAGGCCAGCAGGGCCGCGCCCAGGTAGCCCGCGCCGGCGGTGTCCTGGGCGTTGCCGGTGTTGAGGAAGGACACGCCCCGGCCGTCCAGGCCGTTCACCCGGCTGCGGCTGGCGAGGTTGTACGGCAGGCGCCAGGGCAGGTCGAAGGTTGCGTCCAGGCCGGGGTCTCGCGCGGTGCTTTGCAGGAAAATCATGGCCGGCGGGTACGCGCCGGCCGGGGTGTCGGCGGGCAGGGCATCAAAGCGATATTCGCCCTGCCACAACGCCCAGGGCTGGGGTTCGAGCGGGGGCGCTTGCTCCGGGCGGAAGACGGCGCGCAGTTCGAGGTCGGTCTCGGGGGTCAGGCGCAACAGGGCGGGCGCGCCGTCGAGGCCTTCCCACCCGGCGAATTTGGCGCCCGGCTCGGGCAGGGCCTCGAGTTCGATTGTCACGCCGCGGAAGTACCGGCCGGACCATTCGCCCGTGCCGGGCGGCAGGCGCAGGGAGTTCACCCGCACGCGGCCCCGGGCGGGATCGCTCACGCGCACCGTGAGGCGCGCCGTGCCGGCCAGGCCGAAGTGCTCGATCAACTGTTGCCACGCGGCGGCCGGGCGCTCGCGGGCAAAGGCGCGCAGCCGCTCGACCTCGGCCTGCCAATCTTCAAGCGACTGGTGCACCGGCCAGTAAAACGTGGCCTGGGGCTGCCAGCGCTCGAAGTGCCGCGGCAATTCCGGCGCCAGCTCCGCGGCCAGGGCATTGATGCGCTCGATGACGTGCTCGGGGCGGAAGACGGAGTTGAGGGCGTCGGCGTAGCGATTCAAGAAGGCGTCGCGAAACGTGCGCACGCCGAGCAGTTGGGGCAGGAAGGCCGTGGCCGGGTAACTGCTCGCGAACTCCGGCTCCAGGCCCAGGGCGATGCGCAGCGTGGGCCGCTGGGCGCCTTGCCTGAGGATGTCGAAGGTCCCGTCCAGGTCCCACAGCAGCCAGCGCCATTGGCCGTCCGGACGTCGTGGCCGCCAGAGGATCGTGTTGTGGGTGGGCCAGTCGGTGTTGTCCAGGTAGATTTCCGTCACGTGCCAGGCCAGGAGGTTGTCCAGGTCCAACCGCCGGGCGACCTCTTCGTAGGCCGCCGGGTCGCTGGTGTCCAAAACCCGCAGCTCGTTGTCCAACTGGAAGTAAGCCCGGTGATCGCCCTGGGGGATTTCCGAGCCGTTTTCGACCAGGTCCAGGGCGTCCGGCTCGACGCTGAAATGCCTCGCGATGAAATGCTCATCGGCGCGCTCGGTCAGGTCGTAGTGCCCCCAGTAGGCGCCGTTGAGATAGACCAACACGGGCCGGGCGTGCATGGCCGTGGCGCCCAGCTCGGCGCCCAGCGCTTGCGCCAGGCGGTCGCGCATCCGGGCCAGGGACCAGTCGTTTCCCGTGTTGCGCAGCGCCAGCGTCTCGAACGCGTCCACGGCGGTGCCGGGGAAGAAGGGATGCCGGAACTTGCCCGTGCCGTACTGCCGCCGCGCGTAAAGGCGGAAGGACTTCTGCGGCGCCGAGCGACTGTACCCGCCGTGGATGCGCACGCCCGCGCCGGCGTGGTAGGCCGGCACGCCGTTGGTCTCGAGCAGGGTGAACTCGGCCGCGCGTTCCCAGGCTTTGTAGAAGTTCGCGCCCAGGTAGGGCGGGTAAATGCTCGCCCCCGGGCCGAAGGCGTAAATCCCGCGGGCGTCGCTCCAGAGGTCCTCCGGCGCGACCACCAGCGAGACCACCGGCAGGGTGGGCGGGGCGCCGGCCAGGAACGGCACCGTCACCACGGGGCTGGGCACGTGGTTCGGCAGCCAGGCCCGGGCGCGCACCACCGCGCTGGTGCGAAGCTCGAACGGCTCGTGGTAAACCCGCGTGCTGCCGGATTCGACCGCCCCTGGGAGCGAGCCGTCCAGGGTGAACGTGACCGTCGCGGCTTGCGTGGTGGTCAGGCTCACCCGCACCGAAGTCCCGAAAAAGCCGCCCGCGGGCGAGACCTGGGGCGCTGCGGTCAAACCAAGGCGAAGTGGCGTGGCGTTCGGTTGCCCCGGCGTGGGTTGCTCGCAATAACCGAAGTTGTCAGGCGCGTATTCCGCGCGCGCGTAACTCACCCCGGCCCGCAGCGTCACCGGCGGCACTGCGTCCACGGTCCGGCCGTCCGGCGCGGTGAGGACCAGCCACTGGCCGGAGTTGGCGAGCTCGAAGTTGTTGTGTAGGTGGCGCTCCGGCAGGCGCCACTTGGCCGCGAGGTAGGCCTCCACTTGCGCGCGCTCGGCGGCGGACAACGCCCGGTCGAACAGGAGGATTTCGTGGAGGTCGCCTCCCCAGAAATTCCCCTCGAGGAGCCGGTCCGAGCCCACCGTGCCCAGCGGGATGGGTCCCGTGGCGACGCTGCTGAGCATCACCCGGCGTTCGGGCAGGCGCGTGATGTCCGGCTCGACCGCGGTTCCGTCCAGGCGGGTTTCTCCGCCGAGCACTTCCTGCGCGGTCCACAGGTAGTGGTAAATCTTGCCGCCCGCGCCGCGGTGCAACGGGAAGCGAATTGGGTCGCCCAAGACCGTGGGGAACCGCCCGCTGGGCACCGGCCGTTCGCGCGCGACCCAGAAGAGCGTTTGCACCCGGTTCAGCCGCGGAAAGCGCAGGTGGTCGTCCTCACCGTCCAACCGCACGCCCGGCAGGCCGGTGAGCAGGTCGCGCACCGGTTGGGGCCGCTGTGCGGGGTTGCTTTGCGTGGCATCGTAGCCCGCCGGCGACGGCGGCAGGGGCGGCTGCCACTTGCGGCGCAGGTATTCCTCGAGGCCCGCCCGCTCGGCGTCGCTCAACACGCGGTCGAAGCAGATCAATTCGCCCAGGTCGCCCGCCCAGTAGCGCTCGTCCAGCAAGCGGTCGCTGCCCAGGAGTGAAAACCCGCCGCCCGTGTCCGAGCGCAGGGTGATGACCGCCGGTTGATTCGGCGCCGGCGTGCAGTACGGGTCCACCTCCTCGCCATTGACCCAGCCGCTCCAACCCGGGGCGTGAAGGGCGTTGAGCAGAAACCGATCTTCGCCGCCGTGAAACTCGTAGGTCTGCGGGTCCCCCAGCAACACCGCGAACCGGAGCGTGGCCGGGTCTTCGCGGGCCAGCCACAACACCGTGCGCGCCTTGTCCACCCGCGGCAGCGCCAGGTGGTCGTCCATCCCGTCGAAGCGCAGGTAGTGCCGGCCGTTCGCGGCGGTGATAACAGCCGGACTGGCGGCGGCGTTTGTCGCTGCGGCGTGCCGGCTCTGACCGCTTTTGTCCTGCCAAGACAACCGGCCCTCGGCTTCGCGCGCCAGCGTGGCGGGGTCGTCCGCGTCCAGCCAGAGCACCAGCCCGGGGACGGTCGCGGGCGAGAGCGGCTCGTAGCTCGGCGGCGTATAAGGGCGGCCGGTGCGGTCCCGCCAGCGGGCCACGCCGTTGGTCTCGACCTCCAGCGTGTTGGTGGCTGCGGCGTCCAGCCAAAGCAGCAATCCCGCCAGGCGGTCGGGCGTCCAGAGCGAATCGGTCGCCGGAGGCGCAGACACTTCCCGGCAATCTTTGCCGGAAGTAAAGACCACCAGCCGCTCCCCGGCGGCGAGGGTGACCGCCGGAAAACGCCACTTGAAGGGCTGGCCGGGGTCGTTGCTCAGGCCGTAGTTTTCCAGCAGGGCGACGTCCGGGCCGGGATTGTGAAGCTCCACCCAGCCGCGGTAGTCCCCGTCCTCGTCCGCCAGCACCCCGTTGTCCTCGGGCAAAAACTCGCTGATGCGCACCTCGGCCGCCCCCAGGGCCCAAGCTGCGCCCAGCGTCAACAGCCCGCGCCACGCCCGCCCGGGCGACGCTAAACGCCACCCGGCCAGGCCGGTGGAACGCGGTGTTCGTTGGGTTGCCATATGCCTCGCGAGCATGGCGGCAAAGAGCAAACGCCTCATCAGCTTAAGGTTCCGCAGCCGGGGCGTCGAGCGCTGGTTTGCGCGACGCGAATCGGCTTCCGGCTCCGGAGCGCGGACCCGGCCGGCCGGTGGGCATTTCAAATCTGCGATTTGCGATTTGCGATTTGGAAGCCAAGAAGGCCGGAAAATGTGCCCATCGCTGGCGCGCTTGGGCGGGTTGGCATTGTAGCCGTGGGCCGCACTGCCACACCCCACTTGGCGGACGCAGCTCGACAGGGTTCCGGCGGCTTGGCGTCGCCCCGCCCCGGGCGTAGCTTCCCGCCATGCGCCTGGGCCTGCTAACCACCGCCGCCATCACCGACCTCGACCGCGTCGCCCGCCTGGGCTTGCGCGCCTGGCAGTGGATGCGTTTTGCCGACAGCCCGGCCGGACCCGACCACGCGGACTGGAAGTCCTTCGCCGACGCCCTGGCCGCCGCCTGCGCCGCGCGCGGCCTGCGGCTCTCCGCCATCGGCGCCTGGTACGCCAACCCGCTCGACCCACCTCAGACCGAGCGCGCCCGCGCTGTGCTGCGGCGCGCCTTCGCCGTGGCCGCGCACCTGGGCGTGAAGACCGTGTCCGCCTTTGCCGGCGGTGTCATTCGCACCCGCCCCAATCCCCGCGACGGCAACTTGGTGCAGGAACCCCTCGAAAACCACCTGCCCGCGCTGCTCGAGTACTGGGAGCCGCTGGCCCGCGAAGCCGCCGACCACGGCGTGCGCGTGGCCCTCGAAAACTGCCCCCAGGGCGCCTGGCATCTGCCGGTGATGCACTACAACGCCTTCGGCCAGCCGGCCATCTGGGAGCGGTTCTTCGACGCCACCCGCTGCGAGAACCTCGGCCTCGAATGGGACCCCAGCCACCTGATCTGCCAGTTCATTGACCCCGTGGCCAACCTGCGCAAGTTCGGCGCCCGCGTTTTTCACGTCCACGCCAAGGACGCCTGGATCAACCGCCCCTTGCTCGCCGCCTACGGCCCCTGCCATCCCGGCGTGGCCGAACATCGCTTCCCCGGCCTGGGCGAAGCCGACTGGGCCCAAATCATCCACACCCTGCTCCGCGTCGGCTACGATTCGGACCTCAACATTGAAGGCTGGCACGACCCGGTCTATCGCGACCACGGACCCGAGCCGGGCTCACCCCTGGCGGGCCGGGCGCTCGAAGACGTGGGCGTGCAAATCGCCCGGCGCACGCTCGAGCCCTACCTGCCGCCCGAGCCGGTCTGAACGGGGACGATGCCGTCTGGTGGGGACGCAACCGGCCACGGGTCCGAGGCCATGGGCTACCGGCCCGCCGCAGGCAGGCCGGCTCGAGCGCTCCTTCTGGCGAGGCGGCTTGAGCCGCTCGAATCGGCGGCAGATAGCCGCCAACGCACAGCCAAGTTGGCCGTGCCACCCTGAGCCTGGTAGGTCGCGCCCCCGGAGCAGAAAAGCGGCGGCAAGCTGCCGCGCTCCAAAAGCCGGCGCGCGGTAGGGCCGCGCTGCGGCGCGGCCGAGACGGCGGCGCCGGCGCAGCGGCGCACAACCTTCTCGGGCGTACAGCCCAAAAGCCGTCCAAAGGTCGGCACTCCAAGTAGGCGGCACGTTGCCACCTGCCGGCGGGTGGCCGTACACGGCTTGGTTGCACTGACCAACCCGGAGCCCTCAAATCGCCCCGTTGGCAGTCACCTTTCCTGCACCTCGTCACGGGAGGCACTGACCCGCGACGGCGATTTGTCTCGCCATAGCCTTCGGACCCGGCAAGTGATTGAGCCCGCCGGGCCGTAAGACACACCTCAATTCTCCACTCTCGCGTCCACGGTTTGCCTGGCCCTGCAGCGCTGTGGGTGCACCGGCCAATTCTCACGGGTTCACTTCGTCCGTCGTTTCCATCGCCCTATCTAGGGGCCCTCCGGCGTGGTTGATGCATCGGCCAATTCTCGCTCCCCAATTCTCAATTCTCCCTCCTCGCCGTTTCCATTGCCTTTCGGCTGAGCGGGCGCGCCCGCCCGTCACCCGGCTCTGGCCATGCGTTGAGCCGGTTAGCGCCGTCTCCATTGCCTTTCGGCTGAGCGGGCGCGCCCGCCAAGCGGGGACTTGGATTTAGTCCCTGAGTGGGACTACTCGTCTCCATTGCCTTTCGGCTGAGCGGGCGCGCCCGCCCGCGCGGGGGGCTCCGCCTTCCCTCGCCCGCGCGGGCGTCTCCATTGCCTTTCGGCTGAGCGGGCGCGCCCGCCAAAAACAAAGCGCGAGCTAACCAAAGACGGAGACACAAAGTCTCCATTGCCTTTCGGCTGAGCGGGCGCGCCCGCCCCGAAGAGAGGCAAGAGTCTCTGACTAACAGGGCATGTCTCCATTGCCTTACGGCTGAGCGGGCGCGCCCGCCGCCCCCGACTGGGCGGTCGCCATGATTGTCTGGGCGGAGTCTCCATTGCCTTTCGGCTGAGCGGGCGCGCCCGCCGGCGGGAAATTCAGGAAACCAAACCAGCCGGCGCGAGGTCTCCATTGCCTTTCGGCTGAGCGGGCGCGCCCGCCGGGGTGTTGGTGCAGTAACTCCCACCCCCCCGTTTCAGGTCTCCATTGCCTTTCGGCTGAGCGGGCGCGCCCGCCCGCAATTCGAACTCCAGCAGTGCCTGTTGGAGTTCGGTCTCCATTGCCTTTCGGCTGAGCGGGCGCGCCCGCCGTGGAACTCCGCCTGGGTGACCGCCTGTGCCACCGCGGTCTCCATTGCCTTTCGGGGGCGCGGGCGCGCCCGCCCGCCAGCCGACTTCCAGAACGCCCTTATTGGGGGGTTCCGTCTCCTTGGCCTTTCGCCGCCGCGGGCGCGCCCGCCGACGACATGTCCCTATTGGTGCGGGACTTCGTTATGGTCTCCATTGCCTTTCGGCTGAGCGGGCGCGCCCGCCAATGACCACATTAGCCGTCTCCGACCACCGGGCTTTCGTCTCCATTGCCTTTCGGCTGAGCGGGCGCGCCCGCCCGCGTCCTCGCCAAGGGCTACCGTGCCCAAGGTGACGCCGGTCTCCATTGCCTTTCGGCTGAGCGGGCGCGCCCGCCCCCCGGACTGGGCGGTAGGTCTCATCGTCTGGGCGGAGGTCTCCATTGCCTTTCGGCTGAGCGGGCGCGCCCGCCTTTGTGGAACGGGTGCAAGCAGCACAACTCGAACTCCAGGTCTCCATTGCCTTTCGGCTGAGCGGGCGCGCCCGCCATGCAAAACAGAAAGGAGGTGAGAAAAATGAAAAAGGTCTCCATTGCCTTTCGGCTGAGCGGGCGCGCCCGCCGACGAGAAAGTGACGGGCACGTCACAGAGCCCTGTTACGTCTCCATTGCCTTTCGGCTGAGCGGGCGCGCCCGCCACGCTCGGTGAGGCCACAGAGCGCCTCGAGGCTGGTGTCTCCATTGCCTTTCGGCTGAGCGGGCGCGCCCGCCCTCTTGGTATGCCTCCTATACCAACAACGGACCCTGAGGTCTCCATTGCCTTTCGGCTGAGCGGGCGCGCCCGCCAAATTGCGTGACGCCGAAATCCGCCTTCGTGATGCTGCGTCTCCATTGCCTTTCGGCTGAGCGGGCGCGCCCGCCAATGCCGCCATGCAAGCAATTTTGGCGCTGGTAGAGACAGTCTCCATTGCCTTTCGGCTGAGCGGGCGCGCCCGCCCTCATATACTCGGCATGACAACACATCTGGTCAAAGAGGTCTCCATTGCCTTTCGGCTGAGCGGGCGCGCCCGCCTACCATAGATGTCCATCGCTACATTGTTGAGACACCTGTCTCCATTGCCTTTCGGCTGAGCGGGCGCGCCCGCCTTCCCTCTTGCGTTGGGTGTCCTTGGAGTGTTGGTGGTCTCCATTGCCTTTCGGCTGAGCGGGCGCGCCCGCCCCGCGTCTGGGCGTGGGGTGACGCGAACAAGGGTCACGTCTCCATTGCCTTTCGGCTGAGCGGGCGCGCCCGCCCAACAACGGACCCTGAGGGCTTCCGCACGGGGGACAAAGTCTCCATTGCCTTTCGGCTGAGCGGGCGCGCCCGCCCGGAATACCAATCTGCGTGGCCATCGCTCGCATCACAGAGTCTCCATTGCCTTTCGGCTGAGCGGGCGCGCCCGCCGGTCTTCTCGCGGCAATTGCTCGAAACACGTTCGGAGTCTCCATTGCCTTTCGGCTGAGCGGGCGCGCCCGCCGCTGCTGCGGCGGCTCGCGTCGAATGCGAATGGCCATCGCGTCTCCATTGCCTTTCGGCTGAGCGGGCGCGCCCGCCTACTTTGATCTCCTTCGGCTTCTACCTCTGGCGCAAATTGTCTCCATTGCCTTTCGGCTGAGCGGGCGCGCCCGCCCTCTCTGGACGCTTGCTAATCTGCTCGCCTGGCATGCAGTCTCCATTGCCTTTCGGCTGAGCGGGCGCGCCCGCC
>CAYXPA010000019.1:0-4183 GCA_964466945.1 uncultured Verrucomicrobiota bacterium | reverse complement strand
CTGCTCGCCTGGCATGCAGTCTCCATTGCCTTTCGGCTGAGCGGGCGCGCCCGCCCGATTGCCCTCGGGCTTCAGCCGCACATGAAGCGCAGCACGTCTCCATTGCCTTTCGGCTGAGCGGGCGCGCCCGCCGGGTATTGGGTGGGCGAATATCAGTCGCCTTTTTGCGAGTCTCCATTGCCTTTCGGCTGAGCGGGCGCGCCCGCCGCGTGTCTGTGGTCAACTCTTTGCGTCTCGCCCGAATGTCTCCATTGCCTTTCGGCTGAGCGGGCGCGCCCGCCGTCCGAGTCCATCTACCCTGACACGGTTGAGGGCGAATGTCTCCATTGCCTTTCGGCTGAGCGGGCGCGCCCGCCGTGCGGGTGATTACCAACTTACCTCTCCGCTTGCCTGAGTCTCCATTGCCTTTCGGCTGAGCGGGCGCGCCCGCCAATGACCGATAATGAGGGGTTCTACACGGGGGACCGCGTCTCCATTGCCTTTCGGCTGAGCGGGCGCGCCCGCCCGGTGTGGACAGTCCTGCGTTACGTACGCTCTACATACTGTCTCCATTGCCTTTCGGCTGAGCGGGCGCGCCCGCCATCATGGCTGCCTCACGCTTTATCGCTGGCGCCGTAAGTCTCCATTGCCTTTCGGCTGAGCGGGCGCGCCCGCCTCCGACTTGTCCAGCGCTTGGTTGGCAAGGGGTTGCGGGGCACCCAGGTCGGGAGCCCGGTTGGCACGGCCGCGAGCCGAGGTCAACGCGGGGTCCAGAGCCGGGTGGAGTCGCGCAAATTGGTTGGGGTTTGGCAAGTTGGAAATCAGGTCGGGAGCCCCCCGTTTTGGGAGGTGCGGGGTTCGTGACCTGGCTGGCGCGGGGGCAGCGGGTTGGGGGCGGGGTCATACGAGGTAGCAGACGACGCGTTCGGTGCAGACCATGGTGCCGGCGGTTTCGGTGAGTTTGGCGCAGCGGGCGTCGAGTTTGTAGGCGACGAGGCGGTCTTCGGTTTCGTCAATGAGGTCGAGGAGGGTGAGCCAGAGGGTGTCGAATTGGTCGGGTTCGAGGTGGCATTCGAAGACGGAGTATTGGACGCGAACGCCGTAGTCTTCGCAGGTTTTGGCGACGCGGGCGAGGCGTTTGGGGTCGGCGATGTCGTAGGCGATGAGGGTGAGCATTTGGCCGGCGGCGGGCGGGGATTTTTCGTAGGGGACCTGGGGGAAGGCTTGGAACCACCAGTCGTGCATGGGGAGTGAGATGGATCGGACGGATCGGGCGGATCGGGCGGATTGGGTGGATGGGGTGGATCGTCAGTTCATGAGGAAGGGTTCGAATTTGGCGGGGTCGTCGAGGGCGGCTTTGAACATGACGGCTTGGTGTTCGAGTTGGGCGCGGAGGGTGGTGCGGTGGCCGGCGGCTTCGGAGAGGAATTGGCGTTCCATGCGGCGTTCGTATTGGAGGAAGAATTTGCGGCGGCCTTCTTCGTTGAGGAAGCAGCCGCCGTCGCGGTGGTCGAAGTGGGCGGGGCCGAGGATTTGGTGGCTGAAGAGGTCGAGGGCGAGGGCTTCGACGAGGACGGGGCGGAAGGGTTCGATGAGGTCGAGGGCGAGGCTCCAGCGGCCGTCATCGGTGGCGTGGAGGGTGCCGAGGGCGGGGTCGAGGCCGTGGGCGTGGCAGTAGGCGACGGCTTCGTGGTAGAGGAGGGTGGCGGCGAAGGAGATGCAGGCGTTGACGGGGTTGTGGGGCGGGCGGGTGGAGCGATGTTCGAAGGGGAAGGCGGCGGGGAGGAAGTCGGCCCAGGCGGTGAAGTAGCGGGCGGTGGCAGCGCCTTCGTAGCCGCGGAGTTCGTCGAGGGAGGTGGCGCGGGCGGTCTGGGCGAGCATGGCGCCGAGCCATTCGGTGGGGGGATCTGACGGATGGGACGGATCCGGCGAATCTTGATTGGCGGTGCGGGAGGCGGCGAGGCGCTGGAGGACGCGGCGTTGGTTGTAGAGTTTGGCGGTGACGATGCGTCCGGCCATTTGGAGGGCGAAGGCAGGGTCGAGGGTGCACTGGTATTGGCGGAGTCGGGTCCGGCCATGGTGGTTTTGGGCGGGCAGAAAGCTGCCAAGGAAGCGACCGTTCCAAGAGAAGAATTGAATGGGAATGCCGCGGCGGAGGATTTCAGCCAGGGCCGGGGCGGTGAAGTGGCAGTTTTCGCCGGTGACGATGCGGTCGAGGTCGAGCAGGGGGATGGTGCGCAGGAGTTCTTCGCGGTCGGGGTGGTCGGGGGTGGGACCGTAAACTTCGAGGCGTTCGCTGACGAGGGCGACGCGGCAGCGGTCTTGGTTAAGGATAGCGGTGGGCATGGGGGTGAGAGGTGGGGGTATTGGGCGGATCGGGCGGATCGGGCGAATCGGATGGAGCGGACAAATCGGCTGGAGTGCGGATAAAGGCGGGTGGAAGGCGGCTCCCTGGCTCCGCCTCCCGGGCGCGCTCGGGTGGAGACGCGCTGGCGCCCGCGTCGCGAGGCTTGCGCGGGCAACCCGCCAGTGTGACTGAAGGGGCCTTCAGCACGGGCGCAGTGTGACGCTGGGGGCGGTAGCGGAGCCAGGGGGCGGAGGTCCGGAGAGGTCGGCGAGTCATTTGATGTGGATGAGAGAGGGGACGACGGAGAGAGCGCAGCAGCCTTTGCGGGGCAGGCATTGGGCCAGGAGGGCGGCGTCCGGGCCGGCGTGCTTGAGTTTGTCGCGAATGCCGGAGACGGCCTTGGCGATGGCGTGGTCGTCCCAGGCGTCGCGCAGGGATTCGGTGTGGCGCCAGTCGTTGAAATCTTTGGCGGCGGCGACCTGGTTCTGGCGGAAGGCGTTGAGGTCGTCCAGGGCCAGTTTGTAGGTGTCGTAGGGCGGTTCGTTGTGTTTGGCGCGGCGGGCCAGGAAGAGGAAGAGGAGGTGTTCGAGAGGGGAGAGCCGGATGCGTGTGCCGTTGACTTCGAGTTCGGGCCGGGTGGTTTCGACGGTGAGGCGGAGTTGTTCGGCGGCGCGTTGGATGAGGTTTTGGCGGCAGTCTTCGACCAGGCGGCGGAAGGTGCCCGGTTTGCGGGCCAGTTCGCGTTCGAAGAGGTTGCGCAGGGGCACGAAGGGGACTTCGGCCAGGTCCACGATGGCGGTGGCGGGGGAGACGGATTGGGCGGATCGGACGGATCCGGCGGATCGGGCAGGTAGCGGGAGCGGCCCACCGGGTTGGGCGGGGAACCAGAAGTCGCGCAGGGTCTCGAAGGGTTCGCTGACGAGGACGTGGGTGAGGCGGTCGGTCTCGCGGCCGACGAGGGTGAGGCAGGCGTAGAGGAGGGCGCTCATGGTTTTGCGGCCGCCGGCGATGGAGGCGATGAGCTGGGTGTCGGGGTTTTCGACGATGGCGCGGACCTGTTCGAGGAGGAAGTCGGCGGCGGCCTCATTGTCGGCGCGGTCGCGGATGTCGGGCAGCTCGCGGGTGCGGCCGGTGGCGGGATCGGCCGCGGTGATGACGCGGATGTCGTCGCCGGTAAGGCCGAAGCGGAGGCGGCCGGAGAGGTCGTGGCCGCGAGCGGCGAGGGCGGCGCGGAGGGCGTCCCACGGGGTGACGCCGAGCTGGGCTGAAGGCTGAAAGAGTTGTTCGAGCCGGGCGCGGCCTTCGGTGGTGGTGACGGCGATGATGCGGTGGGGGAGGATCGGCTCGGTGTCTGCGGCCGGGTTGGCCAGCGCCCAGAGGGTTTCGGTGAGGATGGCCGGGGACATGCCGGTGACGGCCAGGAGGGTGATTTCGGATTTGAGATTGGAGATTTCAGAGTCCGCGGCGGCGCGGGCCGGGGCGGTGCGGGCGGCGCGGGGCGTGGGTTGGGGTTTGCGAGAGGGGGAGGTTTTCATGGGGGATCGGACGGATTGGACGAATCAGACGGAGCGGGCGGATCGGGCGGATCTGGTGAATGGGCGGTTGCGTATGCGCATGGCGGCAGGGTGGCACATGCTGGAGAGGAAGCGAGCGGCGGGAGGTCCGGGGAGGTCGGGGCGAAGTGTCGAGGGCTTCAGCGCAAAGTCCGTGGGCGGTGGCGGGTGTTCCAACAGGCTTCGGCGGCGGGCAAATGCTGGCGCAGCAAGGCGCGCAAGCGGGCGGCGACGGCTTGCGTGTGGGCCGCCTCGACCGTGGCCTGGCCGTGGCCATACATGGTTTCGTTGCGACGGTTCAGGC
>CAYXPA010000018.1:0-45518 GCA_964466945.1 uncultured Verrucomicrobiota bacterium | reverse complement strand
GTGGGCACCGGGTTGGCCGGGTCGTAGAGGTAGCTCAGAGCCGCGCGGGGCGCGGCGGGTTTTCCCGGCGCCAAGCGCCGGTCGGCGTGCAGGTACCACGGGGTGTCGCGCGTGGGAACCGGGGGCCACTGCGCGGCGGTGCGCCACTGGTTGCCGGGCGCGGCGGGGTCGCTCACATCGCCCATGACGTAATAGGTGACGGCCGGCAGGCGGTCGCAGCCGTTGGTGGCGCCCTTGAGGTGGTGGTCGAACCATTTCCAGGGATCGTGCACGTCGCCGGGCGGGCGCTTGGCGTGCTCGGGGAAGGTCAGGTCGCCGGCCTTGTTTTGCAGCACGCCGTGGGTCCAGGGCCCCATGACCAGTTTCTGATGACCGCGCGCCGCCGGGCCGCCCCGGATTTGGTAGCCCGTGAAGGAGTTGAGGGTGCCCTGGGCAAAGATGTCGTACCAACCGCCCAAGTGGACGGCGGCGGTGTTGACCCGGGGATAGCGCGGCGAGGCATCGCGCTCCTGCCAGTAGGCGTCGTAGGTCGGGTGCGCTTCCCAAGCGGCCAGGGCGTTGGTGCCCCACTGGGCCAGGCGCAGCCAGTCTTCGACCATGGCCTTTTTGAACACGCCGCCGGGGAACATGCCGGCGTAAAGGTTCGGTTCGCCCACGGTTAGGTGTTGGCAAAGCGGCTGGGGGGCGTCGCGCCCGACCATCAGGAGCTGGGTAATGGCCACGGCCGAGCCGCCCCAAGTGCCCACGCGGCCGTTGCACCAGGGCTGCGCGAGCAGCCACCGCAGCGTGTCCGGCCCGTCTTCGTGGTCCCGATGAAAAGGCAGGTTCTCGCCCGTGGAGGCAAAGCGGCCGCGACAATCCTGGATCACGACCGCGTAACCGCGTCGGGCGCCGTCCGCGCCGATGCCCGCGGCGGCGGCCTTGTTGTAGGGCGTGCGGATCAAGATGGCCGGCCACGGCCCGGCGCCTTCGGGCAGGTACACGTCCGTGGCCAACCGGGTACCGTCGCGCGCCACCACGGTCACGGTCTGCGTCGCCGCAAACAACGTGGGCCAGGAAACAAGCCCGGTCAGGAGAAGCGTGGTCAGCCCGTGCAGGAACCCGGTGAGGCGGTTTTTTTTCATGGTGATGCTGGCGCCAACCCGCCGGGCCGAAAAGCGGGGGCCGAGCGGCAGTAACGCCCCGGTCGCCCCCGGGTTTGCGGTCGGCAGGGCAGGAACGCGCGCAGCTTAAGTGGCCCTCCGGGCAAGGCGAGTTTTTCGTGATTTGGCCGCCCTCCGACTATCCGGGGGGTGACTGCCTTTGCGACGGCCGATGTCCAGGTCTTGGACGGCCGTGGCAAAATACCAGCGCGGGGCACCGGTCAACAAAGGGCGCAACCACACGGTACAAGCCCGGGAAAGCCCGTTGGCCAGCAAGGCACAGGGTTTGCTCGAACGTCGCCAAACTTGGTCCGGGCCGATGATAGATTTGGTGTCGGCCCGGCGCGTGAGGTTCCGCCGTGAAAACGCCCGTCGAAGTTCTGGGGGTGGGGTCCGGCCTGCCGGCGGGATTACCGCCAGAGGCGCGCGGTAAGGGGGAACCTTTGCCTCCGCTGGCCTGGGACTGGGTGCGGTCGCTCCCGGAGGCGCACGAGCGTCTGCAAAGCCGGACCTACGACGTGGTGTTGGTGGACTGGGCCAACGGGACGCCGGCCGACCCGGACGGCTTGCGCCAGTTGCAGGCGCGCGCAAGCGGCGCGGTGGTGGCCCTCGTGGATTCAAGGCACGCCGAACGGGCCTCATTGGCCCGGGCGTGCGGCGTGCGGACCTGGTGGTTGCCCGAATCCGCTGACCCGGAAGTCCGGGCGCTGGCAATGCACCTGGCGGCGGTCTGGCATTTTGCCGAGGCGTGTTGGCGCAAACATTGCGCCTGCGTTCAAGCCCTCCTGGACCGGTTTCCGGACGGGTTGGTGGTGAGTGACGGCGGCGGCCGCTTGCTCTTTGTCAACGCGGCGGCCCGGGCCTTGTGGCGGGCGGCGGGGCGCGAGTTGAGCGCGGAATCGTTGCCCGCGGACTTGCGTCCCGGGCAAACGCGGGAATTAACCCTGGGCGATGGCGCCGGCCAAACGCTCACCGTGGAATGCCGCATGGCCGTCGGGCAGTGGGAAGAACAACCGGCCCGGCTGATCTTTTTGCGGGACATCACGCACCGCAAACGCAACGAAGAACAGTTGCGCCTGGCCAACGACAAGTACAAGCAGACCATCCGCCAGTTGGCCGACCGCAACACGGAGATTCAGCTCTTCTACCACACCCTTTCCCACGAGTTGAAAACGCCCCTGGCCGCCGCGCGTGAGTTCATCTGCCTGGTGCTCGACGGCCTGGCCGGCCCGCTCACCGAAACCCAGCGCGAGTACCTCGAGATCGCCCGGGACAGTTGCGACCAGTTGCGGCTGCATGTGAACGACCTGCTGGACGTCACCCGGCTGGAAACCGGCAAAATGAGCATCCAACGCCGGCCCGTGGCGCTGGCCGAGTTGCTGGAAAAAGTGACCGAGCTCATGCGCCCCGAGGCGACCCGCCGCCAAATCCAGTTGTCCTGGTCCTGTGAGCCGGACCTGCCGCCGGCGCTGGTGGACGCCCAGCGCATCGTGCAGGTGTTGACCAACCTGGTCGGCAACGCACTCAAGTTCACCCCCGTGGGCGGGCAGGTGCGGCTGCACGCCGGCCGTCACCCGGACCAGCCCCGCGAACTGCGGGTCAGTGTCAGCGACACCGGCCCCGGCATCCCGCCCGAGCATCGGGAGCGGATTTTCGAGCGGCTGCATCAACTGGACCCGCCCGGGGCCACTGGCGCCTCGCGCGCGGGACTGGGCCTGGGTTTGTACATCTGCCGGGAACTGGTCAAACTCCACGGCGGCCGCATCTGGGTCGAGAGCGAGCCGGGACACGGCAGCAACTTCCTGTTCACGCTGCCGCTCGAGCCTGCCCCGGCTGTCCGGGAGATTTTGGTGGCGGACGACGAAGCCGCGATTCGCGGGTTCCTGGGCGATTTTCTGGCACAGGAAGGATTCCGGGTCCAATCGGCCGACAGCGGCACCCGCGCCCTGGAACTCCTGCACCTGCGCCGCCCGGACCTGGTCATCCTGGACATGGTCATGCCGGGCTTGGACGGCGAGCAAACCCTGCGCGAAATCCGCCGGCACTGGCCGGACCTGCCGGTGATCATCAGTTCCGGCTACGCCGGCGAAGAACTGCTCGCCCGGCTGTCATCCCTCGCGCCGTTTGCCGTGGTCGAAAAGCCCTACCGCCCGCAAATTTTGCTCAACACCATTCGCACCTTGCTCCAATAACTCGGGACCGCCGTGGCCGAGACACCCCCCGGCCCGGCGACGAGGGACTTGTCATGAAATTGATTCTGGTGGCCGACCCGGCGGTGAGCCAGTGGCTCAACGCTCACCTGCGGTTAGCCGGCGTGGAGTTGCTCCACACGGGCCAATCCGACGCCCTGCAAACGGCCCTCGACACCCGGCCCGACCTGGTGGTGGCGGATGCCGAGCCGCCGGACTGGTTCGGCTTCAGCCTGGCCCAGCACCTGCGCGAACAAGCGCCCGAGATACCCTTGCTCCTGTTGAGTGCCAGCGCGGAAGCCTGGGTGCAAGAAACGGCCCGGGTCCTGCGCGCCCGGGCGTTGGTGCGCAAACCCGTTTCCGCCGAAAGCCTGCTGCCGGTGGTCCATGACCTGTTGGGTTTGCCGCCTTTCGTTGCGGCCGCGGCTGCCGTCGGAGACCCGCCCCCGGCCAGCGCAGCAAACCCGGCGATGCTCCGACCCGAGAGTCTCGCCGCGACCACGCCCCTTGCCGCGCCGCCACCGCCCCACCCTGCTCCCAACGCCCCCATCCCGGCCAAGCCGCCGCCGCCCGTGGCGGCCCCGGCACCGCCGACCGCGCAAGCGTTGTTGACCGGCAAGGTCCTAATCGTGGAAGACGACCGGCACATCGCCAAAGCCCTGGCCGTACGCTTGCGTGCCGCCGGGCTGGAAGTCCTCATCGCTGGCGATGCCCTGAGCGGCTTGGACATGGCGGTGCGCCAGCAACCCGACTTGGTCCTGCTGGACATCGGCCTGCCCGCCGGCAGCGGGTTGAAAGTGGCCGAACGCATTCAGACCCTTCTGCCCAAGCTGACGCCCATCATCTTCCTGACCGCCAGCCGCCAACCCGGCCTGCGAGAACAGGCCTTGAAACTGGACCCGGTGGACTACTTCGAGAAACCCTACGACGCCGACCGGCTGCTGGAGGCCGTCCAGCGCGCGCTGGCGTGCCGGGTTTGAATGCTCCCCCGCCCGGGATGAGCGGAACGGCCGCTGGCGTGCTTAGTCGGTTTACCCTTCGCCCCCTCACGCCGCCGGGTGGAACCGGCCCGCCTCGTCCATCGGCAGGAGCCGCTCCAGCTCCGCGGTGAACCCGCCGCGGTAAATCCGCGGGCGAAAGCCCGGCGAGGCAAACGGCTCGCGCGCGGTCGGGTTTTCCAAGCGCCAGCGGGCCCACTCGGCCACCAGGCCGGCGTTTTCCTTGATCTCCCAGAAGTGATTATAGAGCGCGTAGGCGAGAGGGCGGTCGGCCAGTTCGGTCACCTTCTCGTAAATGGCCATGATCTGACGGGTGATTTGCTCGACGCGCACGGCCACTTCGCCCCAGGCGTTGGGGGGCGTGCGCAAGATCACGCGCAAGTCGGCCAGGTAGCGCCGGGCCAGCTCGCCGTGCTCGGTGGGCAGGTGAAAAATGTCGGCCGCCAGGCGCAGGTCCTCGAGGGTGAAATCGCGCCGGCCGCGGCTCTTGAAGTGCGGCAGCCAGGCCAGCAGCGCCTCTTGGTAAGCGGCGGCGGGCACATAGCTCGCGCCCAGCCGCACGTAAGCGCCCAGCGTGCGCACCGGAATGAAGTTCGCCTCGAACTGGCAGTTGGGGTTCTGGAGGATGCCGGAGATTTCGCCCAGCAGTTCGCCCGGCCGCCCCGCGTACGGCCCCAGGTAGAGGCGGCGCATGTCGTAGTCGTTGGCGTGAAGGTTGTCCCAGAGCATCGGCCGGCGGTGGAGCACCCGTTGCAGCTCGCGGATCGAATCCACCGGAATCTCCTCCGAAATGATCTCCGGCCCGGTCCAGAGCACTGCGATCTCCGGCGCCAACTGCTCACCCAACGTGCGCAGGTAGGGCGACTCCGCCACGCCGGGTTGGGCGAAGCGGCCGCAGTACTCGGTGGGGCAAAACAGGAGCCGCCCGCCGCCGCGCGTCCAGGCGCGCACCCAACCCAGGACGGTATTGGCTACATAGGCCTGCGCGGCGGCCGGAGTGCCGAAGCGGCTTTTGTCCGCGGCGCTCAATTCCGGGTTGATGTCGTCGAAGAGCACCGCGAAATCGCGCACGCCCAGCCCGTGGACCTGTTTGAGCTTGGCGCGGAGGGCCTCGAGGTCGGCCGACGCGGTGTACTGCAGGTCCAGGCCGGGAGAAATCGCGTAGATGAACCGCACGCCGTGGCGGCGGCACTCGCGCACCAGCGCGGCCAGCTCGGCGGCCTCGCCGCGGTCGTAGCGCTCGCGCCAGACGGCGCGGTGTTTGGCGTCATCCTTGGGCGCGTACATGTAGGCGTTGAGGCCGTTGGCCTGCAACCAGCCAAAGAGTTGGCGCCGTTGCGCCGCCGACCACGGGCGGCCGTAAAAGCCTTCCACCACGCCGAACAAGCCGGGGGAATTCGCATTCATGGTCTGGAGTCAGGGAAGTGGGTTTCTGGATGCGTCGGCGGGCGCAGTCTGCCAGCTTGATCTGGGTCCGGCAACCAGCGGCTAGCCGGCCGCTTCGCTCGGCGGACCAGGTCGGGCCCCCGGCCCCGGCGATCCAGCAGCGGGCCTTTGACGTTGACGGGTCCGGTCCCCCCGATAAAGTCCGTTCCAGCCTAATCGGCTCCCGATTAGTTGAACCACGAACTCGAAATCGAAACCTGCTATGCCAGTTAAAGTTGCCATCAACGGCTTCGGCCGCATCGGGCGCATGGTCTTCCAGGCGCTCTGCGACCAGGGCCTGCTCGGAACGCAGTTTGACGTCGTCGCGGTGGTGGACATCTCGACCGACGCCGACTACTTCGCCTACCAGCTCAAGTACGACTCGGTGCACGGGAAGTTCAAACACGCCCTGAGCACCGAGAAAAGCGATCCGGCCCTGGCCGAGGCCGACACGCTGGTCGTCAACGGCCACAAGATCAAATGCCTCATGGCCGTGAAAGACCTGGCCACCCTGCCCTGGAAGGCGATGGGCGTGGAACTGGTCATCGAAGCCACGGGCCTGTTCACCGACGCCGAGAAAGCCGCCGCCCACCTGACCGCCGGCGCCAAAAAGGTCATCATCACCGCCCCGGCCAAGGGCGGCGCCAAGACCTTCGTCATGGGCGTCAACCACGAGAAGTACAACCCGGCCACCGACCACGTGGTCTCGAACGCCTCCTGCACCACCAACTGCCTGGCGCCGCTGGTGTACGTGCTGCTCAAGGAAGGCTTCGGCATCGAGACCGGCCTCATGACCACCATCCACGCCTACACCGCCACGCAGAAGGTCGTGGACGGCCCGTCCAAAAAAGACTGGCGCGGCGGCCGCGCGGCGGCCATCAACATCATCCCCAGCACCACCGGCGCCGCCAAGGCCGTGGGCGAGGTGCTGCCGGAAACCAGGGGCAAACTCACCGGCATGGCCTTCCGCATCCCCGTGGCCGACGTCTCGGTGGTGGACCTGACCTTCCGCACCACGCGCGACGCCTCGATCGAGGAGATTGATGCCGCCTTCAAGCGCGCCAGCCAGACCTACCTCAAGGGCATCCTCGGCGTGACCGACGAGGAGCTGGTCTCGACCGACTTCATCCACGACGAGCGCAGCTCGATCTACGACAGCCTCGCCACGCTCCAGAACAACCTCAAGGGCGAGAAACGCTTCTTCAAGGTGGTGAGCTGGTATGACAACGAGTGGGGTTACTCGAACCGCGTGGTGGACCTCATGAAATACATGGCCGCGAAGGGCCTTTGAGCCCGCCCACCCGGCTTTCCCAACTTCACGGCGGCCCCTTGGCGGGGGTCGCCGTTTTTTGTGCCAACCAGGTTCCTCGGCCACCGCCATGCGGCGGCTCGTGCCCGCCCTTGCCAAAGCGCGGCCGTTTGCCTAGCGTGCCCGCCCAGCAATGACCACCACGTGCGCCGTCCAACGGGTTCCGGCCAGCGGCAAGGGCTGTGGCCGGGGCGGCGGCACTTGATAGCCCGGCCCACTCACTCACTCGAACTGCGCAACCCACTGCACCGCCTCCCATGAATTCGTCTTTTCGCCTGCGGCTGTTTGCGATGATGGTGCTGGAATTCATCATCTGGGGCGCCTGGTTGCCGCTGATTTACAGCTACCTGCCCAGCCTCGGGTTCACGGTGGGCCAGCAGTCCTGGATTCTCAACGCGTTCCCCATCGCCGCCATCGTCGGCATGTTCTTCAGCAATCAGTTTGCTGACCGCAACTTCGCCGCCGAGCGTTTCCTGGCCTTCAGCCATTTGGTGGGTGGCGCGGCCATCTTCACCCTGGCCTTCACCCGCTCGTTTTGGCCGTTTTTCGGGCTGATGCTCGTGCATTGCCTGCTGTACGTGCCGACCCTTTCGATCTGCAACTCGATCGCCTTCGCCCACATGAAGGATGCGCAAAAGGAGTTCGGCCTGGTCCGCATGGGCGGCACCATCGGCTGGATTCTGGCGGCCTGGCCCTTCACGTTCATCCTGGTGGACTGGGACAAGGTGCGCGCGGCCCATCCGGAGGGTCTGGTGGCCTGGTTGGGCACGGCACTGGGCAGCGGCCTGACCGGTCCCGCCCTGCAAGCCGCCACGCGCTGGACCTACATCGTCGCCGGAATCGCCTCCCTGGTGCTGGCCGCCTACAGCCTCACCCTGCCACACACCCCGCCCAAGAGGGCGGACGAAGCCGGCACCGAGCGCCTGGCCTGGCTCGAGGCCATGCGACTGCTCCAAAAACCCTTCGTGCTGGTACTGTGGGTGATCACTTTCGTGGATTCCTTCCTCCTCTACGCCTATTTCAACTGGACCGGCTCGTTCCTGGGCACGCCCCAGAGCGCCGGCGGCCCGGGCATCCCCGGCAACTGGATCATGCCGGTGATGAGCATCGGCCAGGTCATGGAAATCCTCACCATGCTCATCCTGGGAGTGACGCTCAAAAAGCTGGGTTGGCGCCTCACGATGATCGTGGGCATTCTCGGCCACACCGCCCGCTTTGCCATTTACGCCTTCTTCCCTCAGAGCCCGGCCTTGATCGTCCTGGTCCAAATGGTCCACGGCGTGTGCTACGCCTTTTTCTTCGCCACGGTCTATATCTTCGTGGACACCTACTTCCCGAAAGACTCGCGCGCCAGCGCCCAGGGCTTGTTCAACATGATGATCTTCGGCCTGGGCAACATCGCCGCCAACTTCGTCTGTCCCTGGCTCAAACAAGAGGTCTTCACCCGGGGCGAAGTGACGGATTACCGCGCGCTGTTCCTGGTGCCCACGGTGATTTCGCTCATTGCCGCCGCCGCGCTGGCGCTCTTGTTCCGTCCGCCGCCCGCGCCGGCCACCCCGGGCGCTGCCACGGCTCCGGCACATTGAGTCCGGGCGCCGTCGGTAGACCGCTTTAACCCCACCCTCAACCATGAACACCAATCGTCGCACCTTCCTCACCCGTCTCTTGCTCACCGGGGGCGGTGCGGCCGCTGCCGGCGAATTGCTCCCGCGGCTGGCCGCCGCCGAACGCAAACTCCCCTTCATGATCTCGCTGGCCGAGTGGTCGCTCCACCGCACCCTCTTCGCCAAGAAGCTCGATCACCTTGATTTTCCCAAGGTCGCCCGCCAGGACTACGGGATCGAGGCCATCGAGCTGGTCAACCAGTTCTTCAAGGAAAAGGCCCGCGACCTGGACTATCTGAACGAGTTCAAAAAACGCGCCGAAGGCCACGGCGTAAAGGTCCTGCTCATCATGGTGGACGGCGAAGGCGCCCTCGGCCAGCCCGACGCCGCCAAGCGCAAACAAGCGGTCGAAAACCATTACCAATGGGTCGAAGCCGCCAGACAACTCAACTGCCATTCCATCCGCGTCAACGCCGAGACCGAGGGCGTGGGCTCCCCGGAAGAACAGGCCGAACGCGCCGCCGACGGCTTGCGCCAACTGGCCCAGTTCGCCGCCAAGCATGGCCTGAACGTGCTGGTGGAAAACCATGGCGGCCTCTCCTCCCACGGCGCCTGGCTGGCCGGTGTCATGAAAAAGGTCAACCTCCCCAACTGCGGCACCCTCCCCGACTTCGGCAACTTCCGCATCCGCGAGGGCGAGGAATACGACCGCTACCGCGGCGTGGCCGAGCTGATGCCCTTCGCCAAGGCCGTCAGCGCCAAGAGCCATGACTTCGACGCCGAAGGCAACGAGGTCCACACCGACTTCCGGCGCATGATGAAGATCGTGTACGACGCGGGCTACCGCGGCTACGTGGGCATCGAGTACGAGGGCAACCGGCTCAGCGAACCGGACGGCATTCGCGCCACCAAGGCCCTGCTCGAGCGCATCCAGAAGGAAATGAGTTGGGCCTGAGCCGGCCGGGCGCCCCCTATCCGGCGGTGGCCCCGGTTTTCGGACTTCGCCTTTCGGACTTCGGCTTTCTCCACCCAGCACTCCCGACGGAAAAAAGCTCCGAAGTCCCGCCCCCCTGTCCTTTTCCGCATTGCAGTCCGGGGGGAGGTTCCTAGATTGCGTCCGTGGCTCGGAAGGACCCCGACAACGGCTCCCGCGGAGGCAGCGACATCCTGGGCATTGTCCTGGTGGGGCTGTGCCTGCTGCTCTTCGCCGCCCTGTTCACGTTCGACAAGTACGACCTGGCCGCCGTACGCACCCCGCCCAACGACCCGCCGCACAACTGGACCGGCCGCTTCGGCGCGGAACTGGCGCACGGCCTGTTCTTCGCCCTGGGCGCGAGCGCCTACCTCGTGCCGGTGCTGCTGCTGGGTTTCGGCCTGGCCCAATTCCTGCGCACGCTGGCCTACCTGCGCCGCAAATGGCACTGGGCCCTGCTCTTGACGGCCACCTGCGCCGGCGCCCTCGACCTGGCCACGGACCACGCCCTGCTCGGGCAAATGGCGCATAACCCCGGCGGCACAAACCCCGGCTTCCTCGAACGCCTCGCGTTCAACCTCCACGCCCCCGGCGCCGGCGGCGTGCTCGGGCGCAGCCTCAACGACGTGGGCTTCGGCTACTTCGGCACCGTCGGCGCAGCCATCCTGTACGCCTGCCTGTACCTCATCAGCCTCTACGGCCTCACCAACTTCCAGCTCGGTGACTGGGTCCGCGCCCTCTGGGCCCGCTGGCACGCCCCTACTGAGGTCGTCCCCGGCGACGAAAAGAGCCTCGAAAAACGCACCCGAGAACTCGAAAAAGAAGCCCGGCGCCTCCAAGAAGAACTCGACCGCGCCCTCGCCCAAAACGGCAAAGCCTCCGCCAAGGCCGGCCCCGAAATCCCGACCGCCACGCAGACCGGCCTGGGCCCAGACCTCAAGCCCGTACCCGAGCCCACCGTGCGCGACCTGAGCGTCCCGCAACTGCGCGTGCCGCCCGACAAACCCAAACCCGCCCGTCCGGCCCCCGCGCCGGTCGAGACGGAACCCGAAATCAACGAAGTCATCCCCGCCCGCGAAGTCGCCGCCGCCACCACCGCGGACATTTTGGACAAGGAACCCGCCCCCAGACCCGCGCCGGCCCCCGCCGCCGAAACTCCGGCCGAAGAACCGTCGCCGGCCCCTGCGCCCCCGGGCGCACCCGCTCCAGCGGCTCCCGCTACCGCACCGTCGGGCAGTCCGAGTGTCCCTGCCCCGGTGCCGCCGACTCCGCCCCGCCCCGCGCCCGCGCCCAAGCCCCGGCCCAAGCCGCTGGCTGTCTCGCGCCCGCCGCAGATCGGCAACTACAAACTCCCGCCCCTGGACCTGCTGGCCCTGCCCGACCTCACCGTCAAACCCACCGAGTCCAAGGAAGAACTCATGGCCAACGCCCGGCTCATGCAACAGACCCTGGCCCAATTCGACATCCAGGTCACCCCGGGCGACATCACCAAGGGCCCTACCATCACCCGTTACGAGCTGCACCCCGCCCCCGGCGTGAAGCTCGAAAAAATCACCGCCCTCACCAACAACATCGCCGCCGCGCTCAAGGCCGAACGCATCCACATTCTGGCCCCCGTGCCCGGCAAAAGCTCGGTCGGCGTCGAAGTGCCCAACCGGGTTAAGTCCAAGGTCATCCTGCGCGAGCTGCTCGAGTCCGAAGAATGGCGCGCCACCAAGGCCCGTATCCCGCTGGCCCTGGGCAAGGACGTGTACGGCCACCCGCTCATCGGCGACCTCGCGGACATGCCGCACCTGCTCATCGCGGGCAGCACCGGCTCTGGCAAATCCGTTTGCATCAACGCCATCGTCGCCTCCCTGCTCTACCGGTTCGCGCCCGACCAGCTCCGGTTTGTCATGATTGACCCGAAAGTGGTCGAGCTCCAGCAGTACAACAGCCTGCCCCACCTGGTCGTGCCGGTCGTCACCGACCCCAAAAAGGTTATCCTCGCCCTGCGCTGGGTGGTCAGCGAAATGGAAAAGCGCTACCAAATCTTCGCCCGCGTGGGCGTCCGCAACATCAAAGCCTTCAACGAACGCCCCAAGGACAAACCCCTGCCGCCCCGCGAACCCGAGCTGCCCCTGGCCGCCCGCAAGGAAAAAATCGAGCCCGGCGCCGACGGCTTCGCCGTGCAGGTGGACGAAGACATCGTGGTGCCCGAGGACGAGGACATCGTCATCCCCGACAAGCTCAGCTACATCGTCGTCATCATTGACGAACTGGCGGACCTGATGCTCGTCGCGCCGGCGGATGTCGAAATGGCCATCGCCCGCATCACCCAGATGGCCCGCGCCGCGGGCATCCACTGCATCGTGGCCACCCAGCGGCCCTCGGTGGACGTCATCACCGGCGTCATCAAGGCCAACATCCCCGCCCGCATCGCCTTCCAGGTCGCCTCCCGCGTGGACTCACGCACCATCCTCGACGCGATGGGCGCGGACAAATTGCTCGGCAAAGGCGACATGCTCTACCTGCCCCCCGGCTCCGCCAAACTCATCCGCGCCCAGGGCGCGCTGGTCACCGACCCCGAAATCGCGGCCCTGGTGGATTTCATCGCCCGGCAGGGCAAACCCCTATACGACCTGGAAATCCACCAGCAACTGGCCGCCCCCGGCGGCGGCGCCGGCGATCCCGACGGCTGCGGCGAAGACGAAGACCTCATCCAGCAGTGCATCGAGGTCATCCGCAGCGAACAAAAAGCCAGCGTCTCGCTCCTCCAACGCCGCCTCCGCCTGGGCTACACCCGCGCCGCCCGAATCATGGACGAATTGGAAAACCGCGGCATCGTCGGCCCCAGCAAGGGCGCCGAGCCGCGCGACATCCTCATAGACCTGGACGGCCGCGGTGCCGATGGCAACCCGCCCGCCGGGGCTTGAACGCGCAAACGGAATTACCGCGGGAGCGCCCGCCCCCTACCGCGTGCTGCCGACGATGCCCCACCCTCGGCCGTAACGCAGGCTACCAGCCCTGCCGTAGCGCCGACTGCCAATCAGCGCCACACTGACAGGGTGCGCGCCTGCCGCGACCGACGCTCCCCTTCGGTATCTGGTCTCTGGTATCCGGCATCCGGCATCCAGTATCTGGTCCCACGCCACAGCGCCGGCAAGCCGGCGCACTCCAAACACTCCGCGACTGACCGGGCGCTCGACTCGCGAGCCTGCTACAGATCCGCTTCACCCGCCGGCATCCGGTATCCGGCCTCCCTGTTCTGACTCCTCGATTCTGACTTCTGGTTAGGTAGGGCGCCGCTGCGCCGGCACCGCCCATCTGGCCGCGCCGCAGCGCGGCCCTACCCTGCGCCTGCGTGTGGAGCGCGGCCGCTTGCTGTCGCGTTTTTCACTCAGGGTGGCACGGCCAATCAGGCCGTTGCTAGCCTAACTGCCGTCAAGCCGGCAGGCAGACAGCAACCTGCCGCCAACCCGTCTGGTGTGGCGCCCGCGAGCGCGGTGTCGGATGGCGCCGGGGTACCCGAACTAGCGCACTTCGTTTTCGGACAAGCGCCGGAGGATGCGACCGTGGGCGTCCACCAGGTAGTATTCGGGCACCTGGATGACGCGGCCGTCCGGGGTCTTTTCCTCGTGCCAGTGGCAGATGATCCGTTTGGTGGGGTCGTATTTGAACGGCTGGCTGGCCGCGGCGGCGGCCCCTTCGCCCACGCCCACGACCGCCCCGGCCACGTTGCCGGCCACGGCGCCGATGCCGGTGCCCACCGCGTTGCCCACGGCGGGGCCGGGGGCCTTCGGGTTGGTGACGCGCGCCTCGGGACTGCGGCAACCGGCCAGCATCACGGCGGCCAAGGGCAGAACGATCAACGAGGTTTTCATGGTCCGGTGCGAAGCATTTTTCAGAAGCCCACCGCCGGCCGGCTGCCCTGCTTGACGATGGTCTTTTCGTCTTCCCACACCGCGATGCCGTCGGGCGTTTTGGTGAGCGAAAGCTGAAACACGTAGGCCGCTTGGCGGATGTTCCCGGCCCGGGTGGTGTTTTCGATGATTTTGCCGGACAGGGTGTAGTCGGGGCGGCGGTTGACTCCCGCGGCGGACTTGCTCAGCAGTTGTTGCTCCTCGGCCGCTAGCGGGTCTTCGGGCCCGCCGAAGGCGATGGTGGTGCTGGTCCAGACCTTGCCGGTGCGCAGCAGGGCCACGCGGATTTTCTTCACCAAGAGGTCGGTGTCGAGCTGCTGGCCGGTGTTGTTCTGGATGCGGCTGATGGCCAGCAAGGCCGGCTCGCCGGGCACGCCGCTGCGGAGCTGGCCGGGGTTGATCAGGTTGTCAATCAGCGAGGCCACCATCGTGTCGGCCGCCTGGGCAAAGTCCTGGACGTTGACCTGGTCCACACTGGTGATCAGGCGAGAACTGCCGGGCTCGACGTAGGCGGTCTTGGGGCTGGAGCAAGCGGGCAACAGCGCCGCCAGCGCCACCGGCCACAGGAAACGGAAACGGGTCTTCATGGCTTATCGGGTCACGGGTTCGAGGAACTGGATGCGAAAGTCCTTGGCCTTGGGCGTGGGCGCGGTGGCGGTGATGTAGGCCACTTCGCGCCCCTCGAGCGAGCGCGGTGTGGCCGTGGCCGTGGGCAGGGAGATGATCATGCCCTGCTCGTCAAACCACTGCACGCGGTAGGTGAACTGTTTGCGGCTGCGGGTGGTGTTTTCGATCTCGAGCTGCACCCGCAGAAAGCCCTGCGCGTCCGTGGCGGTGTTAATGCCGCGCACGCGCACGGCCCGGGCCAGTGAGGCGTCGGTTTGCACCCGCTGGTCGGCCAGCATCTCGCGGCGCGCGGTGGGCACGGCCGGTTCGGCGGTGTTGACGGTGGTGGAACTGCAGCCGGACCCCAGGCTCCACGCGGCCCCCAGCAGGCAACAGGCAAGCATCGGTATTCGGTTCATCGCAGGCGAAATTGATGGATCCAGAGCGGGCCTCCGGCCCGCATGGACTTTACATAGACGACGGTGACCTCACCGTCAATCAACCGCACGTTTTGGGCGACCTGCCCCGGCGTGGAGAGGCGCAACGTCCGGTCGGCCGGGGGAGTCAATCGCGCCACCTGAAATTCCTTGGGCAGCGTGGTCCAGGAACGGGTGTCCGCGATGTTCACGGCCGCCTGCACCGCGGCGGTGACCAGGCGCGCCAGCAACCCCAGCCCCTCGTCCTGCCGGCGGGCGGCGTCATTGACGGCATACGCCGCCGCGGCCTTGGCCGCTGTGGCGAGGAGGGTCTTGGTGATGATGGCCGGCAGTTCGTTGCGGAAGTCCTGGGCGATAATCGCGTCCACGCTGGCCACCGGCGCGGTGGTCTGGCGCGCGCCGCCGGCCTCGACGGTCAGGTGCCGCTCGTAATCGTCGTGAAAGACCAGTTGCGGGAAGGCCGCGCCGATGTACGAGACGTCCACCACCAGAATGGGGATGTCCAGCCGCACCTGCTCGCGGCTGGCGGCGCGGCCGGTCTCAAAAAAGACGTAAGTCAGCGGCCCGCTCGCGGTCGCGCGCCCCGCCGCCCGCGCCTCGGCCAGGGCCAGGTCCGCCGCCAGGGCCGGGTTCTGGCCGGCCACTTCCAGCACGCGCCGCAGGGATTTGATCGCGCGTTCGAGGTCCGCCCCGCCGGCGCCGGCGTGCAGGAAGTACAGGCCGTCCAGGTACACCGTGAAGGGGTTGACGTAGTCGGCGTAGGCGCGGAACCCCTCCAGGCCGCGGGTGAGGCTGGCGGTGGCCTGTTGGAAACGGGGGTCGGCCTCCGTGCGCGCGATGACTTCCCGCTGATCCGAATTGCGCGCGGCCTCGAGCGCCTCCTCGATGCGCCGGCGGTTTTCCGCCACGGCGTCTTGTTGCCGCTGGTAGGCGCGGATCAACTCCGGCCGTGCCCGGTCCGGTTCGCCCAGGGCGAGGTAATTGAGCGCCTTGTAAGTGTGGAGCAGGATTTTGTCGTAGGCGCGGCCTTCGTAGGGCAGGTTCTGCTGGTTGGAAAACAGGGCGCCGGCCTCGTTGCCCAGGCGCACTTTGGGCCGGTTTTCGTAAGCCTCGATGCGCGCCGCGGCCGTGTCGAAGTGGCTATTGCTGGCGGCAAAATCGCCCGCCGCCCGCGTGGCGGCGCCGGCCTCCAGATGCCAGATCACCGCATCCTTCGAGGCGGTCTTGCGCTCGGCCTGGCGGGCAAAGGTTCGCGCCGCGCCCGGGGCATCGCCGGCGGCCCAGGCCGAAGTCATCTCGCGGCTTTGCGTGGTGTAGGTCTGACAGCCGGCACCCAGGGCGGCCAGCAACACCCCCAGCGCGCCGCGCCAACCGCACACGCGCGCCCGCGCCCGAACGCCGGCCGCGTCGGGTGAGGTGTCGGTTGCGCCGCTCATCATGCTTGGGCAAGACGCCTGGAACGCCCAGGGCGTTCAACCCGCGCCGGCCCGGAGGACCGGTCGGGCCGCCCGCCCTGTCGCGCCCAAGCGTCGGGTTGCCACCCGCCAAGTCAAGCGGCCGCGCGCCGCTTCGCCCCCGGCCCCGGCGCGTTTCGAATTCCGTCCGGGGGCGACCGAACGCGCAGCGACAACCGGCCTGCCCGTCGTGGAACCGGGCAGCCCTCTGGGAACGGTCGGCACCCGCTTGGTTTCGAGCTCCGCCACGCCAAGCCACGCTCATCTTTTGGCAAAATCGGCCAAGCCGTTGTCCGGCCGGGAGGTTCAGGCTGGCTTGGACATTTCGGAAACAAACCCCCGGGCACCTCGGGCCACTTGCTCATGAAAATCCAAGCCAAGCCGTTCCCCGGCGCACCTGCTCGCGCCACTTCCGTGTCTCCGCTTGCCCCGCCAGGGTACCATCCCAAGCCCCGGCGCCGCCGCTGGGAACGAACGCTCGCCGGCGTTGCCCTGGGCGCGGGCCTGGCGCTGAGCGGCCCGGGCCGGGCCGACACGCACACCGTGCCGGTCACCCTGGGTTCGTCGGCGGATTGGACCATCACGGCCCGCGTCGAGGGGCAGGACGCCCGGTTCATCCAAGAAGGCGACGAAGGCCCCGCGGAGTCCGGGCGGCGCCTGATCCTCTACACCGCGCCCAAGCAGGTCACGATCAGTGTGTACGCCGATTTTCACGGTCAATTGCCGGACCAGGTGGAGCCCACGGGCTTGACCCTGGAGATGACCAGCGCGCCCGCGGAGTGGACGATGGAAGGCGGCGTGGCCACGGCGGTCGTGGACCTCAGCACCAACCGGGAAGTGTTGGCCACCTACCGCTTGCTCAACGGGCGAGTCACTTTGGAAACCACCGATCCGCAGTGGAAGCCCGTGGCCCTGTTCTCCGCGACGCTGTATGTGGGCCGGCCCCTCAGCGTCAGCGCCGGCGGGGCGCTGGGCGGCTCGCTGGCCGTGTACAGTTGGGCTCACCAGCCCGTGCTCAAGACCAACGCCGCCGGCGGGACGTGGCTGGACTACCAGCTCGATCCGCTGGCCGGCGCCGAGGTCAAGGTCGAGCCGGTGCAGGGCGTCGAGGGCGCGGGGGGGTGGGAGATCACAGACGACACGGGCCGCGCCCTGGTGCCCTTGTGGGCCGAGACCAGCTCGCCGGTGGACGCCGCGGGGTTCATCGAGGCCACGGTGCGCCTCAAAGCGGTGAAAGACCGAGCCACGGTCCAGCGCGAGGTCACGTTGCACATCCCTTACGCCCTGGTGGAAGGCGTCAACGGCGGCTTCTTGGTGGGACGCGCCGGTGGCATCATGGAGCCGAGTCCCCTGATCCCCGGCCAGAACCTGCTCCCGGGCGATGTGGTGCAAGTGGGCAGCGAAGCGATCGGCAGCGGTGTTTATCTCACCGTCGGCTTCTGCAACGGCCAGCGCGTGACGCTCCAGTCCGACACCTTCGGCGGCGTGCGCGCCGTGGTGGGTCTGGGCAGCTTGGACCACCGCACCCCGCTCCTTCAGGCCGCCGTCCAAAACCTGGCCCAGGACCTCCGCGCCGACCCCCGCCGCTTCGGCCGAATGCTCGTGTACAAAGCCCTCGGCAATGCCGTGGACGGTTTTCTGGGCATCCCCGACCCCGTGGGCTGGACGGTGACCACGCCGGGCGGCGCGGTGGAAAAATGGCTGGCGGACTTCGGCGAATCGGTGTCCTCGCCGCGCGCGCAACGTCACTTGGCGGGCGGCCCCGTGCCCGCCGCCGGGGACGTGTTGGCCGCCGACGCACCCTGGGTGGCCGGGGTGGTGGACTTCTACAACGACGGCACCGCGCGCATGTACAACCGCGGCGCCACGGTACGCCTCGAAGGCCCTTCCGCGGCTGCCAGCGTGCCGCTTCAGGGCATGGTCGTGGCCCGGTTCCACACACCCAACCTCGCGCTTTCGCCCGTGGGCGTAGCGCCAACCGTGACCGCCAGCGCGGGCTTGATCACGGAGCCGCCCCCGGGTGCCGCGGACGTGCCGGCCCGGCCGCGGCTGCGGGTGCGGCTGGCCGATGCGAGCGATGCCATTGTGCCCGGCGGCCTGATGAGTCGGTTGGATGGGCGCTTGGTGAGCTTTCAGGACCACGGCGCCGAGGGCTGGGTCTATCCGTTTCCGCCCGACATCGCACTCGCTCCCGGCCCGCACCAGTGGGTCCTCGAACTGGCCCTGGCAAGCGGCGGCATCCTCCGCACCAGTCTCGTGTTCCGCGTGACTGACCAGTTGCCCGCGCCGCGCGCGGTGCGTGCACAAGCCGGCCGCCAGCGCGTGGCGTTGCGCTGGGACGCCGAGGCACTCGCCTGGGCCCGGGGCGGCTTCCATGTCTATCGTCAAGGACCCGGCGGCACGGCCGAACGCGTCAGCAGCCCAACCCCGCTGCGCGAGCCGAACTTCGTGGACCCCGCCCCGGTGGCGGGCGCGGTTTACGAGGTCGCCGGCCTCGACGCCAACGGCCGCGAAGGCCCGCGCTCCGCGCCGGTTTCGGTCAATTTCCCCGGCCTCAACCCGGCAGCGCCCGGCCCGGTGGCGGTCACGTGGGCCACCATCGAACCGGACGGCCAGCCCGCGTTGGCCATCGAAGACTTCACGCCCGGGCTGACCCTCTGGCGGATCGAAGCCGCCGCAACCCCGGACGGTCCGTTCGCCGACCTCCTGGCCGGCGAGTTGACCACGCGCAACCCTTGGCCCGTGCCCGAACCCTACGCAGAGTCCCGGCGCTGGTTCCGCGTCACGCCCGTCAACGCCGACGGTCTCGAAGGCCCGCCCACCTTGCTTGGCCCGGTGCCGCTACCCGCCCCGCTGCCCACGGTCACCGGTCTCACCGCCAGCCTCGATGCCAACGGCACCGTGACGTTGCGCTGGGACCCATGGACGGCCCGGCCGCCAGCCGGCTATCGCGTGGAATCGCGCACCAACGGCACCTGGATCACCCGGGCAACCGTGGACGCCGCCACGCCGGCGTGGACCGACCCCGTGCCGCCCCGTGGCGAACTCCGCGAATGGCGCGTCGTCACCCGCCTGGCGGACGGCTCCGAATCTCCGCCCTCGACCCCGGCGTTGCTCCGCGCGCTGGCCCCGCCCGCGGTTCCGGGCGTGGTGCGTTTCGAGACCGCCAGGTTGACCGGGACCGAAGGCGCGACGCTCGCGGTGCCGCTGGTCCGCGAAGGCGCGTTGGACCTGCCGGCGTTTGTCACCTGGTCGAGCTGGGACTGGAACGGCACGGCCGGGCCGGATGTGGATTACACCGCCGGCGCCGGGCTGCTGGTCTTCGCCCCGGGCGAAACGCGGAGGGTCATTTCGGTCCCGCTATTGCCAGACGCCGCGCGCGAGCGGCCCGACGAGTTCTTCCACCTGCGCTTGCGCAGCGTCGAGGGTGGCCCGGTCCCGGGCGAACCCGCCAGTCTGCAGGTGTTCATCACCGATAGCTTCGAGCTGGCCTGGGAAACCCTGTGGCTATACGCGCCCGAAGACGGCCCCGCCGGGCAGGTCTTTCGCGTCAACCTCAGCGGCCCGGCCACCCACGCGGTCAGCGTGGACTTTGCGTTCGTGCCCGAGGCCAGCACGGCCACGCCGGACGCGGACTTCTCCGGCCCGCTCAGCGGCACGCTGCACTTTGCCCCCGGCCAGACCAGTGCGTGGTTCACGGTCACCCTCCTCAACGACCCGCTCAAGGAAGGCACCCGGCCCGAGGAGGTGAAGTACCGCCTCCTGAACCCGCAGGGCGCGGCCGTGGACGACACCGACCCCTTCCGGTTGTACGCAACGCTGCAAATCGCCGACGACGACACACGGCCCGGCCGGGCGGTGTTCGACACCACTACCCTGCGGCTGCGCGAGGGCCAGAACCGCGCGTTGCGCCTGCGCCGCGAAGGCGGCAGTGACGGGGCGCTCGAGGTGTTTCTGTTCCCGATGCGCGGCACGGCCGAGATGAACACCGACTGGTCTCTCGACCCGCCACAGCCCCGCTTCGCCGAGGGCCAGACCGCACTCGACGTCACCCTCAGCGCCCACGCCGACGGTCAGGCCGAGGGTGCCGAAGTGGTGGTCCTCGGCCTGCACGGCGGCTTCGGCCCCGGCCAAATGCAGACCTTGCTGGTGGTGCTCGAAGACGCCGAAAGCCCGCCCTCGGGCTTCACCGCCTGGGCCGACCAGCAACTCGGCCAATTCCCCGCCGCCGCGCGCGCGGCCGGCGCGGATGCCGACGGCGACGGCTTGCCGAACTGGATCGAGTACCTCTGGCGGTCCGACCCCGCCCGGCCGGACCGCGTCGCCAAACCCGAACAATCGTTCAGCGAATGGGGCGAGTGGCAGGTGCGCGTGACCGTGCGGGATGACCCGGCGGCGGTGGTGCTGGCGGAGTTCGCCGACGATGCGCTCTGGAACCCGCCCAATTTCGACGCCGGCACCTGGCAGGCCAACGGCGACGGCACCCGCAGCGGGACGTTCCGCTTCTACCACTTCGGCGCGCGGGCCGGGTTTGTGCGCTTCCGCTGCGAGTGGCTCGCCGCGCCGTAACCGCGGGCGGACCGGCGCAGCAGCAGCGCAGCACCGCTTGCCGGTTCAACACGTACCCGCCGACGTCAGTCGGCCCGATCCTTCCCGGGCTGGATTCGAGTGCTGAGGATGGCGGGCGATTTCGGCAGCCGGGCAGGCCGTCCCCCGGGCAGAAATAAAGCGGCAGCAAACTGCCGCGCTCCAAACGCTGACGCGGGGTAGGGCCGCGCTGCGGCGCGGCCGGATGGGCGGCACCGGCGCCGTGGCGCCCTACCCAACCAGAAGTCAGAAGCGAGAAGTCGGAAGCAAGCGCCAGAAGATGGACCCCTGCTGGCGTGGGGCCGGAAAAGCGCTTGCCAAGCGCGAATCGGGACCTAGCCTTGCGCGCTTGCCGGGGCGCCACGAGTGTGGATGCCCATCAGCGGCTGAGAAACAACAGTCAACGCAGAACCTAACTTCAACCTCCGTTGCCCCCCGCAACGCCGGCCCGGTTAGGCAATGGAGCCCCCGCCGGGAAACGCTCCCGACCTGGTCTCCCGTTCGTCACCGCAGAATCCAAGTATGCTCACCATGGAAGACGCCCTCAAGCAAAGCGCCCAGCGTTTTGCCCCGGGCGAGATCGTCAAAGGCACCGTCATCGAAATCCGTCCGCGCGAAGTGCTCGTGGACATCGGCTACAAAAGCGAGGGGGTCATCCCCCGCAACCAGTTTGAAGACCTGCCCGACCTCAAGCCCGGCGATGTTGTGGACGTGTACATCGAGCGGCTCGAAGACCGCGAGGGCATGGTCGTGCTCTCCCGCGAAAAGGCCGAGTTCAAGAAAAACTGGGAACGCATCCTGACCATTTGCAACGAGGGCGGCACCGTCGAGGGCAAGGTCAAGGCCGCCGTCAAGGGCGGGCTCCTGGTCAACATCGGCGTCGAGGCCTTTCTGCCCGCCTCGCAGGTGGACATCACCTCGCCCAAGAACCTCCAGGCCTACGTGGGCAACACCTACCGCTTCAAGGTCGTCAAAATCCACCCCGAGCGGCAGAACATCGTCCTGTCCCGCCGCGAGCTCATCGAGCAGGAACGCCAGGAGCGGCGCGCCAAGCTCCTCAACGAATTGGTGCCCGGCGACATCATCAAGGGCACGGTTAAGAACATCACCGACTTCGGCGCGTTCATTGACCTCAACGGGCTGGACGGCCTCTTGCACATCACGGACATGACCTGGGGCCGGCTCAATCACCCCAGCGAGATGCTCAAGGTGGGCCAGGAGCTGGACGTGGTGGTCCTGGACGTCAACCGCGAGAAGGAGCGCGTCAGTCTCGGGCTCAAGCAAAAAACGCCCAATCCTTGGGACAGCATCGAGGCCAAATACCCCATCGGCACCAAGGTCAAGGGCAAGGTGGTCAGCTTGGTGCCCTACGGCGCCTTTGTGGAGCTGGAGCCCGGCGTCGAGGGTCTCGTGCACGTCACCGAACTGTCCTGGACCAAGCGCATCGCCAAGGCCAGCGACGTGCTCAAGCAGGGCCAGGAGGTCGAGGCCATGGTCCTGGGCATCAACCGCGAGGAGCAGAAAATTTCCCTCGGCATCCGCCAGCTCGAGGCCAACCCCTGGGAAAAGGCCCGCGAGAAATACCCGCCGGGCACCCGCGTCAAGGGCAAGGTGCGCAACCTCACCAGCTACGGCGCCTTCGTCGAGCTCGAGGACGGCCTGGACGGCATGGTGCACGTCTCCGACCTGTCCTGGACGCGCAAGATCAACCACCCCTCCGAGATGCTCAAAAAGGGCGACGAGATCGAGGCCGTGGTGCAGGAGGTGGACGTGGTCAACCAGCGCATTTCGCTCAGCGTCAAACATCTCACGCCCGACCCCTGGGAGCACATCGAGCAGTACTACAAGGTGGGCGACCTGGTCACCGGCAAGGTCACCAAGCTGGCCAGCTTCGGCGCCTTCATCGGCCTGCAAAACGACATTGACGGCCTGGTCCACATCTCCCAGGTCAGCGAGGAACGCGTGGACAAGATCAAGAACGTGCTCGCCATCGGCCAGGAGGTGACCGCCCGCGTGATCAAGATTGACCGCGCCGAGCGCCGCATCGGCCTGTCCATCAAGGCCGCCAACTACACCCCCGAGCAGCTCAAGATCGAGCAGGCCCTGCTCGACCAGCTCAAGCCCGGCGAAGACCTCGTGGCCCTGCAGCGCGCCTTCGAGGCCGCTGAGGAAAGCAAGGCCAGCGAAGAGGAAGAATCCAAGTAAGCCGGACCCCGGCGGCTGGGCCGTCGGGACCGGTGCTTTTTGCGGCGCGCGGGCGGACCTTCGGGACCGCCCGTTTTTTTGCGCCGCTAACCGTAGCCACGCTCCAAACCGCTGGCGCTCCGGTTGGGCCCCAGGGCGGGCACGGCGCGTGGGGACCGCCCCGCTGGCGGGCCCTTTCCGGCGTGCGGGGGGATAATTCCGTTTTCCGGGGTTGAAGGTCCACGACGGGTCGGGCAGGGCGTTATGGCACCGGTTGCAGCGTGACTTCTCCCAGGTCCACCACTGCACCCTCGCCCTCGGCGGGGACCACTACGGGACCTTCAAAGAGTCTCGCTGGCGAATGGTCCGCCGCTTCACCGGTTGCCGGGCGCAAGCCAACCCGGACGACATACTGGCCGGGACGGACATCCTCGGCCTCCCACGCGCTCTCAGAGACCTGCGTGAGTGGCCAGGCGCGCGCCGTCGCCCGGGCCGCTTGGACCTCCGGGCGCCGTGACCATTCCGCCAGGGCTTGCGGGCTCCCTCGGATGTCGGCGGGAGGTTGGGGCATGGGGGTAGCGATGGTTGCGAACGCGATCCGCACGTCGGGCTGTGGCAGCAAGCCGTCCGGCCAGCGCAGCCGCAACCGCACGGCGACCGCGTCCTTGCCGATTTCCACAAAAGCAGTCTGGCCCGGCTTGGCGGAGACCTCTTCCAGTGGATTATGCGACCAGCCTTTGGCACGGTGCGGTGGTGGCGTCTCGAAGGGTACGAGTTCCACCAGTTGAAGCTCAATCGGAGGAACACGCTCGAAAACAAACTCGCCGCGGGCGTCACTGGTCACGCGGTAACTGGAATATCCAAACTGGAATGAGGGTCGAATCCCCGGGCTGGCCAAAGCCAACAAGAACTCCCGTCCCGCCGCCGGCTTTCCTCTGCTCCATGCGCGGCCTTCCACCCGGGCCCACGGCTGGAGTGGCAGCACACGCTCGGCCTTCAAGGCCGTGCGGGGCGCCATCGCGAACCCTTGCGGATGAGCAGCGACGACCATGGTCACCGCGTCGTCCGCCGGCAGACTGAATCGTCCACCCAAGTCCGTCATCACCACCGCACCACCGGACCTTCCCTCCAAGCCGCCGGGCCGGAGCGTCAAGTCGGCTCCGGGCGAAATGAATCCCACATCGCAACGGGCGGCTGGCCGGCCATCTGGCAGAGTCACGGTCACGGTCACGGACTCGGCGGGCTGGAGCGTCACGGCGAATTCCACCTCACCCTCGTCCGGTCTGAACACCCGCGTCACGTAAGGCGCGTAGCCCTCGGCCTCGAACTTGAACACATAGCCCGGATTCGGGATGCCGCTGATGAATGCTTCCTCGATCGAGTGCCGGAACGTGCCGCCGCTGAACGTCAATTGGTGACGATCAATCCAACTCCACCGCGGACGGATCTGGTCGCCGTAGGTCTCCGGCCAGCCGCAGAGAATGCGGAAATTCGGGATGGGTTTCGCCGTCACAGCGTCACTGACCGTGCCCGCGATGGTCAGCGCCGGTTGCAGGACCACGACGTGTTCCTCATCTGCCGGCCGCATCCGGACCTCATCCCGCCGCATGTAGCCTGATTTGGCAAAAGCGAAGGAGAGATCTTGATCGGGGGCATCTTCCCACACCGCGCGCCCCTCGGCGTCGGTGCGTCCGCTGAATTCGACTTGCGGCACCAGCGTGCCAGCCGAGTCCTCTGGAAACCTTGCCCCCAGAGTTTCCAAGGCGAACCAAACGCCCGCGATGGGCCGTCCCGCCTGGTCCACCACCCGAAAGCGCAGCGGCGTGCTATGTTGCAGCACCAGGCGCAAAGGCGGCGTGTCTTGGTGGATGTCCGTTTCGAGCGTCACCGCGGCAAAGCCCGGGGCTGCCGCTGCCACCGGCTTGCGGCCCGGCTCGCAGGCGGCCACCGCAAATGAACCATCCGCGAGCGTGCGCGCCTCGCGCGTGTGGACTTCGCCCAGCATCCCAACACGAACCGTGGCATCGAACACAGGTTGCCCGTCCGGGTCCACCACCAAGCCGCGCACCGTCACGCCCTGGCGGAGCTGAAAGACGTACCGCCTCGCGCGCAGGCGCTGTTCGGCTTCGGGATTGCGGGCCACGTCAACACTCTCCGAACGCACAAATTCCGGGTGCTCGGCGCAGCCGGAAATTCGGGGAAGCATGTCGTCGGCAATCCGGTTGATCTCCCAGCGACCCTCAGCGTCAGTCTCGACCTGAAGCCAATCGAACGAGTGGTTTTCAGGACGTGGGGCGTCCGGAATTTCCAGATGTCCAAAGTTCACCTTCGCCCCCGCCACCGGCTGACCGTCCGGGTCCACGACCGTGCCGCCAATCGGCACGGCGCGTTCCAACCGGAGCGTGTACTCGAAAGGAATTTGCTCGCCGCGGTCGGGTCGCCATTCGAGCCGGGTATCGGCAAACTCCTCGCACTGGCTGGTCAACTGCAGTTGGGTCACCGTGTGGCGGAGAAACCGGACCTCACACACGCCCGCGCGCGTGCCATAAAGCGTCCGACGCTCGAATCCTCCGTCACTCCAACACCAGTAAGCCACGGCGACGTTCGGCACCGGCTGACCAGTGTCCGCGCTCAGGAACGTGAGCACCAGCGCCTCCGTGTCCCGTTCCGAGTCCGCCGGCTTCGCATTGCCCGAATTGCTGACTGCCGCGCCGTCGGCCGGCGTGCCGGCACCGTCGGCCAGCGTGCCGTTTGCCCCACCGGGCCCCATCGCGGTCAGTGCCGCGCCGGCCCCGCCGGACGTCGCGTCTGGTGCGGGACTCCGGCCGCCGAATTGCCAGACCAGCGACAGGGCGACCAATCCTGCCACCCCTAGCCCGACGGCGAGCTTGGCCTTCGCCGTGGCCAGCAGCCAGCCCAGCCAACCCAGCCCCATCCCCGCTCCGGCGGCCACGGCCGTCTGGCTCACGCGCGCGGCCAGCGCGGTCGGCGCGGCCTGGACGGCCCGTTCGGCGAGCAGGCCGGCCAGCCCGGTCATCCCCAGGGCCACGCCGCGCGCCGCAAGCAAGTGTCGCAGTCGCTCGAGCGCTCGCGCGACCCGCTTCTGCGCGGCATCCTCGCTCACGCCCAGCGCCCGGCCCACCGCGCGCAAGTCGCGCCGTTCGTAGAAACGCAGCAGCAGGGCGTCGCGGTCCCGGGGTTCGAGTTCGTTCAGCGCTTCATCGAGCACGGGCGCCAGTTGCTGCCAGGAAGCGTCGGAGGCGGCATCGGGGGAGTTCATAGCCACAGCCTGTTGTTCGCGGACCTGACGGCGGCGGTCGGCCCGCAGGAGATTCGCGGCCACGAAGCAGGTGTGCCGATGCAGCCAGCCGCCCAACGCGCATGGACCGCCCGCCAGCGGCCCGCGGCCCCGACGGCTCAGGGTGGCCAGGTCGGTGAAGACCCGTTGGACGATGTCTTCCGTCAAATGCGCATCACCACCCGCCCGGCGCAGCGCGACCGAGTACACGAAGTCGGTGTAGCGGGCGACGAGTTCGCAAAAGGCCGCCTCGGAACCGTGTCGAGCGTATTCCCGGAGGAGTTGAGTCGCGTCTGTCATGTTCGTTCCCCCAGTATAAAGCCGACCCGGACGAAAATCCGACACCGGCCGCGATGGGGGAGGTCTTGGCGGGCAAACCTTATTTCCCGAGGACAAATTGACTCCCGAGCAACGCGTCCCGCCCGCGGTTCTTGACACTCTGCCCGGCGTTTCGGGAGACTCGCGCGCGTTTCACCAAAGTCCCAACGCGCCTGAAGACTTGCCGATCATGGGCCCGCCTCCTTCCAATGCCACCACGCCGGCCGGGAACGTTTTAGCCGGCGTCACCGCGTATCACTGGCTGGTGGTGGTCATTGCCTCGGCCGGCTGGCTGTTCGACTGCATGGACCAGCGGTTGTTCATCCTGGCGCGCGAGCCGGCGCTGGCCGAGTTGCTGGGCGGTGAGGCTGCCCGGACGGTGGTCAAGCAGTACGGCGGTTACGCAACCATGGCCATGATGATCGGCTGGGCCACGGGGGGCATCTTCTTCGGGATGATGAGCGACAAGTGGGGCCGGGTGAAGACGATGGTGGCGACGCTGCTGGTCTATTCCGGCTTCACCGGGTTGTCCGGCCTGGCCGGGAGCTGGCAGGAATTCATTACCTACCGGTTTCTGGTGGGCCTGGGCGTGGGCGGGATGTTCGGAGCGGCCACCACGCTGGTGGCGGAGAGCGTGCCGGGGCATTTCCGCGTGGTGGCCCTGGGCTCGTTGCAGGCGCTTTCGGCCACGGGGAACATCATGGGCTCGCTGATCAGCTACTGGATTCCGCCCGACCGCGCGCAGTTCGTGGGCAGTCACTCGGGCTGGCGGATGCTGTTTTTTGTGGGCATTTTGCCCGCGCTGCTGGCCGTCCCGATTCTGTTCCTGCTCAAGGAGCCCGAGCCCTGGAAGGCGGCGAAAGCCGCGGCCGCGCCGGGCGGAGGCGGCCGGCAGGTGGGGTCGCTGGGCGATTTGCTGGGGCATCCGCGCTGGCGACGCCACGCAGGGGTGGGCCTGTTGCTGGGCGTGGCCGGGATGATCGGGCTGTGGGGCATCGGGTTTTTCTCACCGGAATTGATCACCGAGGCGCTGCGCGGGGAGCCGGCGGAGAAGGTGAACCGGGCGCGCTCGCTGGGCACGGCGTTGCAGGACGTGGGCGCGTTTTGCGGGATGCTGGCCTTCACGGCGGTGGCGGCGTCTCTGACGCGGCGGCTGGCGTTTCTGCTCTCGTTTCTGCTGTGCCTGGTCACGGTGGCGCTGGTGTTCGCCACGTTGAATACCGAGGCGCAGGCGTACTGGATGCTGCCGCTGATGGGCTTTGCCACGCTCTCGGTGTTTGCCGGGTACTCGATTTACTTTCCGGAGCTTTTCCCCACCCGGTTGCGGGGCACGGGGGTGGGCTTTTGCTACAACACGGTGCGTTACCTGGCCGCGCCGGCGCCCGCCCTGCTGGGGCATTTGAGCCAGTGGGTGGGCTCGTTCCGCCTGGCGGCGGTGATCATGTGCGGCATTTACCTGGTAGGCCTGGTGGCCCTGCTCTGGGCCCCGGAGACCAAGGGCAAACCCTTGCCGGAAGATTGAGCAGCCCGGCTCGCCATCGGGCACAGCCCGTCCAAGAAAAAAGGGGCGGCACCCGCCGCCCCCGCGAGTTTTTGGAAAGCCGGGCCGGCCAACCCGGGGCCCTGCTCACACTTTCCCCAGGACGGCTTCCACCTCGCGTTTGAAGGTGTTTTCGCCCACGTTGATGATGCGCATCTCGCGGCGGGCGTTTTCCGGGGAGTCGCTGGCGTGGGCGGCATTGACCATGATGTTCATGCCGAACTCGCGCCGGATCGAGCCGGGCGGCGCCTTCGAGGGGTCGGTGGGGCCGAGCACGTCGCGGATTTTGGCCACGGCATTGACGCCTTCATAGACCAGGGCGATGCATTTCTCGGTGCCCGGGGCGGTCAGTTGGGCAGGTTCGCACTCGCTGGGGCTGCGGCCGGCCATGAAACGCACGATGTTCTCGAACTGGTTTTCCCCGTAAAGCGGCCCCAGGATTTCGCCCAGTTGTTCTTCCTCGGCGGGCGGAATTTTAAGGCCGAGTTCCTTTTGGAGGATTTCCCGGGCCCGGCTGGCCACCACGCCCTTGAGCCGCGTCCGGAGCACCTCGCGCACCGGTCCGTAAAACTCCATCGCCTGGGCCACGCTCATCCGATGGACCTTGATGCCCACGATGTACAGCCCGGTGCGGGAGAAGAAGTCAATCATGTTGCCCGGCCGGCCGGAGGCGAAACGGAAATTGTCCGGCTTGAGCAGCACCAGCGTGCGCTCGGGTTTTTCGTCCGGGCCGTAAGCGATGACGTTTTCGAGCACGCCGCCGTCGGTGTCCGAATAACGGGCCCACAAGCGGAGCTTGGCGGCCGCCTCCTCGGGCGTGGGCGCGGCGAGCACGGCCGGCTCGAAGTAGCGCACGTTGTCGTCGCTGTCCACCACCAGGTCGCCGTACGTGTCGCGGATGGTTTCGCCCCCGCGGCGGTGGAACGAAAAGTGGCCCACCACGCTGCGGACCTTCCGCACGGCGTCCTCGCCTTTGAACAACAGCAGCATCACCCGGCGCCGGCGCTGGGTCTTGGGGTCGGGCGCGAACTGGGTTAGCACATAGTCCCGAATCAGTTCCTGCACGCGCCGGTCCTGGGGGTCGTTGGGGGAGACGATCAGCTCGGCATATTCCCGCACCAGCTCGGGGCCGGGGGCGAACATGCGCGCCGCGACCAGCTCGAGGTTGGTGCGGGCGATCAAGCGGGCGATGATCCCGCCGGTGCGGGATTTGTACAGGGAGTGCGGGGTGATGATGGCGTAGGCCAGTTGGGTCTCGGGCATAAAATCGGCAAAACGAAAAGGCTTTGGCTTTGGCCGATGACCGGCTCAGGCCGACGCGGAAGGCTCCGGCGACGGCGGTTCGGGCGGCGGCGCTGCCACAGGGGGCGCGCCGGCCGGGGAATCAGGGGCCGGAGGCGGGGCCACCTTGCCGCCCAGAATCTTGAACATGACCACGCCGCAGGTCGGGCAACGTCCCTTGATCGCCCTCCGGCCGTTCTTCATGATTTCCTCGACCGCGTCGGCGATCTCCTTCTTGGCTTTGCATTTGACGCAGTAACCTTCGGCCATAAGAAAGCACCGGATGGACCGCTTCCGGCGATCCATCCGTAACCGGCTCGAAGCTTAGGGAGCTCCGGGGGGAGGGTCAATTGCGAAAAGCCACCGCCCGGAACCGTCCCGCCCAGCCCGGGCCTTGCCCGGAAGCCAACGCTGCGGGCACCGGACGCGGCCGACGGCGGTCATTCGTATTCTGGCGTAGGGCTGGTCCCGGTCTTGGGGCGCGCGTCCAGGAGCCCCGGCGGCGGTTCGGCGTCCACGCCCAGCTTGAGGTAGGCCCAAATCGCCGCGATTTGCCGCTCGGTGTCGCCCTCGAGTATCCCCGGCACCGTGGCCCGGCCCTCGGGCCAGAAGGCCGGCATCCGCGTGCCCGGCCGCAGCCCGGCCGGGTCGAGCAGGTAGGCATGAAACCACGGCCACTCGAGCCGCCGTGCCATGTGCGTGAGGTCCATGACCGAACTGCCCAACGCCTCGTACACGCCCCAACGATGGCATTGGATGCAGCCGTAACCGCCCACGCCCACAAGCAACCGCCCGGCGGCGGCGTCCCCCGCGATCTCCGGCGGTGCGGGAGCGGAGGCATCCGCGGCGCGCAACAGCGCCGCCAGTTCGCCCGCGTTCGCCGGACCATACTGCGGCATCCTTACGGCCAGATAAGGGCGCACGGTCGCGCGGTTGGTTAACACCTGCCCCAGCCACTCAGCGCGCAACTTGCCGCCCACTCCGCTCAGGTGCGGCGGCAACCGGCCTTCGTCGCCCAGGTCCGCCTCGCTCAGGCTGGTGAAGTAATCCGCCCGCGAGGGCGGCGGCCCGCCCAGCCCGTCGCGGGAATGGCAGGCGGTGCAGTTGAGCGCCACCAGCGTGTGGGTGACCCGCACGGCAGGCTCGGGGGGCCGACGGAGGCGCTCGCGCCCGCGCAAGGTGGCCCGCAGCGCCGCGCGTTGCTCGGCGCTCAAAAAGTACCGTGGCGCGCGCGGGCCGGGTTCGGGCGCCAGACAGCCGGTCGGTTGGTCCGGGTCCAGCGCGGCGAGCGCGGGAGCGTTGAGCTTGGTGGCGCCGGCCGGCAGCGCCTCGCCCAGGTCGTGGCAGGCCGCACAGCCCAGTTCGGCAAAGCGTTCCCGCCCACGTCGAACTTTGACGGGGTCCGGTGTGAATCGGCCGGGGGCGGACGTGGCGGGCGAATTTGTAGCGGCCGTGACGCGCGTGAGGTATGCCGCCAGCGCGGCGGCCTCGGCGGCGGTGAGGTTCAAGGACGGCATCCGGCCGGCGGGCCGCGCGCGCAAGGGGTCGGCCAGGAAATCCGCCAGCGCGCCGGGCAGGTACTTGGACGCCAGGTCCGGCAGCGACGGGGAACTTTGCTGAAGCCGGTTCAGGGTGTAGCGCAACGCCTCGGGGTCGGTGGGCGCGCCCACGTGCTCGGGGAAGACCGCCGCCACGGGCTCGAAAGGCGCGTGGCAGGCCACGCAGCCGATTTGATGGTAGAGCACGCGCCCCTGCTGGACCGCCAGCGGTCCGCCGGGGGGCGGGTCGCTCGCGGGTGCTTCGGGCGCCAGCGAAACCAGGAAGTGCGTCAGTTCCTCGACGGCGGCGGCGCGCGCCGACGCGGCGAGCCCGGCCAACACGTCGGGCATGGTGGCGCCGGGTTTGGCGGCGAGCGGATCGGCCAGCCAGGCGCGCAGAAACTCCGGGCGCACGCGCGCGCCGATGTGGCGCAGATCGGGCGCGGGCGGGGTCTGAAGGCGTGCGGCGATGGCGGGCTCGGGGGTGTGGCAGGCGGCGCAATGCAGCTCGGCCAGGAGCCGCTCGCCGGGGTCGAAGTTTTCCCAACCCAGGTCCAGGGCGGGGAAGACCGGCGGCCGGGGCGCGGCCGTGCCGACCGGAGCGGCGGCCAGCCATGTTGCGGCCACGAGACACCAGCCGGAGGCGGTCCACCGGGGGAGTCCTTTACGGTGCGGCGCCAGGCGTTCCATGTCGCGCCCGGAGGCTACGAGAAACGGCGGGTGTTGGCATCACAAACCGCCGGCAAACCGGAGCGCGAACCGGACCCGAAGTCGGCAGCGGAGCCGGTTGAAGTTCGACAAGCCCGCGCCCGGCCGGCACACTCCCGGGCATGACGACCAAGACCGTGATCCGCCCCGCCGGCACGCCCCCGCCGGTGGGCCCGTACAGCCATGCCGTGCGCGTGGGCGACCTGCTCTTTTGCGCGGGCCAGATTCCCCTCGACCCCGCGACGGGCCAACTGGTGGCCGGGGACATCCGCGCCCAGACCGAGCGGGTGTTGTTGAACCTGCGCGCCATTTTGGAAGCCGAGCGCCTGAGCCTGGCGCACGTGGTGAAGACCACCGTTTTTCTGGTGGACCTGGCCGAGTTCGGGGCGATGAACGAGGTGTACGGGCGGTTCTTCACGGCCGATTACCCGGCGCGCTCGACCGTGCAGGTGGCGGCCCTGCCGCGCGGGGCGCGGGTCGAGATCGAGGCCATCGCGCACTATTGAACGGCGGCGGCCCACCGGCGGTCGCCCGGCGAAAACTCAGCGCGGGACCGCGCGGTCAGCTTTCGGGCTTCCTCAGCCCGGCGTCGCGACTCCGCCAAAGGTGGTAGATGGCGGGGTAAACCAGCAACTCACCCAGCAGCGAGGTGACCACGCCGCCGATCATCGGCACGGCGATCCGTTTCATCACGTCCGCCCCGGTGCCGGTGCTCCAGAGAATCGGCAGCAGGGCAAAGAAGGTCGTCGCCACCGTCATCATTTTGGGCCGGAGACGCTGGACGGCCCCGTGGTAAATGGCGTCGCGCAGGGCGGTGAGGTTGGTGAGCTTGCCCTCGCGTTTCCATTGGTCGTGGGCCAGGTCCAGGTAGAGGAGCATCACCATGCCCGTCTCGGCGTCCAGGCCGGCCAGCGCAATCAGGCCCACCCAGACCGCCACGCTCAGGTTGTAGTCGAGCAGGTAAATCAGCCCGAAAGCGCCCACCAGCGAGAACGGCACGGCCAGCAGGACAATGCCGGTTTTGATGACCGACCGCGTGCTGAGGTAGAGCAACAAGGTCACGATCAGGAGCGTCAAAGGCACCAAAATCAGCAGCCGCTGCTTGGCCCGCTGCAAGGATTCGTACTGCCCGCTCCAAAAAATGCTGTAGCCGGCCGGCAGCCGGACCGTGCCGTCGGCCATGGCAGCGTTGACCGCGCGCCTGGCCGCCCGCACATACGTGCCGAGGTCCACGCCGCGCACGTCCACGTAAATCCAGGCGTTGGGCACGGCCGCCTCGCTCTTGATGCTCATGGGCGCGTTGACGATCTGGAAGGTGGCCAGTTGGCCCAGCGGAATCTGCGCGCCGGTCGGCGTCGGCACGATCAAGTGGCGCAGGGCCTCGAGGTCCTGCCGGTAGTCGCGGTCGTACCGCAGGTTGACGGTGTAGCGCTCTAGCCCCTCGACGGTCGTGAGGATGGGCATGCCGCCCAGCGCCACGGCCAGGACTTCTTGCACGTCGGCCAGGGCCAGGCCGTAGCGCGCGATCTCGTCGCGCCGAATCTCGAATTCGATGTAGCGTCCGCCCATGACGCGCTCGGCGTAGGCGCTGGCCGTGCCGGGCACGCCTTTGACCACGGCCTCGATTTCGGTCGCAATGCGCTCCAGCTCGGCCAGGTCCGGCCCGGCGACCTTGATGCCGACGGGCGTCTTGATGCCGGTCGAGAGCATGTCAATGCGCGTGCGGATGGGCATGGTCCAGGCGTTGGCCAGGCCGGGAAACTGGATGGCGCGGTTGAGGGCGTCCACCAGTTCGTCGGGCGTGCGCCGGCGGTGGGCGATGAGCCGGCCGGTGTCGTCGCGGATATCCACTGCGGGCCATTCGCGCTCCGGCTTGAGTCGGATCGTCGTCTCGATCATGTCCATCGGCGCGGGGTCCGTCGCGGTTTCGGCCCGACCAATCTTGCCAAAAACGGTGTCCACTTCCGGGAAGCTCTTGATGATCTGGTCGGTCTGCTGAAGGAGCTCGCGGGCCTTGGTGGCGGAGATGCCCGGGAAGGTCGTGGGCATGTAGAGCAGATCACCCTCGTCGAGTGGCGGCATGAATTCCGAGCCGATGTTTTGGAAGGGGAAAAGTTTGCCCAGCTTGAATGCCGCTTCCTTCGTCGGGCCGTCGGGGAGCAGGCGCGCCGCCAGGTAGTTCGAGGGGAAAAACACCCAGACCACGGCCAGCGCGGCACAGCCGACCACCGCCCAACGCCAGCGGATCACGCCGTCGAGCACCGGGTGATACAGCCGGATGAGGAAACGGCTCAGGGGATTCTGCTCCTCCGGACGCGGTTTGCCGCGGATCATCAATCCCGCCAACACCGGCGCCAGCGTCACGGCCAGGACCGCGGCCACCGCCATGGACCAGGTCTTGGTGAACGCCAACGGCTTGAAGAGCCGGCCTTCCTGTTCCTGCAAGGTGAAGACCGGCAGAAACGACACGGTCACGATCAACAGCGCAAAAAAGATGGTCGGCCCCACCTCCACGGCGGCCTCGCGCATGATGTCCCAGTGGGGCTTGCGTCCGTGCTCGCGTTCGAGGTGTTTGTGGATGTTTTCCACCAGGATGATCACGCCGTCCACCAACACGCCGATGGAGATGGCAATGCCGCCCAGGGACATGATGTTCGAGCCGATGCCCTGGCCGTACATGATCAGGAACGACCCCAGCACGGCGATGGGCAGGATGAGAATCGGCACCAGGGCGGTCCGCAGGTGCAGCAGGAAAACCACGATCACCAGGGCCACCACCACGCTTTCTTCGAGCAAGGTCTGGCGCAGGGTATGAATGGCCCGATCAATCAACGCCGTGCGGTCGTACACGACCGTGTACGTCACGTCCGGCGGCAGCGCTTTCATCGCCTGGTCGAGCCGCCGCTTGACTTCCTGGATCACCTGGCGCGTGTCCGCGCCGTAGCGCACCACCACGATGCCGCCGACGGTTTCGCCCTCGCCGTTGAGCTCGGCGATGCCGCGGCGCATTTCCGGGCCGAGCTGGACCGTCGCCACGTCGCGCAGCAGGATCGGCACGCCGTTGGGGCCGACGCCGACGGCAATTTGCCGCAGCGCCTCGAGGTCCTGGACGTAGCCCTTGACGCGGATGAGGAACTCGCGCTCAGCCATCTCGATCGAGCGGCCGCCGACCTCGCCGCTGCTGCGTTCGAGGGCCATCCGCGCCGCTGAGAGCGGCAGGCCGTAGGCGCGCAATTTCACCGGGTCCACGGTCACCTGGTATTGCTTCTGGAAGCCGCCGATGGACGCGACCTCCGACACGCCGTCCACGGCGGTGAGTTGGTAGCGCAGATACCAGTCCTGCAAGGAACGCAGCTCGTGCAGGCTGCGGTTGGTCGAGTTGATCGCATACATGAAGGCCCAACCCACACCGGTGGCGTCCGGGCCGAGCGCGGGCGTCGCGCCCTTGGGCAGTTGGCCGCTGATCTGGCTGAGGTACTCGAGCACCCGGCTGCGCGCCCAGTAGGGATCGGTGCCGTCCTCGAAGAGCACATAGACGAACGAAAACCCGTAAAACGAGTAGCCCCGCACGACCTTCTTGTGCGGCACGGAAAGCATCTTGGCCGTGATCGGATAGGTCACCTGGTCCTGAACGATCTGCGGCGCCTGGCCGGGGTATTCGGTGTAGATGATGACCTGGACATCCGAGAGATCGGGGATGGCGTCCAGCGGGATTTGGCGCAAGGCGTTGAGGCCGCCGAGGATCAGCACCACCGTCGCCACGAGCACGACGAACTTGTTCCGCAGCGAAAACTCAATGAGGCGGGGCAGCATGGGATTCGAGGTCGTTAAGCCAGCTCCGGCGGGGCGGGTGCTGGAGCAGTCGTGAGGGCGCACGGTTGCTCTGGCGGACGTGACCGTGTCGGCCTGAGCCCAGAACGCGGCGTTGGAAAACGAGTCGAGACATGAGCGGGCCGGCGCTCAGTGACGATGGGTCGGTGACGCGGGCGGGGCGGTTTCGCCTGCTGTATTCCTCCGCCAAATTTCCTCGCTGCGCCGGCCGTGTGCCACCGAGCTCGTCGGCACAAGGGTCATCTCGCATTTCGGGCATTGGCCCGGCCGCTCGGACACCACCTCGGCATGAGCCGCCATCGGGCAGGTGTAGAGTTCGGGCAACGGCGGCCCGGCCTGCGCCGCCGGGGGCCCGACCCGCGCCGCTCGCGGCATCACCGGAATCAGCGTCATGGCGCACTTGGGACACTTGCCCGGTTTGTCCTGCCGCACGTCGCTGTGCTCCGGCATCGGGCAGGTGTAGTACTCAACCTTTCCTCCCGGCTGCATGCGCTCGAGCATTTCTCGCGAAACCGGCACAAGCGCCATGCCGCACAGCGAGCACTGCCCCGGATGCTCATACTCGATGGAAACGTGTTCGGGCATGGGGCAGACATAGACGTGCGGCTCGGGCGCGGCGGGAGTTCCGGGAGCTGACGGCGCAGTCCCGGCCGGCCCGGCCGCTCCGGCGGGCACGGCGGTCGCGGCTGCGCCGGGCGTGGGCGGATGCAGCATTTTTTGGATGGCCTCGCGCAACTGGCTTTCCGAATCGAGCATGAACTGGCCGCTGGTCACCACCCGTTCCCCGGCGCGCAGCCCGCTCAGGACCTGGTACAGGTCGTTCTCCGCGCGCGGCCCGAGCGTGACCGTGCGCGGCTCGAAACGCCCGCCGTCCCGCGCCACGAACACCAGGTTGCGATCGCCGCTGCGCAGCACGGCCGTGTCCGGCACGAGCAGGACCGACGGCGCAAGCTCGGCCGCCAGCTCGACCGTGGCGAACATCCCCGGCTTGAGCAGATAGCCGGGGTTGTGGAACTCCATCCGCACCCGGGCGGTGCGCGTGCGCGCGTCCACGGTGGGATAGACATACGTGACGCGGCCGCGGAACAACCGATCGGGCAGATAGGACAGACGCACCAGCGCTTCCTGTCCCAACTGCACGAACGGCAGGTCCTGCTCGTACACCTCGGCATACACCCAGACCAGGCCCAGATCGGCCAGCCGGTAAATGGTCCGGCCCGCTTCCACCATCTGGCCCTCGACGGCCGGTTTCTCGATGACAAACCCGTCCCGCGGCGCGGCGATGCGCAGGGTCTTGCGCGGCTCGAGGGTGCGTTCCAGCTCGGCGATCTGGTCGGCCGTGATGTCGAAAAACTTCAGCTTCTGCCGCGCGCTTTCGAGCACGGCCTGGCGGCCGGCGGGGTCGGCCGCGGACGCGCCCCGAAAGGCGATGAGGTATTCGGTCTGCGCACTGAACAACTCCGGCGAGTACATTTCAAAGAGCGGGTCGCCGCGCATGACCAACTGGCCGGTGGCGTCCACGTAGAGTTTCTCGATCCAACCGCGGAACTTGGTGGTGACCTCGGCCAGGCCGGCCTCGTTGTAATCAATCGTGCCCACGGTGCGCAGCACGCGGCGCAACGGACCGTTGGTCAGTTCCACCGTGCGGAGGTTCATCCGTTGGATCGTCACCGGATCCACGACGATGGTTTCGGCATCGCTCGCCGAGGCTTCATCCGCCGTCCGCGGCGCGGTCGTCCCGGCGGTCGGCCGCTGGATGGGCGTCAGTTTCATGCCACAAATGGGGCAGTTGCCCGGATGGTCCTGGATGACCTGGGGGTGCATGCCGCAAGTGTAAAGGGTCTTGGCCGCCGTGGCCGGCGCGGCTTCGGGCGCGGCGGGCACGCGGTCCAAGTGACGGCCCAGGTAAAAGCCACCGGCCGCCGCGGCGACCAGCAACAGCGGGACAAGAACCGGCTTGAGTTTCATGGCTGACTAGGGGCGTGAAGGGCTCGAAGGACTGGCGACCGGCGTCGCCACCCGGGGTGCGCCGGCCGGTGGCTCGGGAAGCTCTGTATCCGGCCCGAGCACGGGTGCGCCCAAGGGCGCAAAGCCGGCGATGAGCAGCGACAGTTCCGCCAACGCGATCTCCCGCCGCGTGCGCGCCTCGACGGCCTGCAACCGGAAGCTCAGCAACGTGCGTTCGGCGTCAATCAGGTTGAAGAAGTCAATCTGCCCGGCCAGGTAGCCGGCGCGGGCAATCTCAAAGGATCGGCGGGCCTTGGGCACGAGCTTTTCCTCGAGCAAGGCCAGCGTGCGGGTCAGCACGCGGTACTCGAAGCTTTTCAGGGCGAAATCCGCCGTCAGCCGCAGTTGCTCGGCCGAAAGCCGCGCGACGGCGGCCTCACGGCCGGCCGTGGCCCGGGCGATTTGCGCGGCGATCTTGTCGCGCCAGATCGGCAGCGACATGCCGGCCAGCGGCCGAGCCATCACGGGCGATGCGTTCACATCCGCCATCACGCCGAGCGAAAAGTCCGGCACGGCCGACTTGCGGGCCAGCGCGATGGCGGCCTCGGCCATTTGCAGTTCGGCCTCGAGGGCTTTGAGCCGCGGGTTGCGTCGGAACGCCGCCTCCAGGAGGGCGTCGTCTTCCAGCGCCAGTGGCGTGGACTCCAGCCGCGTCGGCACCGGGGGGTCGGGTTGCCCGGCGCGCAAGCCGAGGGCGGCCTTGAACTGCGCCCGCAACGGGCGGCGCGAGTCTTCCAGATTGGCGATCTCGGTGGTCAGCCGGTCCTGTTCGATCTGGGCGCGATAGACGTCCTGCAGGATGACCTTGCCGGCGGCGTTTTGCGCGCGCGCGGCCGCCTCCAACTCGGCCAACAGGGCCAGGGTTTCGCGCTGGAGACGGAGTTGCTCGTCCAGAAAACCGAGTTGATAGGCCGCGCGCTTGACCTCGAAGGCGGTCTGGAGCACGGCGGCCTCGAAGGCGAAATACTTCGCGCGGCTTTCGGCCGTGGCCACCGCGGCCGCGGCGCGCAGTTTGCCCGGACCGGGGAACTCCTGCATCAACCCGGGCATCACGGCCAGGACCACGTCGGCGATGTCCGCCTGAAAGGTCAGCACCGGGTCGGGCCGGGAGCGTTCGACCGTGACGCGCTCGACGGCGGCGATCCAGTCGAAGTACGCGGCGCGGACCGCCGGGGCATTGAGCAGGGCGAAGGCGAGGTAATTGCTCAGCCCGGCGTCGGACTCGAGCGCGGGCAGGTTGGCCCCGGGAACGTCGAGCCGCGCGGCCACGGCGGCGACCTGCTCTCGACCCGCCCGTTCCTCCGGGGTCGGGACGCCCCGACAGCCGGCAAACAGCAGCAAGCCCAAACCCAACAGGGCGATCACCGCATGGCGTTGCATCTGGACAAAGCGAGGGACCACGACCGCGGAGATGTGTGTGTTCCGCGACACTCCGGTTCACCGGCCTCAGTAAGGCATGCGCAAGGTTTGAATGCTTTGCCGCGCCTCACCGCCCGCGGGGTAAAACCGACCGGTCACGTCTGGACCACCGGCGTTTCGGCTACCCAACGGGCGCCAGCCTCACGACCCGTCTCGACGCAGTGAGAGTTACAGCGGCGGGGCGTGCTTTTGCGAAGCAGAACAGGCCCCCCGCTTCCCGGGGCGTTTACCCGGAGTCCACCGAGCCGGCTGGCTTGGAGTGGTCGGCGGGTTACTTGGTTCCCGCGGCCTTGTCCTTTTTCGCGGCCTCTTTTTCCGCGGCCTCGAGCTTCTTCAAGAACTTGGCAGGTTCTTTGTTAAAGTCTTTCAGGCAATCCTTGCAGCAGAGTTGGATTTCGCGGCCCTGGTAGGCGAAGGCGTAAGGTGTCATCCCGCCGCTGCCGAGTTTCTCGCCCGAGACCAGACAGGTGTCCAACGGATAAGGCTTGGCGGCCGCTTCGAGTTTCTTGATGAATTTGGCGGGTTCCTTGTTGAAGTCCTTCAGGCAATCCTGGCAGCAGAGTTTGATCTCGCGGCCCTCGTGGGTGAACACGTAAGGCTTCATGTGCCCGCTGCCGAGCTTCTCGCCCGAGACCAGGCAGGTATCCAGCGGATAGGGTCGGGGTTTCTTGCCAGTGGACTGGGTTTGCGCGACGCCGACGCCGATCGCGCCGGCCAGCAGTAGCGCCACGGAGGTGGAACGAACGAAACGAGCGAGGGTCTTCATGGTATTTGTGTGTTGTGCAGTTGCGTTTGCGGAACCGGGCCAGGTCCATCCCGCCCGGCTCCTACGAGGGAGTACCCCGCCCAGCGGCGAATCCCGCGAATTTTTTTAAGGGACGTTCGCCGCAGCCGAAAACCCCGGGTTGCGTGCCCGGTCCGGATGCTGGGCGTGGAGTTGCGGGATTTTCGCCGCGCCGGGGTATTACTTCTGAGCACGCGACCCACTGCCGGGTTGCGGGTCAACCGCCCGTTTGCCAACGGCCGGGTCGGTTCGTAAGCTGAAACTGTCGCTGGAACCCACCGTGAACATGAACTCCAACCCTCCCGCGGCACCGGAGGACCGCCTGACGGCGTGGCTCCGCGCGGCGCGCCCTTCGCCGACCGTGCCGCCACAGTTTGCCGCCGCCGTGTGGCGGCGGATCGAGGCTTGCGAGACCGCTGCCCCCGCCGGCCCTTGGTGGCTGATGCGCCTGGCGGACTGGCTGGCCCAACCCCGCCGGGCCCTGGCCGCGCTTGCCGCGCTGACGCTCCTGGGCGCGGGCACCGGCCTGGTCCAAGGCTGGATGCGCTCCCATGAAATGGCGCGGGCGCGGTACCTGGCCGCCGTCAGCCCGCAAGAGCCCGGCCCATGAACGCGTGGAAGACCTGGCTGCTGGTGGTGGGCGCGCTGGTGACTGCCGCCGCGGTGTTTGCGCTCACCAGTCAGGCCGTGGCGCGGTGGTGTGCCGGGCGGCTGGCCAATCCTCACGACGACCTGGACTGGCTGCGCCGCGAGTTCCGGCTTGGCGCGGAGGAAATGGCGCGCATCCGGGAATTGCACGCGGGCTACCTGCCGCGCTGTCAGGCCTGGTGCGCCCAAATCGCCGTCAAGAAGACGGAACTCGCCGCGGAACTGTCCGCGCAGGGCGCGCTCACCCCCCGCGCCGAGGCCCTCTTGCGCGAAGTCGCCGCCCTGCGCGCCAATTGTCAGGCCGACATGCTCCGCCACTTCATCGAGATAAGCCGAGCCATGCCTCCGGACCAGGGCCGTCGCTACCTGGCCGAAATGCAGCGCCTGACCCTCGGGTTCCACGAACAAACCGAGCGGGCCATGACCCCGGCCGGGCACTCCGGACATGCACACCCCTGACGCGGACGCGCAGGACCGGGCCGCCATGTCGCGTCTGGCGGCGGGCGATGACACCGCCCTGACCGCGCTGATGGAGCGCCACGCCGCGGCGGTTTTGCGATACCTCCAGGGGCTCTTGGGCGACGCCGAAGACGCGCTGGACCTGGCCCAGGAAACCTTCGTCCGGGTGTACCAGGCGCGGCACCGCTTCCGGCCGCGCGACCGCTTCCAGCCCTGGCTTTACACCATCGCCACCAATCTCGCCCGCAACCGCCTCCGCTGGCGCCAGCGCCATCCCACCGTCGCCCTGGACGCGAGCGAGGCCAGCGCGGAAGAACCCGCCGCTCCAAACCGGGCGCTCATCGCAAGCGATCCGCCCCCAGCCGAGAACCTTCTGGCCCGCGAGCGCGCGGCGGCCGTGCGGGCCGCGGTCGGGCGGTTGCCGCCGGACCTGCGCGAGGTGGTGGTGTTGTGCGCTTGGGAAGAACGCTCGCACACCGAAGCCGCAGCGATTCTGGGCACCACGCCCAAGGCGGTGGAATCCCGCCTATACCGGGCGCGCCAGCGGTTGCAGGCCGAGCTGCGCGCTTGGTGGTGAACCGGACCCGACCTGCCGCAGGTCGAGGGCGGGGCAGTGCCGCCTGTCCCCGTGAGTTTTGCCAGTTGACAGCGTACAAAGCCGCAACGATCCGACCAGGCCGGACGGCTTGCAAAATGCCATACCTCGCGGCGCGACGGATCCCGGCCCAGAGTCGGGACCGGCAGGCACAAGGCGGGCGAGAAACCATGGTGTACTTGGAATTGAGCGGGTTGCATTCGGGTGCGGTTGGCCGAGCACCCTTGGCAGGTCTTCGGGAAGGTTGGAGAAGGGCGCCTGCTTCTCATGACGGTGTCGCTGGCACCCGGACTGCTTGTAATCTGCCACGGCCGCGCTGTTTTCGTGGAAACCGGCGCGCTGCGGAAACAAATCACGAACGCAACCAACTGAACCCATGACCCGTGTATGAATGTGCAACCCTCGGAAAAAAGGACCCCTGGCTTCACTTTGGTGGAAATGGTGGGCGTGCTGGCGGTGATCGCGGTACTGGCCGGCCTGCTGGTTCCCAAAATTTTTGCCTCGTTGAATGAGGCCCGAATCAACGACACGGTTACCGCCTACAATGCCATCCAATCTGCCGCCACCACCTACTTTAGCAAGTACGGCAAGTTTGGCGGCATCGAGGGGGCGACCTACGCCAGCGGAACCACGGTCACCAATTGGGACAGTGCGGTCCTGCTGGTCGAGCGCCTGATTGACAAGGCGTTCCTGCCGCGGTTGACCGACCTGGCCAACGTGGTGGTCAGCGATTGCAGCGCCTCCACCACCGATGCCAGCGGCACCAACAACGCCTACGACCTGGACGGCAACACCACCTACAACAAAAACGACGCCTTCGGTGCCAAGGTCGTGGAATGCGTGTTGTACAACGTCACCCGCGAGGATGCCTGGGAATTGAGCCGACGAATTGACGGGCCTTCCCTCTCAGCCTCCGCCAAGACCGATGCGCAAGACCTCAAGGGCCGGGTGAAGTACGACACGGGCACCGGCGCCACGGGCACGGTACGCATCTACGTGGCCCACAAGTAATCCGCACGGAAACCACGCCCCCGGCGCCGGGCGTGCCGGAGTTGAAGCGGTCTGAAAAAAATTACCCGCGCGCGTGGGCCGGGATGAAGGGTCGTTTCCCCGCGCCGCGAGGGTCAGTGCACCTCCCGGTGGTCCCACACAGGCCACCGGGAGGCTTTTTTTTGTCGGGGGCAAGGTCGGAACGACTGGGTTGATTCCGGGGTGGCACGACCCGGGCAAGTCGTTCCACCCGGCGCAGCAAACGGCAACAAGCTGCCGTACTTCACACGCTGCCGCACAACGCAGGCGCCCGGTGAATCGCGAAGCGTGCGGAGTGCGCCGGCTGGCCGGCGCTGTCGGTAGGGCCGGTCCACCCCTCCGGTTCGGAATGGACTCCGAGGCCTGCGCTTGTCCGGCCATCGCATTTGCTGAAGACGCCTTGGCCCGAGGCGCACGGCGTCCGACCCGGCAGTCTTCCCCGGTCTTCGACGATTCCCGACCGAATTCGGCCCGCTCAAAACACCTTGCCCGGATTGAGGACGCCCCCGGGGTCCAGCGCCTGCCGCAAGGCGCGCATCACCCTCAGCCCTGCCGCGCCCACCTGCTCCGGCAGAAAAGCCTTCTTGGCCACGCCCACGCCGTGCTCGCCGGTGATGGTGCCGCCCAACCGGCGGGCCTCGGCGAACAGCTCCTGAAACGCCGCCTCGACGCGGTGCATCTCGTCCGCGTTGCGCTCGTCGGTCAGGAAGGTGGGATGCAGGTTGCCGTCGCCGAAATGGCCGAAGGTGCCCACGCGCAGGCGGTACTTGCGCGCCACTGCCTCGATGCATCGCACCATCTTCGCCAGTTCGCTCCGGGGCACGGTGACGTCCTCGAGGATCGTGGTGGGCGCCACGCGGGCCAGGGCGGAGAAGGCGGTGCGGCGGGCGGCGGCCAGGCGGGCGGCTTCGTCCTCGCTCTGCGCCACGCGCACTTCGCGGCAGCCGTTGCGGCGGGCCAGACCGGCCATTTGCTCCGCCTCGGCCTCGACCACCGCCGGGTGGCCGTCGGTCTCCATTAACAGCAGCGCCTCGCAATCGCGCGGCAGGCCGATCCGCGCGTAGTCTTCCACGCAGCCGATGGTGGTGCGGTCCAGAAACTCGAGCGTGCAAGGGATGATCTGCGCGGCGATGATGTCCGAGACCGTCTGGGCGGCCTGGTCCATTTGGGCGAAGGTGGCCAGCAAGGTCTTTTTGGCGGCGGGCCGCGGGATGAGCCGGAGCAGGACTTTGGTGATCACGCCCAGGGTACCTTCCGAGCCGATGAACAGGTCGCGCAACGAATAGCCCGCCACGTCCTTCACACACTTGTTGCCGGTCCAGAGCACCTCGCCGTCCGGCAGCACCACCTCGAGGCCCATCACGTAATTGCGGGTCACGCCGTACTTGAGCCCGCGCAGGCCGCCGGAGTTTTCGGCCACGTTGCCGCCGATGGTGGAAATTTTCATCGAGCCCGGGTCCGGCGGGTAAAACAGGCCGGCTGCGGCCGCGGCGTCGGCGATGGTCTGGGTGAGCGCGCCGGCCTCGCAAAGCAGGGTCAGGTTCGCGCGGTCCACCTCCAGCACGCGGTCCAGGCGCACCAGGCACAGCACCAGGCCGTCCGGCACGGGCAGGCTGCCGCCGCTCAGGCCCGTGCCGGAGCCGCGCGGCACCACCGGCGTGCGGGTCTCCTGAGCCAGCTTGAGCACCGCGGCCACCTCCTCGGTCGTGCGCGGGAACACCACGGCTCCGGGCCGCTGCCGGAGCGCCGCGGTGCCGTCGAAAGAGTAAGGGATGAGGTCCTCGGGCGCGGTGAGCACCTGCGCCGCGCCGAGGCGTTGTCGGAGGCGATCCACCAGTGCGGGGTCCACGGGCATGGCGCGGCCAAGCTGCGCGGCCGGGCAGTCGGGGTCAAGCCCGCGCCCACGCCCGCGCGCGGCCTTGGGTGGCTCAAGAAAAAAGGTGCGCCCGCGACGGCGCGCCTTGTGAAGGGAAACGCTCGGCTTACCGGGCGCGGGCCGAACTAACGCTGGCCAGCCAGTCAATGTCCCGGAAATCGCGGTTGATCGGCACGTTGGGGGGCAGCGTGCGGCGGCCCGGCGGCCCTTTGGCCTCGACCCCTGCCAAGTTCACCCACTTGTGGATTTCCGAGTGGCCGTCAGCGAAGGCGAATCCCGCGGCACCGGCGTGGAAGGTAGAGGGGAAGTCCACCCAGCGTTTGTTGGCCGGGTTGGCCGAGGTGCCGAAACCGCCGTCGTTCAGGCTGGCCGGTTCCTCGTCCACAAACACAAAGGTCTTGGTCGGACCGGGGTCGGTGAAGTCGGTGGTTTTGCCGTAGGTCATCCACGGGTTGTTGCGGCGGTTGCTGTGGTTGCCGTCCAGCCACGGGCCGTTGGTGGCCAGCCGCGGCGCACCGCTGTGACCCCCGCCGCTGTCGAAGGCCGAGCAAATGGTCCCCACCGCCTGGCTCATGGAGAAACTGCGCGCTGCGGGGATGCGTTTGCCGCGCAGATCAGGGTTGGTGCCCTGGTAAAGGCCGGTGCGTTTATCCGCCGGGCATTTGTAGATTTCGATCGCCTTGCCCACATAATCGGCCAGGAGCGACCGGGTGTTGTCCCGCAGGATATCCGGGTTGAACTCTTGGGCTCCGCCCTGACCGGCTTGACCACCGACCCAGTTGTGGCCCGGGGTGGTGTTACCATCATCCGGATTGGGCGCGAGAAAGTCGTTGTTGTCCAGGGCGTACATCATCAGCGCCTTGATCATCTGGTTGCCGTTGTTCATGCACAGGATGCCCTGGGCCTTGGACTTGGAGCGGGCCAGCGCGGGCAACAACATGCCCGCCAGGATGGCAATGATGGCAATGACCACCAGCAACTCGATGAGGGTGAAGCCGCCGGAGCGGCGCCGGGGATTCGCGTGTGTCGGTTTCATGGCTTTGCTCGCTGTGAAATGGGGCTGTACGTGCACGGGGTTACGGTTTACCCGCGCGCTGCCCCGGGGTCAAATTGTATTCACCGCGCCCCGGCAACAAGTGTGCGTCCGCCTGCACAGCCCATAAGCACCGTGCCACGCGCAGAGTGCGGAGGACAGGCGTCGGAAGTCAGGAATCAGAATAGGATGCCGGATACCGGATACGGCGCGAAGCGTTTGGAGTGCGCCGGCTTGCCGGCGTTGTCGGTAGGACCGCGCTGCCGCGCAGCCTTGTAGCGCAGACCTCTGGTCTGCTGTATCGCGGGTTTCCAACCCGCCGGTGCGCGGCGTACCGACCGCCG
>CAYXPA010000017.1:0-45671 GCA_964466945.1 uncultured Verrucomicrobiota bacterium | reverse complement strand
CCCAGAGCGCCTCCGGGCTGAGGGATTCACCGCGCACCCGGTAAAACCCGGCCGGCGCCCCAGCCGGTCCGGTCCACTCGAATCCGGCCGGCGGGTTGTCCAAAATTGGGGCGAAGCTCTGGCCCAATGCCGGTGTCGCTTCCACCTGCCAGGCCTCGATGCCCACGACCTTGGGCAACGCCAGCGTCACTTTGCCGTCGCGGACGGCTATCCCCTCGAGTGCCGCCGCCGTGTCCTCGGCGCCTGCACCCGTGCAAGGCCAACTGGCCGCCCACAAAGCGACGCATGCCGGTTTGCCCAACACTCTGCCCAACCAAACTCGGATGTTCATCGTCTGGGTTTCCCCGTCCGTTCCGACGAGGATACGCGATGATTTGCCTTAGCAAAATACAGGCCAGAAGCAACACCGGTCTGGTTCGCACGGCCGTCGGATGGAGCGCCGCTTTCGGCAACCACCAGCCGGGCCACCGGTGACGGGCAACCGGCCAGCGGCGGAACCGGGATCCGGCCCCAACTCCCGGACGTCGTGCCATTTCAAAAGCCCAGCAGCCGGCCCAGGCCGTTGAGCAGGGCATCCACCGTGCGCACGAAGGGATTGCCCCGGCGCACTGCCGTCGGCGCGCTGGTCTGACGAATGGCCAAATGCCCGCCCGTAAAGCGGTAGTCAAAGAGCGAGGTCTTGCCCCGGAAATACGGCCAGAAGGTCTCGGTGCGCACCGTGGCAAACGCCGCCCGGCCGTCGTAGCCCAACACCAGGGCTTCCTCGACCACCACCGGCGCGTGCTCGGCGCACAGCTCCACGCCGCCCAGCCCGGCCACGTACACTGTGCCGGTGCCGCAAAAGAGAAGGTGCCGGATGCGCCCGGCGATCCAGTGATGCAGGCTGTTCCAGTGCCAGCGCGGCCGCAGCGTGATGGCGCCGGACACGGCCACGACCGCCCCCGGCTTGAGCACCACGCCCGGGTGCTGCTCCAACTCGAGGGCCAGCAAGTAGGCGTGCGGGTCGGTGCCGGAAGCCAGCCCAACCTCGCCCGGCGGGCTCCCGGCGCGCGCCCGCAACTCGGTCATTTCCGCCAGGCCGGCGGCGAAGCTGGTGAAGGGCGAGCGCCACGAGAACAGGAACCGGGTTTGTTTGCTCAGCCCGGGCGCGTACTGCTGCACCCAATCCATGCGCGCCAAGAGGGGCCGCTCGGGGGTAACCGGGATGAGCAAGGTCTTGCCCGCCGGGCCGGGGCGCAGCCGGCCGGGAGCGTCGGCGGGGAGGATTTGCGCCGGCGGGCGGCGCGTGGCCAGTGCGGCCAGGCCGTAGTACCAGACGACCTTCCACAACGCGGGTCCGGCAAGCACCAGCACCGTCAGGCCCAGCACCTGCCAACCGGTGCGCCGGGCCGCCGCGAGGAAACTCGTCCAGGTCTTGTCCACGCGGCTCTCGGCCGCGCGCAGTTCTTCAAGCGCCGCTTGCCAGGCGCTGTGGGCCTGGTCGCGCGCGGTGCGGGCGGACTCGACCGCGGCTTCGGCGGCCTGGACGCGGGCATTCCAAGCGAGGCGTTCGAGCGGCCGGTACCAGGGCGGCTCGGCCGCGCGCAGCCGCGTCAAGCGGGTTTCCAGGTCCAGCAACTCGGTCTTGCGGTGGCGCCAGTCTTGGAAAGCGGCATTGACCTGGGTGCGGGCGGTCTCCAAACGCCGGATGATTTCGGTCTGGGCGCGGACCCAGTTCCAGGCCACGGCCGCCAGCAACAGCGTCAGGAAAAGGACCGTGGCGGCCACGGTCTTGCGCGCCAGCACGCCCAGGATGGCCAGGAGGAGTCTCACGGGCGCGCGCAGAGTTGGGCCGCCCCGGAGGCAATCAAGCCCCGGGCAGGCCGCGCTCGCGCCGGACCTGTTTCACCCCGGCGACCAGGTGGGCCAGTTTTTGCCGCGCAGCCCAGCGGGCGGTCTGGCTCAGGCCGCAGTCCGGGGCCAGCACCAGGCGCTCGGCGGGCGCGTATTCGAGGCAACGGCGCACGCGCCGGGCCACGTCTTCAGCGGTCTCGATGTAGTAGCTCTTGACGTCCACGATGCCCACCGCCACGTCGCACCGCTCGGCGATGCGGGCAATGAGCTCGAGTTCGGCGAATTCGCGGCTGGCCATTTCGACGTGCATTTCGTCGCAGGTGAAGTCGAGGAACACGGGGAACATCGGGGCCAGTTGCCGCGGGCCGACCGCCCGGCCCTTGTAGTTGCCGAAACACAGGTGGGTGCAGAGCCGGGTGCGGCCCACCACCGGCTCGACCGTACGGTTGAACAGGTCCACGAAGCGGCGCGGGTCTTCGCGGTGGGCGTAACAGCTCATGCTCGGCTCATCCACGCTGATCTCGGCGCAGCCGGCGGCGACGAGGGCCTCGAGCTCCCGGCGGACGATGGGCAGCAGCGCCTCGGCCAGCGCCCAGCGGTCCGGGTAACCCAGGGCGGGGTTGGGCTCCAGGCGCCCGGAGAGCGTGTACGGTCCCGGCACGCTGGCCTTGAGGGTGACCCCGGGATGCGTGCGCCCCAACCCGGCTGCGGCGGCCAGGCGTTGCAGGCGCCGGAATTCCTCGACCGCGCCCAACCCGCGCGGCGCCGCCAGCGGCGCGATGACGCGGTGTTTGCCCCGCTGGTCATGGGCGGGTGGACCGAAGCGGCGGGGCGGGGCGGATTCGAGTTCCAGCCCTTCGAGGTAACCGTAAAAGGAGAGGTTGAAGTCCAAGCGGGTTTGCTCGCCGTCGGTCACCACGTCCAGGCCGGCAGCCAATTGGTCGTGCAAGGCACAGACCACGGCATCGTCTTGCAGCTCGGCGCGGTCGGCCGGGCCGAACCGGTCGAGGTGCGCGGTGGCGAATTCGAGCCAGCCCGGAAACGGGTAGCTGCCGATGACGGTGGTGCGCAGCGGGCAGGTTTGCATGGTCAGTCGAAAATGACGGTGCGCCGCCCGCACAGGAAGACGCGGTCCTCGAAGACCAGCTTGAGGGCGCGGGCCAGGACCAGTTGCTCGATGTCGCGGCCGGCGCGTTGCAGGTCCTCGGCCGTGTGGGTGTGGTCCACCGGGATGACCTGTTGGGCGATGATGGGGCCTTCGTCAAGGGCTTCGGTCACGAAGTGCGCCGTGGCACCGATGATTTTCACGCCGCGCTCGAAGGCCTGGTGATACGGGCGCGCGCCCACAAAGGCGGGCAGGAAGGAATGGTGGATGTTGATGATGCGCCGCGGGTAGCGCGCCACAAAGGCCGGACTGAGGATGCGCATGTATTTGGCCAGGACCAGGTACTCGGGCTGGTACCGGTCCAGCACCGCCAGGACCTCGGCCTCGTGCGCTTCGCGGCTGCGGCCGGCAGCCTCGAGGTGGTGAAAGGGCAGGTCGAAGCGCCGAACCAGCGGCTCGAGGGCGGGGTGGTTGCTCACGACCGCCAGCACGCGGGCGTTGAGCTCGCCGAAGGCGTGGCGGATGAGGATGTCGCCCAGGCAATGATGCTCGCGGCTGACCAGGACCACCACCCGCTTGGGCTCGAGCCGGGACAGCCGCACGGTGGCGTCGGCCGGCAACCGCTCGCGCACCTCGGCCAGCAAGGCGGGGGTGTCCACCTCGCCGTCGAACTCGGTGCGCATGAAGAAACGGCGGGTCGAGCGGTCCACGAATTCGTGGTTGCCCACCACGTTCACGCCGTGGCGGAAAAGCACGCCGGTGATGCCGTGCACCAGACCGGGGCGGTCGGCGCATTCGACCAGCAGCACCTGCGGCGTTTCGGCGTGAGCGGGCATGTCCGGCGACATGTTCGGGCCATCGTGGCACAGCCGCTTGGTCAGCGGCAAGGTCGGGCCGAAACCGGCGGGCGGCTTGGCTGGTAGCCCGGGTTTTCGGAGTCTCCGACGCATGGGAAGGCACCCGGAAAAAAATACTTGACCAGCCTGACGCCGTGATTAGTCTGCAAGCAATCTTGGCGACAAGCTATGAAAACGAAAAAACTTACCACGTTCTTCGGCTGTGCGGTCGTGGGGGCGTTTTTGCCCGCTGCGCTGGCCAGCCTGGCCTTGGACGACCTCGTCCGGCTTTCGCACATCGAGACCACCGTCACACCTCAAGGCGGCGGTTTGTTCAAGTACGAATACAAGGTGTACAACGACTCGCCGGCGCCCCAGTGGCGCGGGGAGTTGGAAAACTGGCCCAGCATCATCGGCTACGAGATTCCCCTCGACCACCCGAGCGTAGTTTGGGATGTGACCTCGCCGTTGACCTGGGATTATCGGTTCCTGAGCGCGGCGGAGTACCAATGGGAATACGGCACGCCGAATCCGTTCAACTCGGCGTACGTGCTCCAGTGGTACGATGCTATGCTGTTCGATCGAGTTCCTCAAAAGATGATCGTGCCAGTTGGATTTAACGCCCGCTTTGAGATGTCCGAGTACGAGCCGTGGGCCAACGGGTTCAGTTTCATCTCGAACCTGTCGCCCGTGGATGGCCCTTACGCCAATCTGTGGCTGGACTTTGTCCGCAACATCGGAGACCCGCCGCTGCCCGGCGGCGGCTTGGTGGGCGGCGGCCTGCCCTACCGGGTGATTCCCGAGGGGCCCGCGCAGGGCCTGGCGGCACTGGCTTGCCTGGGGCTGGCCGCAGCCACGATTTGGCGGCGGCAATGGCGGTAGAATCCCGCCGCGCAGCCGGGGGTGACACGCCCCACGTCGGCGCCAAGGCTTGAAACGTTTTTCCGGCCGCGGAGGGGTATCCCGGCGCGGCCGGAAAATTTTTGAGGACAAAATCGGAAAGGGTTGCGCGCGGCGCGTGCGCTGCGCACACTGCGCGCCATGTTCACCACCGTCCACCGGTCATCCGCCCGGGAGGCGCCCCGGGGCTGGCGGGCTGGTGTTTTGTCTCAGAAACCGAACCCTCAAACCTGATTCCCTGATGAAACGCACATTGTCGCTTACCCTGGCGCTGAGCCTGGCCGCCGCGTGGGCCGGCCGCGCCGCCGAGGCCACCTTCAACGGCTTGGACCTGCATCTGGGCAACCTCTACCGGCTCTCGAACGCCAAAAGCCGCTCGATCAGCCCCGAAAACTTCACCGGCGAAAAAGGCAAGGGCGGCATGTCCGTGGACGGCCCGGCGACCAACGCCGCCCGCGGGCTGGGCCAGGGCTGGAAGGTCTCTCCGTATGTCCGCATCGCGGCGAAGCAGACCTTCACAATGGCCGAGATCCAAGGCCCGGGCTGCATCCAGCACATCTGGCTGACGCCGGCGCCGCTGGACAAGACCCGTTTCTACATCCTGCGCTTTTACTGGGACGACGAGGCCGATCCCTCGGTCGAGGTGCCCTTGGGCGATTTCTTCGCCTGCGGCTGGGCGCGGTACGCGCAAATCAACTCGCTGGCCGTGTGCGTGAACCCCGGCAGCGCCTTCAACAGCTACTGGCAAATGCCCTTCCGCAAAAAAGCCCGCCTCACCCTCGAAAACCTCGATGACCAGCCCATGACGCTGTACTACCAGGTTGACTACACCCTCACCGAGGTCCCGGCCGACGCCGCCTACTTCCACGCCCAGTTCCGGCGCGAGGACCCGCTCAAGACCATGGGCCTGTACACCATCCTCGACGGTGTCCAGGGCAAGGGACACTACGTGGGCACCTACCTGGCCTGGGAAGTCCACAGCACCGGCTGGTGGGGCGAGGGCGAAATCAAGTTCTACCTCGATGGCGACACCGACTTCCCGACCATCTGCGGCACCGGCACCGAGGATTACTTCTGCGGCTCGTACAACTTCGACACCGCCGGCCCGGACGGCAAACGCCGCTACACCGAGTTCAGCACGCCGTACACCGGCCTGGCCCAGGTCATCCGGCCGGACGGCTTGTACGACGCGCAGACCCGCTTCGGGTTGTACCGCTGGCACATCGTGGACCCGATCCGCTTCGAGCAGGACCTGAAAGTGACCATCCAGGCCCTGGGTTGGCGCAAGGACGGCCGTTATCTCCAACTCCGGGACGACATCGCCTCGGTCGCCTTTTGGTACCAGACCGAGCCCCACGCCAAGTTCCCGCCCCTGCCCGAAAAAGACGATCTCGAGTTGAAGTAAGTCCCGGTCCCAGGCCGAGCCCGGACACCACCGCGGCGGCGGGAGGACAGCTCGCGCCGCGGGAAAGTCGTTTTGTTTGGTCAAGTGCCGCCGCGGCGGACTCCTTCGCCGCGTCCGCGTGAATGTTGGGCACACCACAAACGGCGCCCGGCATGCTCCGAACGACGGCGCTCCCCATACACCACGCGGGGTGTAACCTTGCCCACCCGGACCGCAGTCTGGCAGTGTGTCTTTTGTGCTGAACCTGCGAAACGGAAACAACGTCCAAGCCCGCGCCGCCGGCTCCGTGGGCGGGCGGTGGGTGTGGGGCTTTTGGGCGCTTTTGCTGGCCGGGTGCAGCGCCGGGCATTACCGCAAATCCGCCGACCGGGAGGTGTATCGGCTCATCCTAGAATACGACCAAGCGGTGCTGGGGCGGACCAACGAATTCACCATCGCCACCCGGTACTCGGACCGCCCGCCCGCGGAAATCCTGCCGGCTGAATTGATCGAAGACCGCGCCGCCACCAATCGGCGGGTGCTCAACGTGCAAGAAGCCCTGCGGTTGGCCGTGGCCCACAGCCGCGAGTACCAAACCCAGCGCGAGCAACTGTACCTAACCGCGCTGAGCCTGACCGGCGCGAAGTACAACTTCCGGCCCCAGTTCTCTGCCGACTCGACCGCCAGCGTCCAGGGCACGGGCGACCGCGCCCAGACTGCGCGCGTCAACAGCCGCATCGCGGTCAGCCAGTTGCTCAAGAGCGGCGGGCGGCTGGGCCTGGCCCTGGGCAACGACCTGCTGCGCTATTTGACCGTGCGGTTTGCGCCGAATCCGGGCGGCGGCCCGCCCATCGCCCTGGGCAACGACTTGGCCATCAACACCCTCACGGTCAACCTCACCCAGCCCCTGCTGCGCGGCTTCGGCAAAAATGATCCCACCGTCGAGGCCCTCACCCAGGCTGAGCGCAACCTGGTGTATGCCATCCGCAGCTTCAGCCTCTACCAAAGCCAGTTCGCCGCCGACGTCGTCCAGGAGTACTTCAACCTCCTGGCCCAGAAAACCACCGTCCGCAACAACTACACCAACTACCTGCGCCGCGTCGAAACCACCCAGTACCTCGACGCCCGCTCGGTGGACCGGGTGCGCAAAAGCGAAGTGGACGACGCCCGCAACGCCGAGCTCAACGCCCGCATCGCCTACGTCAACTCCCTGGCCGCGTACCTCTCCGCGCTGGACAACTTCAAGCTGCGCCTGGGCATCCCGATCAGCGACGTGGTCACCCTGGACGACCGCGACCTCCAGGCCCTCGAATCGGTCGGCCTGCTGCGCGCCGAGGTGGACCGCGACGCGGCCTTCCGCATGGCCGTGGCGCAGCACATGGACATCCTCAACGCCATTGACCGTTTCGAGGACGCCAAGCGCAAGGTGCGCCTGGCCGCCGACCAGTTGCGCCCCGGCCTGAGCTTCGCCGGCAACGCCAGCGTGTCCTCGGAGGAGCCCTACGACTACACCAACTTCGACTTCGACCAACTGCGCTGGTCGGCCGGGCTGACGCTTGATCTGCCCGTGAGCCGGTTGCGCGAGCGCAACACCTACCGGGCCACGCTCGTCAGCTTCGAGGCCCAGCTCCGCAGCCTGGTCAGCACGCTGGACAACTTCCGCAACCGCATTGATCGCGGCCTGCGCACCCTCGAGCAGGAACGGCTCAACTACCTCAGCCGCCTCGAGGCCCTGCGCGTGGCCGAGCGCCGGGCCGACATGAACCAGATGCTCCTGGAGGCCGGCCGCGTGCAAATCCGCGACGTGCGCGAGGCCCAGGACGCCCTCATCCAGGCCCAAAACAACCTCACCACCGCCCTGGTCAACTACCTGGGCAGCCGGTTCGACCTGCTCCTGGACCTGGGCATCTTGTTCACCGACCAGGACCAGTTCTGGCTCAAGGACCCGCTGGCCGAGCGCCTGCAGGATTCCCAGCGCGGCCGCCCGCCCCTGCACATGCCCGACGAGCAGGTCACTCCGCCCGACACCTTTTTGGAGCCCCAATCATGAACACCACCGCTGCCCCTGCCACCCGGTGGGCGCGTCTGCGCCGCCGCCCGATGCTCCTGACCACCCTCGCGGGGCTGGCCTTGCTGCTGGCCTGGCTCCTGTGGCCTTCCCGGACCAAGACCGCCGCCACCGAGTCCTTCGAGGTCAAACGCGGAGACTTCACCGTCTCCGTGGTCGAAGCCGGCACCCTCACCGCGCTGAACGAGGTCAGCGTCCGTAACGAGGTCGAGGGCGTCGCCCGGATCATCTACATCGTCAAGGAGGGCACCTACGTGAAGAAGGGTGACCTGCTCGTCGAACTGGACTCCGCCCAGGCGCTGGACCAAGTCAACCAGCAGCGCATCAACGTCGAAAAAGCCAGCAACGCCGTCATCAACGCCCAGCTCACCCTCGACATCCAGCGCAGCCAGACCAACAGCGACATCAGCGCCGCCCTGCTCAAACTCGAGCTGGCCAAACTGGACCTGGACAAGTTCGAGCGCGGCCAGGCCTACGTCTCGCTGCTCCAGGCCAGCAACAAATTCCTCCAGGCCGAGGCCCAGCTCAAGGTCAGCGAGGAAAACTACCGCAACTCGACCAACCTCTACGCCAAAAATTACGAGACCAAGCAGAAGGTGGACAGCGACTGGCTCTCCCTGCTCAACGGCCACAATTCCCTCATCGTGGCCAGCAACGATATCTTCCTGCTGCGCGAGTTCGACCTCCGCAAGCAACGCGCCCAGTACACCGCCGCCGTGGCCGAGGCCCAGAAGGAGTTGGACCGCGTCCTCCAGCAAAGCGAACGCCGCATCGCCCAGTTCGAGGCCGACCTCCGCACCCAGATCACCACCCTCGAGCTGAACCTGCGCAAGCTCGAACGCGACGAGAAAAACCTCGCCGCCTGCAAAATCTACGCCCCGCAGGACGGCCTGGTCGTCTATGCCATCAGCGACAACCGCTTCAGCGCCGAGTCGCTCATCGAAGAGGGCGCCACCGTCCGCAACCGTCAGGAGCTGATCAAGCTCCCCAACACCTCCCAGATGAAGGTCACGGTCAAAATCCACGAGTCCAACATCAACCTCATCCGCGCCGGCCTGCCCGCGCTGGTCGTGCTGGACTCGATGCCCGACCAGCCCTTCCGCGCGGTCGTGGATCGCGTGGCCCTCCTGCCCGATTCCCAGGCCCGTTTCGGCAACCCCAACCTCAAGGTGTACACCACCGAGGTGGTGGTCACCGACCCGTTGCCGGACGTCAAACCCGGCGTATCGGCCAGGGCTGAAATCATCGTGACCAACATCGCCAACGCCCTCTCCGTGCCCATCCAGGCCGTGACCACCCTCCGCGGCCGCCAGGTCGTGTACGTCCTCAAGGGCGGCAAACCCGAACCCCGGCCGGTCGAAATCGGCCTCTTCAACACCAAGTTCGTCCAAATCCTCTCCGGCCTCGAACCCGGCGAGCGCGTCCTGCTCTCGCCCCCGCTGGACACCGGCGGTCGCGACCTCGAAGGCAGCCTGCTGGCCGAGAGCGACCAGGCCCGCTCGCTGACCACCAACCCGCCCCCCGCCCGGGTGGCCGGCGTAGTGCCTGCCGCGACGGCCGCCCCCTCGCCCGAGAACGGCGCCCGCGCGCTGAACGGCCGGGGCGGACCCGAGCGCGGCGCGGCCGCGGTCGAACCCGGCGCGGCCCGCCCGGCCCCGGCCGGTGGCCCGGCGCTCGCCGGCGGCCCCGGCGGTCCCGGCCCCGGCGGCTTTGATCGCGAGGCGATGCTGAAGGAGTTCGACAAGAACGGTGACGGCGAGCTGGATGAAGAAGAGCGCACCGCCATGCGCGAAACCTTGCGCCAGCGCTTCGGCACGGGCGGCGGGCCGGGCGGCGGACGCGGCCCGATGCCCAACCGCGAGGAACTGCTCAAGCGCTTCGACAAGAACGGCGACGGCGAACTGGACGAAGAAGAGCGCACCGCCATGCGGGCCGAGTTCGGCCGCAACCGCAGCCGCACCAACGCCCCGCCCCGCGTCGCGCCATGAGCCCGGCCGTCGCTGCCCCCGCTCCGCCGCCGGCCGCTTCGCAGTCCGCCTCCCGCGGCCAGGCCATCATTGTCCTCCAGGCCATCCACAAGATTTACGCGTTGGGGGAAGAGGCGCAGGTGCACGCCCTGCGCGGGGTGGACCTGACCATCACCGCCGGTTCGTACCTGGCCATCATGGGGCCCTCGGGCTCCGGCAAGTCCACGCTCCTGAATCTACTCGGCTGCCTAGACCGGCCCACCGCCGGCCGCTACTATTTGGGCGGCGAGGATGTTTCCCAAATGTCCGATGACGCCCTCTCGGAAGTGCGCGGGCGGAAAATCGGGTTCATCTTCCAGTCCTACAACCTCATCCCCCAGCTCAGCGTGCTCGAAAACATCCAGGTGCCTCTCCTCTACCAGGGCCTGGACCTGCGGGACTACGAGGCCCGCTGCGTCGAGCTGGCCCGGTTGGTGGGCCTGGGCGACCGCCTCCACCACCGCCCCAACCAGCTCTCCGGCGGCCAGCAACAACGCGTGGCCATCGCGCGGTCCCTGGTCAACGACCCGCTCATGATCCTGGCCGACGAACCGACCGGCAATCTGGACTCGAAGACCGGCGCCGAAGTGCTCGACCTCATTGACCGCCTCAACCGCGACGGCAAGACCATCATCCTGGTCACCCACGACGACCGCGTGGCCTCGCGGGCGCACCGGGTCATCCACATGCGCGACGGGTTGATTGACCGCGAGGTGATCAACCGCGCCGCGCCGACCGTCCCCACCCCGGCCCATGCTTAGCTACCAAATCCTCAGCACCATCCGCCTGGGCATCAAAAGCCTCCTGCTGCACAAGCTGCGCTCCGGGCTGACCATGCTGGGCATCATCTTCGGGGTCTGCTCGGTCATCGCCATGCTGGCCATCGGCGAGGGCGCGTCCTACGAAGCCCAGGAGGCCATCAAAAAACTCGGCAGCAACAACATCTTGATCCGCAGCCTCAAGCCGCCCGAGGCCGCCCGCCAGCAGGTGGGCGGGGGCGGCCCGCGCGGCATGAGCCTCAAGTACGGCCTGAGCTACGACGACGCCGCCCGCCTCCAGGCCACCATCCCGGGGGTCAAGCGCGTCGTGCCCATGCGCATCATCCGCGAAAACGTCCGCTTCGGCCACAACGAGGTGCCCTGCCAGGTCATCGGCACCCTGCCGTTTTACACCGAGGTGACGCACGTGGACGTCCTGCGCGGGCGGTTCCTGACCGACATGGACGAGCTGTTCAAAAACAACATCTGCGTCATCACCGCCGGCCTGGCCCAGCGGCTCTTTCCCGGCGAGGACCCCATGCTGCACGCGGTGAAGATTGACGCCTTTTACTACCGCGTGGTGGGGATCATTCAGGAGACCGCCCGGGCCGAACAGCGCGCGCAGGCCGGCAAGATGGAGGGCCAGCCGCTGGACAACAACGTGTACATCCCGCTGTCCACCTCCCGCACCCGCTTCGGCGAAGTGCTCATCCGGCGGCTGGCCGGTAGCTTCGAGGCCGAGGAGGTGCAACTGCACCAGGTCACCGTGCAGATGCAGGACACCGCCGCGGTGCAGACCGCCGACCCGCAAATCCGCACCCTGCTCAAGCGTTTCCACGACCAGAACGACTACGAGCTGATCGTGCCGCTCGAGTTGCTGCGCCAGGCCGAGGCCACCAAGCGGCGCTTCAATATCGTGCTGGGCTCGATTGCCGCCATTTCCCTGCTGGTCGGCGGCATCGGCATCATGAACATCATGCTCGCCAACGTCACCGAGCGCACCCGGGAAATCGGCGTCCGCCGGGCCCTGGGCGCCAAGCGGCGCGACATCACCCTGCAATTCCTGGTGGAAACGGTCGTGCTCTCCGTGGGCGGCGGCCTCATCGGCGTGGCCGTGGGCATGTTGACGCCGGTGATTGTCTCGATGGCCACCGACATGAAGACCATCGTCACCCTTTGGTCGGTCCTGGTCGCCTTCGGTATCTCCGGCGCCGTGGGCATCATCTTCGGCCTCTACCCGGCCCGCGCGGCGGCGTTGCTCGACCCCATCGAGGCCCTGCGGCACGAATAGGCGCCTCGGCAACCACACCCCCGGCCCGCGCCTGTGCCCCGACCGCAACGCCGGTCGGCGGCGGTCCCGCCAAGGCTCACCGCGTCGCCCGCGTCTCGCGGCTTTCCAAGAAACGCCGGACCATGCCCTCGAGCGCGACGATCCAACGTGGGTGTTCGTTAAGGCAGGGAATCTGGGTGAGCACCTCGCCCCCGGCCGCGCGGAAAGTTGCCGCGCCCCGCAGCCGGATTTCCTCGAGGGTCTCCAAGCAATCGGACACAAACGCCGGGCACAGCACCAGCAGACGCTTCACCCCCGCTCGCGCCAACCGGCCCAACTCCTGGTCGGTGTACGGCTGCAGCCACGGGTCCCGGCCCAGCCGCGACTGAAACGCCACCGACCACCGCCCCGCCGGCACGCGGGCCGCGCGGACAAACGCTGCCACGGTTCGCAAACACTGCGCGCGATAGCACCGCGGCAGGGCCAGCCCCGGCTCGTCGCAGCAATTGGGCCGCCGCAGGCAGTGGCCGCCAGTGGGGTCCGACTTGCGCAAGTGCCGCTCCGGGATGCCGTGGAAGCTGAACAGCAAATGGTCCCATGCCCCGTCCAGGTACGGCCGCGCCGACTCGACCAGCGCCGCCAGATAGTCCGGCTCCTCGTAGTACGGCGGCTGCACGGTCCAGCGCATCCGCGGCGCGAGCCGGGCCGCCACCCGCTGCACCCGTACCACGGCCGTCTCGTAGCTGGACATGGCGTAGTGCGGGAACAGGGGAATCAACAGACACTCCTCCACGCCCGCCGCGGCCAGCCGGCGCACCGCCTCCGGGATGGACGGTGTCTGATAGCGCATGGCCAGCTCGACCGGCACGGGCAGGCGCGCCTGGAGCGCCTGCTGGACGCGCCGGCTGGTCGCAATCAGCGGCGACCCTTCCGCGGTCCAAATCTTGTGGTACGCCTCGGCGGACTCGCGCGGCCGGCGCGGCAGGATGGCCAGGTGAACCACCGCAAACCGGATGGGCCACGGCGCGTCCAGCACCCGGGGATCCATGAGAAATTCGCGCAGGTACCGCCGCACATCTGGGACGGTAGGCGAAGCGGGCGAGCCGAGATTGACCAGCAGCACTCCGGATCGGGTCATGTGAGCGGTGGCAACTTTAGCGGCCGCCCGCGGAAACTGTCAGCACTTTCCGACCGGCCGCGCCAGCGCCCGTTTCAGCCCGGCGATCGCCCCGTCTTGGACCCGGTCGCCGCCGGCGCCGCCAGCGAAAAACCGAGAAGTTCCGCCAGGCGCTGGTGACGGATGCCGAAGGCGCCGGCCAGGGCGTGCACCGCGTTCGCCAGCCGCTCGGCCGCGTCCGGGCGGGGCCGGCGCACGGCGACGATCATCAGATTTTTGGCCGTGTGTTCGGGCGAAACGAATTCGATCACCCGCGCCTCGTAGCCGGCCCATTCCAGCAGAGCGGCCCGCAGGGCGTCGGTGACCAGCTCCGCCTGGCGCTCGCGCAGGATGCCGTGCCGGGTCAGGCCCGCCAGGGCCGGGCCGGGGCGCAGTTGGGGTCGGAGCTCCTTGTGGCAGCACGGCGCGGTCAGGAGCAGCGCCGCGCCGGCGCGCACGCCCCGGGCCAGGGCGTCGTCCGTGGCGGTGTCGCAGGCGTGCAGGGCCACCAGCACGTCCATGGGTCCCGGGTCGGTGTCGGCGATGGTCCCGGTGGCGAAGCGCAGCCCGGTGCAACCGTGCTCCTGCGCCACGCGGTTGCAAAAGGCCACCAGCTCGGACCGCGCCTCGATGCCCAGGACCTCGGGCGCGGGCCCGCGGCGGCGCAGCCACTCGTACGCGGCAAAGGTCAGGTAGCCCTTGCCGCAACCCATGTCCACCAGCCGCACGGGCCGGTCCGCGGGCAGCGGGGCCGTGGCGAAGTGATGCTCCAGGAGTTCCGTGAACTTCTGGATTTGCCGGAACTTGGCCGCCATGCCGGCGCAAACGCGGTCCTCGCGCGTGGTCACGCCCAAGGCCCGCAACCACGGGGCGGCCGCGGGCGTGATCAAGTGTGTCTTGGCGCGGTCGTGCCGGAGATCGCCGGGCGCGGTGTGCCGGGGCGGCAGGAGGCGCACGGTGGGTTCGCCCCCCGACGGCCAGTCCAGTTCGGCAACCAGCGCGGTGGTGAACAGGTGCGCGGTGCCGAAGTCCCGACCCAGGCGCGCGGTCAGTTCGGCCAGGGCCTCCTCATGGGTCAGGTTGCGGGTGATGTCGCGCGTGGTGTGCCGGTACACGCAGGCCAGGCGCGGGCCGGCGCGGAGTTGCACCGGCCGGACGGTGAGCTGGCGCAGGGTGGGGTCGGCCCCGCGCGCGGCGCCGAGGGTGGCTTTGACCAGCGAGCCGTCCGCGAGCGCGGCCCGTAGGCGCGCGAACCAAGTTTGCACCGCCGGAGGCAACACGCCGGCAATTTACGGCAGGCGCGCGCCGCGGGCACGGACAAAGCGGCCAACGCACTCAGCATTACCAGGCCCTTGGCCGAGACGGTGCCGTCTTCAAGTAGGTAGAACGGGCCTCTGACCCGGAGCAGCGGGGGACCGGTAGGGCGCCGCTGTCTCGGCACCCCCTTCGGCCGGGGCGCAGCCCGGCCCTACCGAGTGCCACGGTTGCAGCCCGACCCTGCCCAAGCGCGCGCAGGGGGCGTCTTTGGGGACGGCGGCTTGAAGACCCAGAGTTGTTGGCAGGTTGCCGCCGCCCACGACCAGGTTGGCCGTGCCAACTGGAACCCGGGGAGCCACCCGGCCTCAGAAGTCGAACAGATACACGCGGAAACCGAGGTTGAACTGGACGGCAGAAAAATCGCCGGTGCCTTGGAGGGTGTCCTCGATTTCGATTTCGTGGTCCCACGTGTAGAGCCAACGGACGTCGGCGTTGAGGGAAAAGTTGCGCACCACGAAGTACTCGAGGCCCGCGGCCACACCCAGGGCGGGGTAGATGCCCTTCGAGTCCACCTTCAGTCCGAGGCCGGGCGGTTTGGCGTCGTTGTACTCGGCGTAGGTGATGCCGACCCCGGCCATCATGTAGGGCACCCAGCGGCCGCGGCCCAGCGGGTAACGCAGCCGCAGATGGGGGATGACCGCGCCCATGCCGTACTCGGCAATGGTGCCCACGCCGGACAGGCGCAGGCTGGGCTCGAGGCTGTCCGCGGTCAGTTCCACGCCCCAGTTCTCGCCGAAGTCGGCGCCCAGGGCCAGGGCGCCGTTCTGGCCCACCTGCCCCTTGGCCGCGGGCTCGGGCACCCAGGTGACCCCCGAGGTCCAGTCGCGGTCGGTCATGACAAATCCTCCCACGCGCCAGCCGAAGTAAAACCGGTTGGGCCGGGCCGGGTCCTGCGTGGCCAGCGGCCGGGGGTTGTTTTCATCGAAGTACACCCGCAGGCCGAAGGTGAAGATGGCCGAGGACATGTCCACATCGAAGGTCTCGCCCTCGACCTGGCCTTCGAGCGGATTGACCCACAGGTATTTTCCCTCGATGCCGAAGGTGACGTTGTCGGCGATGAAGTACTCGAGGCCGGCGCCGACCCCCACGGCAAAGGTCATGCCCTCGATGTCAATGGCCTTGTCCGCCAGGGCCGGCTTGGCGCGGCGGTCGTTGAACTGGAGAAAGGACGGGCCGATGCCGCCGATCAGATAGGGCACCAAGCGGTCTTTGAGCATCGGCTGGCGCAGGCGGAAGTAGGGCACCACGTTCCAAGCGGACACTTCCCCCAGCGTCCCGTAGGGTTCGAGGTCCCGGTCGCGCTCGAAGTAATCCAAGGTCAGCTCCGCGCCCAGGTGCCGGTTGAAATTCGCACCCAGACTGAAAGACCACAGGTCGTCCACGCCCCACAGCGGGCTGACGTCGCCACTGTGAAACCGCAGGTAGGGGCGGAACCGATCGGCATCTTCGGCCCGGACCGGGGCGGCCCAGAAGACGCCGCAGAAGAAGGTTAAACCGAGCAGAAACCAACGACGCGTCGCGGGCATGTGTAATCCCCTTTTTCGCTGGGTTGAATCAGGAAGAACCGCGGACCGTGGGGATCCGCCCTCAAAGAAACTGGCCGCGCTGTGTTCGGGTGCCGATGCCAAAACGCGGGCACCTTGCCGGCCACGGCCCCCTTTAACAAGCGCGAAACCGCGAGCGTCTCGCGGCGCGGCGCATTTCAGTTTATGACGGGCGGTCATCTCTGGCGTAGGGCAAGTTTCCCAACCTGCCGTATCGCCGACTTCCAATCGGCCGGCCCAGACCACTCGTTACCGTCCGGGGGGCACTGCGATTGCGGATTGGAAATCCGCGGTACAGCAGACTTGGAAGTCTGCGCTACGGCAGCGCCCCCGGCGACCCGCAGTCAGGAAATGAAATGCGCCGCTCGCGGCGCCGCGCCGGCCCGTTCAAGAAAAGGGAAATTTCGGGCAAGAAACGTAAAGCCTATCGGGCGCGCGCCACTCTACCCTTCGCCGCGTGGTACCCACAGGCAACGATAACGCCTTCGCGCGAATCCAACCCGTCCGCGGGCGGGGACGAGTTGCGCCGCGGGCGTTACCGAATCCGCGCCCGTCGCAATGCGCGACGGCCGCCGGCCGCGGGCACGGTTTGACCCGGTGACCATGAGCGCGCGCCGGCTGGTTTTTTTGTACACGGAGGAGCCGGACCGGCTCCGGTACCCGCCGGATTGCCCGTTCAAAACGGAGCGCGCGGGTTTGACGCGGCGGCGGCTGCGGTCCCTAGGGTTGCTGGGCACGCCGGCCTGGCAGGAGGCCGCCCCGCGGCGGGCCCGGCACGCGGAGTTGGAAGCCGTGCATTCCCCGCGTTACCTCGAGCAGTTGCAGCGCGCGGCGGCCGGCGAATTGACGGTGGACGGGTTGTACATGGGCCTGGGTGGACCGGACACACCGGTGTTTGCGGACCTGTTCGAGTACGGGGCTTGGGCGTGCGGCGCCGGCCTGGTCGGGGCGGAGCTGTTGCTGGCCGGCGAGGCGGACGTGGTTTTCAACCTCTGGGGCGGATTCCACCACGCCATGCACGAGCGCGCCGCCGGCTTCTGCTACCTCAACGACGTCGCCCTCGCCTGCCATCACCTGGCCGCGGCGGGGCGCCGGGTGGCCTACGTGGACGTGGACGCGCACCACGGGGACGGCGTGCAGGCGGCGTTTTATCGGCGGGCGGAGGTGTTGACGATTTCGCTGCACGAAAGCGGCAAGACCTTGTTTCCCTGGGGCGGGTTCGAGGACGAGATCGGCGAAGGCCCGGGGCGGGGCTACAACGTGAACCTTTCCCTGCCGGTGGGCACGTACGACGCGGCGTTTCTGAACGCCTTCGAGGAAGCGGTCCTGCCGCTCTTGCGCGCCTTCGCTCCGCTGGTGGTGGTGGTGGAACTGGGCATGGACGCGTTGGCCGGCGACCCGCTCACGCACCTGGCCCTTACCAACAACGCCCATGCCCGCGTGCTCGAGCACCTCTTGGACCTGGGCGTGCCGCTGCTGGTGGCCGGCGGCGGCGGGTACCACGTCGAGAACACCGTCCGCGGCTGGGCGCGGGCCTGGCAGGTGTGCGCCGGCGCCGACGCGGATTCGGAGGCGTTGGCCGGCCTGGGCGGGGTGATGCTGGGCAGCACCGAGTGGGCCGGCGGATTGCGCGACCCCGAGCGGCCGGTCAGCGCCGAGCAACGGCGGGCGGTGGACGCCCCCCTGCGGGCTTCGATTGACGCGATTAGGCGGAACGTTTTTCCTCTTCACGGTCTTCCCCCGGCCGCGGTCGCGCCGTGCGGACCGGCCCTTGTGGCGCCGTGAAGACCCGTGAGAAAACCTGTGCGCAAATCACCAACCGAGAACCGAACATGAGTCAACAACCGCAAACCGTCTCCACCAGCTCCCTGCTTCAGGAATCCCGCACCTTCCCGCCCTCGCCGGAGGTGGTCCGGCGCGCCTATATCAACGCCGAGCAGTACCGGCGCATGTACGAGCAGTCCGTGAACGAGCCGGACCGTTTCTGGCTCGAGCAGGCCCGGGTGCTGGATTGGATCAAGCCGCCCACCGTGGCCCGCCGTTACGAGTGGAACACCGCCGCCCGCAAAATCCACCACACCTGGTTCGAGGACGGCGTGCTCAACGTGAGCACCAACTGCCTCGATTGGCATCTGGCCACGCGCGGCGACCAGGTCGCCCTGATCTGGCAGGGCGAGCCGGAGGAGGACGTCCTCCGCCTGACCTACCGACAGCTCCACGCGCAGGTCTGCCGGTTCGCCAACGTGCTCAAATCGCTCGGGGTCAAAAAGGGCGACCGGGTGAGCATCTACCTGCCGATGATCCCGGAACTACCGATTGCCATGCTGGCTTGCGCCCGCATCGGCGCCATTCACTCGGTGGTCTTCGGCGGGTTCAGTGCCGAGGCGCTGGCCGGGCGGATCAACGACTCGACCTGCAAACTCCTCATCACCGCCAATGTCGGGTTGCGCGGCGGCAAGCATATTCCGCTCAAGACCATCGCCGACGAGGCCTGCCAGCACTCGCCGAGCGTGGAAAAAGTGGTGGTGGTCAAACGCGACGCCACTCCGGTCAATATGGTGCCCGGCCGCGACGTGTGGTGGCATGACCTCATGGCCGGCGCGGCCGCCGATTGCCCGGCCGAGCCGATGAACGCCGAGGACTACCTGTTCATGCTCTACACCTCCGGCTCGACCGGCAAACCCAAGGGCGTGGTCCACTCGACCGCCGGCTACCTGCTCCACGTGGCGCTGACCACCAAGTACGTCTTCGACATCCACGAGGGCGACATCTTCTGGTGCACCGCCGACATCGGCTGGGTGACCGGCCACAGCTACATCGTCTATGGCCCGCTCTGCAACGGCTTCACCAGCGTCATGTTCGAGGGCGTGCCCACCTATCCCGACCCCGGCCGGTTCTGGCAGATTGTCGAGAAATTCAAGGTCACCCAGTTCTACACCGCCCCCACGGCCATTCGCTCCCTCATCCGCCTGGGCGAGGAGTGGCCGAGCAAGTACGACCTGAGCTCGCTAAAGGTGCTCGGCTCCGTCGGCGAACCCATCAATCCCGAGGCCTGGATGTGGTACTACCGGGTCATTGGCAAGGAACGTTGCCCGATTGTGGATACCTGGTGGCAGACCGAGACCGGCGGCCATCTCATCACCCCCCTGCCCGGCGCCCATGTGCTCAAGCCCGGCAGCGCCAGCCGGCCCTTCTTCGGCGTCGAGCCGGTGGTCTTGCGCGACGACGGCACCCCTTGCGCCCCGAACGAGGGCGGCAAGCTCTGCATCAAGAAACCCTGGCCCGGCATGATGCGCACCACCTGGGGCGACCACGACCGGTTCATTGACACCTACTTCACGATGTACCCGGACATCTACTTCACCGGCGACGGCTGCCGCATTGACCCGGACGGCGACTACTGGCTGATGGGCCGCATTGACGACGTGGTGAACGTGTCCGGGCACCGCATCGGCACGGCCGAGGTCGAAAGCGCGCTGGTCAGCCATCCGAAGGTCGCCGAGGCCGCCGTGGCGCCCATGCCCCACGATATTAAGGGCCAGGCCCTCTACGCCTTCGTCACCCTCAAGGACGGCGTCCACCCGAGCGAGGAGCTCAAGAAGGAGCTCGCACTCCACGTGCGCAAAGAGATCGGCCCGATTGCCGTGCCGGACAAAATCCAGTTCGCGCCGGCGCTGCCGAAGACCCGCTCGGGCAAAATCATGCGCCGCATCCTGCGCAAGATCGCCGAGGGTCAGCCCGACCAGATCGGCGACACCACCACGCTGGCCGATCCGCACGTGGTCGAAATTCTGGTCAAGGAACGCCAATGACGATTTGGCGGGTGCGCTCCCGGGCGCACCCGTTTGCAAAGCCGCCGGGGTGCGATGCCCCGGCGGCACCCTCCGCCAACACCCGTGAACCCCAGCCAATCTCAACCTGAAGCGACTTCCGCCCCCCGCCGGCGCGGGACGGCGCGACCTGCCTCCGCCCGCTGACAACATCGGAGGCGCGCCGCGTGGTCCACGCCGGTCGGGGGGCGCGGCGCCGCCGTCTTCCATGTCCACTCCGACCACCGCTTCCGCCTCCACCCTCACCCCGGCCGGCTCACGTCGCGGCTGGATCGTCACCTTCGCCGGCACCGGCATCAACCTCGCCCTGGGAGTGCTCTACACCTGGAGCCTGTTCAAGGGCGCGATCGAGAAGGAGTTCGGCTGGAAGGGCGACCGGCTCAACGACCCCTACGCCCTGTGCTGTCTGGTCTTTGCCTTCGTCATGATTCTGGCCGGTCGCTGCCAGGACCGGTTCGGCCCGCGCCTGACCGCAAGCATCGGCGGGCTGTTGGTGGGCGCCGGGATGGTGTTGATCTCGCAGACGCAGAGCTACCCGCTCTGGCTGCTGGGCTTCGGCGTGCTGGTGGGCGCGGGCATCGGCTTCGGCTATTCCTCGGCCACCCCGCCCGCGCTGAAGTGGTTCCCGCCCGCACGCACGGGGCTGATCGCCGGCCTGGTCGTCGCGGGGTTTGGGCTGGCGCCGGTCTATCTGGCGCCCACCTCGCAATACCTGCTGGCCCACTTCGGAGTGCAGAAGTCCATGCTGATTCTGGGCGTGGCCTTCGTGGTCATCGTGTGCGGCCTGGCGCAACTCTTGGTCAACCCGCCGCCCGGCCACGTGCCCGGGCCGCGGCCCGCGCCGGGGAGCACGCCGGCGGCGGTGGTGAACGCCGCGCCGTCCGAGGTGCTGCGCCAGCCCGCCTTTTGGTTGCTGTGGTGCATTTACTTCATTGGCGCGGGCGCGGGGCTGATGGTCATCGGCAGCATCAGCGGCATGGCCAAAAAGAGCCTGGGCGAGCAGGCCTTTCTGGCCGTGGCGCTCCTGGCCGTGGGCAACGCGGGCGGCCGCATCCTGGCCGGGAGCCTGTCGGACCGGATCGGCCGGCGCTGGACCTTGTGCCTGGTGCTGACCGTGCAGGCGGTGCTGATGTTCGTGGCCATTCCGGTGACCGCCTCGGCGGGCACGGCAGCGGCGGTGGTCGTGCTGGTGGCGATGCTCATCGGCGCGAACTACGGCGCGAACCTGTCCCTGTTCCCGTCGTTCACCAAGGACCTGTGGGGCCTGAAAAACTTCGGCATGAACTACGGCGTGCTCTTCACGGCCTGGGGCATGGGCGGGCTGGTCTTGCCGCGGCTCGAACAAACCCTCACCGCCCGCAGCGGCAGCTACACCGCGGCCTTTGTCACCGCGGGCGTGCTGTTGTTGCTCGGCGCGGCGTTGACGTTCTTGATCCGGCCGCCGCCGCCCGCGCCCCAGCCGGCCTGAAAAGCGCCGCCCGGCGCCGTGGTTTGTTCAGGTGCGGCCGCCGGGGTGTGTCCGGCTTTTTTTGTGAACCGCTCAAGCCATGAAAACTCCTCGCTCCACGAACACCGTCCGCTGGCGAACCCGTCTTCTCACCACGGCCGGGCTGCTGGCGCCGGGCGCGTTGGCCGCCTCTACCAACCTCACCTACCAGGCCGAGCTGGGCCTGAAGGAATCCTTCGACAGCAACGTGTACCTCCAGGACTACGAGCCCTCTCCGGCCGTGCCCGGCGCGGCGCGGCCTTTTCAGGAATCCTGGGTCACCACGGTGACGCCCCGCGTGGCGCTGGACTGGCGGCCGATGACCGAGTTCGGGCTCAACGCCTCCTACGCTCCCGAGGTGGTCACCTATCACGACGAACCCTCGGAAAGCCACGTGGCGCATCGCGTGGGCCTGACCTTCTCGGGCACCGTCCGGGATATCCGCTGGGAACAATTCAACAACTTCACTTGGATTGACGGCAGCACCGAGGGCCTGACCTTCGGCATCGTGGACCCGGTCAGCGGCAAGCCCGTGGGCGCCCCGGCCATCGGCGGCATCCCGCTGCGCGACCGCCGCGAGGCGCTCATTTACCGCAATGGCTTCGGCGCCTACCACCCCCGCGGGCGGTTCTTCTTCCGCCCCCGCTTCTCGACCTACGTGCACGACTTCCGCACCACCGTGCGCGACCCGCGCGCCCATCCGTTCTACCAAAATTACGTGGACCGGAACGACCTGAACGTGGGCATAGACTTCGGCTACCGCATCGCCCGGGAAGTGCACGCCGTGCTGGGCTACTGGTTCGGCTACCAAATGGAGCCCTCCCTGCCCGGCTCGGAAGTGGATTACTCGAACCACTACCACCGCGTGGCCGGCGGGATCGAGGGCCGGCTGACCCGCTGGTGCAAAATCAACCTCAACCTCGGCCCGGCCTATCACGACTTTGACCACGCCACACCGCCGAACTTCGACGGCCACCTGGTCCTGCTGTACGTGGATTCCTCCGCGGTGCTCACCCCCACCCGCCGCGACACGCTGACCTTCACCGTGAAGCAGTTCATGCAGCCGGCCTTTGGCACACCTTCCGCCTACGAGGACATCACCTACGACGCGCTCTGGCGGCACCAGTTCTGCGACCACGCCGCCTTCAAGGCCGGCTTCCGCATCTACGCCGGCGACTGGCTCCATCCGGTGCAGCGTGATGACTGGATTTACACGCCCAGCGCCGGGCTGGACCTGACGCTCCACCGGCGCCTGAGCCTGGCGTTGACCTACTCCTACGACTGGGTCGAGAGCCGCATCCCGCACACCAACGGCCGCGAGTTCACCCGGCACCTGGGCAGCCTGGGCCTGCGCTACACCTTTTGAAGCGCGCCGCCGCGCCCGGCCTTTTGCCGCGTTGTGAGCCGGCCGCCCGCCGGCGTACAGTGCCGCCATGACACGCGCGCGCCGCCTGCTCTGGCGTTCGAGCGCCGGGTCCGCGGCCGGGCTGCTCCTGCTCGGCGTGGTGAGCTTGGACCGGGTGGACCACCGGCCCTATTTCGGCGAGCCTTGGTACGCCGAAACCACCGCCCGCCTGCGCGCCCACCAGACCACCAATGCCCACGAATCGGGACGCGTGAAAGGGTTTCACCGGGGAGGTGAAGCCGGAAATTGAAGCCACTCGTTGCCATTCGTGTCCATTCGTCTGGATTTGCGGTTGAATGGCGGTTTCCAAGGTCATCGCGATTCACGCCAGACCCGCCGGACCTCCGTCTCGCTCAACGCCCGGCGATAGAACCGCACGTCGCGCAGCAGCCCGTGGAAATGGTTGTGCTCGCCGAAGCCGATCTTGAGCGGGACGTCGGGCGCGAGGTCGAATCGCGCCGGCTCAAACGGCCCGGATTCCGCCACGCGCTGGCCATCCACGAAGAGCTTGAGCCGGGGGCCCGCGCGCATCGCTACGATATGTCGCCAACCCGGCGCGAGTTCCGCATCGTGCGAAACCGCCACGCCCGCTTCGAGCGCGTGCACGCGGCCGGATGGCAGGGTGCCGCAATAGAGCCGGCCCTGATACACCGCCATGCACCACGCGCGGCGGTACTCGGCCTCAGAGAAGTCCAGCCGGCCCGTGAGCGTCCAGCCCGTCGCGTCGAGGCGATAGACCTGCGCCCGCGGCAGCGTGCCGCCATAGAGTTTGCCGTTGAACAGGGCGAGCCCCATCACCTCGAGTTCGTCGCCCAGCCGGCCGGTGTCCTCCCAATGGTGCGGGCCGAAGTAGCGAAACACCTTGCCCTCCTTCCAGGTCCCCGTGTGCATCAAGCCGCGGTGAAAAGCGAAGGCATAGGTTTGGTCCACGTGGGGCGGGGCGCCGAAGTGGGTCCAGTTCGTCCCGCCGTCGTAGCGGAACACGCCGCCGAGTGGTCCGCCGTTGTAGCCGCCGGCGAAGAGATGTCCGTCGGCCACGGTGAGAGCGGCGATACGCCCGCCCGGGTTCCCGCACCAGGTCCAGTTCGTGCCGCCTTCGTAACGATAGAGTCCCTGCCGCGGCGTCGTGGCGTGTTTGGGCGGCACGTCCATTGCGGTGGCGTAGAGCCGGTCTTGATAGACCGCCATGCCCATGACCAACTCCGCGTCACCCAACCGGCCGCAATCCACCCAGCGGGTCCCGCCGGCGTAACGCCAGACGCGGCCGCCGGGATGCGTGTTGGGCGAAGGGGGAAGATGCGACCCCGCGCCGCTGTAGCGCGCCACGCCCGCGTAAAGGTCGCCATTAAACACCGCCAGCGCCGACACCGCGTTGCAGCGATCCGGCGCGCCGCAGTCCACCCAGTTCGTGCCGCCCGCGTAACGCCAAACGCGGCCCGCCTCGCCCTCTCCGGGTTCCCACGTGCCCGCGTAGAGGCGGCCTTGAAAGACGGCGAGCGCGAACACCATCCGGTTGTTGCCGGGCCGGCCACAGTCCGTCCAGCGCGGTTCGGTGCCCGCGTCGAGGCCGAAGAACACGTTGCGCGAATTGGCCATCGAAGTGCACGCGCCGGCCTGGTGCTGGATCGTGAGGTTGAACCCGTTGCGCCGGACCGGATCGAACAGCGTCACCAGGTCGCCGGGGTCATCGTCCCGGCGCGCGTCCAAGTGCACCCAGAGCGCGAGGGTGAAATCGTTGGTGCCCGGCCGTAACGCCGGCGAAGGCGGCACCTCCAACCAGGCCGAGCGGCCGTTGAACCGGGCGGCGCCCGCCGGGGTCCAGATCACGTCGTGCGGCCGGGCCTGGAGGGCGAGGGGCGAGAGGTCGCGACCGTCTTGGCGCAACGGCCAGTGGCCGACGAGAGCATCCGCGGCTGCCAAGCAAGCGGCCGGCGCCGCGCCGGCGCAGGTCAAAGCGACGGCGGTGAACACCGCGGGAACGCGAGCCCGAACCATGACCGCAGGCTACCGAGGGCCGACCAGCACCGGCAAGGCGGTCGAGCGTGCGGCGCCGGGCGACACCCGGCCAATCACACGGGCGCTGGAGCGGGAATGACGTGCCGCCGTTCTGGCCGGGTCGGGTCGTCTGCCCACGGGCAGGCGGCAACCGGACGCCGCCGCCGGATTTGCCGGTCGCCGCGAACTCTTGCGCGCCGCCCGCCCCGCGCGCCGCTCGCCTCATCCGCCGCCGGTTCCCGCCGTGACATCCGCCGCCGTGCGCGGTCCAATCGAGCGGTGATGCACGAAGACGCGGCCGACGCTCCCGCCACGCTGGCGCACCTCCTCCAACAGGCCGAACAGGCCGGCGCCAGCGATGTGCACCTGCACCGCACCCGCGACGGCGCCGAGGTGGCCTTCCGGCTCGATGGTGTCCTCACGCCCGTATCCACCCTGCCGCCCGCGCTGGCCGAGCGCGTCTTCGGCCGCATCAAATACCTCGCCCGGCTCAAGACCTACGACGATTCGCTGCCCAGGACGGCCGCCTGGACCGCGCCGACGCCGGCACCGCGCGGGACATTCGCGTGGCGACGTACCCCACCGTGACCGGCGAGAAAATCGTGCTCCGGCTTTTCAACCAGACCGTGGTCCGTCCACTCGGGGAGCTGGAGCTGCCCGCCGCGGCGGTGGTCGAACTGGAAGGCTTTCTGCGCGGCACCACCGGCCTGTTGTTGCTCACCGGGCCGGCCGGCAGCGGCAAAACCACCACCATCTACGCCTGCCTGCGGTACCTGCTCGACCTGGGCGGCCGGCACATCATCACGATCGAGGACCCCGTCGAACAAATCCTCCCCGGCGTCATGCAAACCGAGGTCCACGAGGCGCGCGGGCTGACTTACGCCGTGGCCGCCCGGCACCTCCTGCGCCAGGACCCGCAAGTGCTCGTGCTGGGCGAAATCCGCGACCCCGAAACCGCCACGCTGGCCGTGCGCGCCGCGCTCACCGGGCACCTGGTCATTTCCACGCTCCACGCCGGTTCCTGCCGCGGCGTGTTCGAGCGCCTGCTGGCGATGTGCCCGGACCGCTCCGCCGTGGCCACGGCCGCGAGCCTGGTGTTGAACCAGCGCCTGCTGCGCCGCCTTTGCCCGGCTTGTGCCGGGGCTGGTTGCGCGGCGTGCCTGCGTACTGGTTACCGCGGGCGCCTGCCGGTGGCCGAATGGGTACGGGTGAACGACGCCCGGCGCGCCCGCCTGCGGGCCGGCGACCTCGAGGCCCTCGACCCGGACCCCACCCTGGCGGCCGTAGCGCGTGAGCTTTTGCATCGGGGACTGTCTGATGTGCGGGAATATGAACGTGTGCTCGGTGCGCCGCCCGCCGCCCGGCCGTAGGCCGGTTCGCTGATTTTTTGCGCCCATGAACCTCGACGAGTTCGCCTTTTTCAACCGCCAGTTGGCCGAGATGCTCCGCAGCGGCCTGCCGCTCGAGGGCGCCCTGCGTCAACTGGCCGAAACCCTGCGTGACGGCGCCCTCCGCGAAGAACTCCGCTCGCTCGAAGCCGACCTCGCCCGGGGGACGCCCCTGGCCGAGGCCGTCGGGCGGCGCCGTTTCCCGGAGTTGTTCGTGCGCCTGGTGCGCGTGGGCTCGCAGGGCCGCGATCTGCCGGGTTTGCTCACGCTCCTGGCCGACTACTACCAGCGCCGCCACTCACTGGGCGCGCGCCTGCAGGCCGTGCTGGTGTATCCGGCCCTGGTCCTGGCGGCGGCCCTTGCCCTGTCCCTGTATTTCCTCTGGTTCCATCACCACGTGCTGACCCGGGTGGCCGGCGATTTGTTGGTGCAGTTGCAAATGCCGGCCGACACGCCGCTGCTCTGGCTGCCGTTGGTCTGGCTGGTCGCCCTCGGCTTGACGGCGCTGGGCCTGGGCCTGTGGCCGGCCACGCGCCGCTGGTTGCGCTGGCGGCTGCCGGCCTTCCGCGAGGCCCAACTGGCCCAACTGGCCGCCGCCGTGCACCTCTTGCTCGCCCGTGGCGGACACCTCGACGAAGCCCTGGCCCTGCTGGCCGAGCTTGAGGGCCCCTCGCCCGCCGGCCGCGAACTGGCCCGCTGGCGCCAGCGTCTGGCCGCCGGCGCGGGCCGCCTCGAGGAATTTGCCACGCCCAGCCGGACCTTTCCGCGACTCTTCCTCTGGCTGGTGGCCCGGGCGGGGAGCGACCTGGCCGGCGGTTTCCGCCGCGCGGCCGAGTTGTACCAGCAGCGCGCGCAACACTGGATCGAGATGCTGCTTCACGCCGCCCTGCCCGTGGCGGTGGTGGTGTTGGGGTTGCTGATCCTGATCCAACTGTCGGTCGCGCTGAACGTGGTGGTGCAGTACCTCAATGCGATGATGCCATTGATGGAGTAATCCGCTCATGCGCGAGTTCTTGGCAGAGCTGTTCCGTCAGGCGGCCCGACTGGTCGAGAACTCCATCGGCGAACGCCGCGACGTGATTCGGCAGATGCTCAACCTGGCGGCCGACCTGGCCGAGGCCCTTTCGGGGGCCGAGGCCTTGCGCTGCCTGCTCATCAGCCTGGTGGCTCTGCCGGTCTTGGGCCTCGCGGGCTACCTGGTTTACCGGCTCTTCAGCGCGCCGCTGCGCCGACAGGAGCGCGCCCGGCTGGTACTGGACCTGATCGAGCTGGGCCTGGAACGCGGGGAAACGCCCGAGCGCACCTTGATCGAGGCGGCGGACCTGCGCGAGCGCCGGCTGGGGCGGCCGCTGCGCCGACTGGGCGCCTTGTTGCGCGAAGGGTTGCGACTGGGCGCGGCGCTCGAGCTGACGCCGGGCCTGGTGCCGCCCGCCGTGGCCGCAATGCTCCGGGCCGGCGATACGCTGGGCAACCTCCGCCTGGCCCTGCCGGCGGCGCGACGGTTGTTGAGCGAAGGGCTCGCGCAGGTCAGCCACGCGCACCATTACCTGGTGGTGCTGGTCTTCGTCACCACGCCGGCCTGGGTGGTTACGTTCGGCGCGCTGGCGATTTGGGTGCTGCCCGGATTGCAACGGGTCGTGGAGGACCTGGAAGGAGAATTTTCCGGGTTGCTGGCCGGTTTGTTGGCCTGGCGCGTGCCGCTGTTGGCCGGTCAACTGGCCCTGCTGGGCGCGCTCTGGGGGGTCGCGCTGGTCTATTGCGCCGGCCCGCGCATGACCCGCTGGCTGGCGCATCGGCTGGGGTTGGACCCCGACCGCTGGGCCTTGCGCCTACCCTGGCGGCGGCGGCGCCTGCAACGCGATTTTACCACGCTCCTGGCCGCAGCCCTGGACGCCGGCCTGCCCGAGCCGCAGGCCCTGGCCCTGGCGGGTGCGGGCACCGACAACGCGGTGTGGCGCGAGCGCGCGCGGATGGCGGAGACCGAACTGGCGCGCGGCGTGAAGCTGCCCGAGGCCCTGGCCGGGCTGGACGAGACGGGGGAGTTGCGCTGGCGGCTGGCCAACGGCGCGTTTGGCCGGGGCGGGTTCCTGGCCGCGCTGGCCGGTTGGCGGGAGGCGCTCGAGGCGCGGGCCTTCCGCGACGAACAGGTCAGCGCCCAACTGCTCACCACCGGCCTGGTGTTGCTCAACGGCGGGTTGGTGACGCTGCTGACCGTGGGCGTCTTTCAAGTGCTGGTAAACTTCATCCAAATCGCGGTGTTATGGTGATTCGCCCCGCCCCCTTCACCCGCGCCCGGCGGCGCCGCGGCTCGATCAGTGTCGAGCTCACCGTCGCCATGGGGCTTTTGATCGCCGCCGTGCTGCCGCTCTCGGTGTCGTTTTTGCGCGATGCCCGGGCCCTCCGCGGCCAGTATCACCGCGCCGTGGCCCTCGAGATCGTGGACGGCGAAATGGAAATTCTCGCCGCCGGCGAGTGGCGCACCTTCCCACCTGGCCAACACGCTTACCAGGTGAAAGCCGGCGCGGCGACGAATCTCCCGCCGGGCACGTTCACTCTCACGGTCACGAGCAACCGACTGCGGCTGCTCTGGCAACCGGCCGCCCGCGGCCAGGGCGGCCCGGTGACGCGGGAAATCCGCCGCCCGTCCGGACCGGCCCCGGCTACGACTTCCCCGCCATGAAAAGCGTCCGCACCGCTCCGGCAAGCCGCGGCGCCCGCAGGGGCCGCGGTTGGAGCCTCATTGAGTGCCTGGTGTACATCGCCGCGCTGGGCGTGATCCTCGCCGTGGCCGGCGCCGCTGCTGCCCGCGTGCTGGACCACCTGCGCCACGTGCGCCGCGTGACCGGCGACATCGCCCGGGCGCTCGACGCCGGCGAACGCTGGCGGGCCGAACTGCGCGCCGCCATCGCGCCGCCGCGGTTGGTGGCCACCGGCGCGGTTTGCGCGCTGCACCTGCCCGGCGCTGACGGCGAGGTGGTGTACTTCTTCGACGGCTCGAACGTGCTGCGCCGTGCCGCCCCGGACGCCGCCTGGCGACTTTTCCTGCCGCGGGTCAAAGCCACGACCTTCGAGGCCGACCGGCGCTCCCACGTCACCGCTTGGCGCTGGGAGGCGGAACTTGAACCCGGCCGCGGCCCGGCACGCGTGCCGCCGCGGTTCAGCTTCAGCGCCGTGCCCGGCGCGGCCGTTCGCCCATGAGCATCCGCCCGCTCGAAAGTGTCTTGCCCCGGTCCCGGACGGTCGCCCGCGCCCGCGGCGGCTACGTGGCCTCGGTAATCATGCTGGCGCTGATCGCGCTCTTTGTGGCTCTGCTTTTGAGCACCCCGCGCATGATCCGTGCGCTGGACCGCGAGCTGCGCCTGGTCGAGCAGCGTCAGCTCGAGAAGTACCCGACCGCTCCCGTGTCCACGGCGCCTTGAAACGGGCAGGGCTGCAGCGTGCTCCACTCCCGCTCGGTTGCCGGCACTCGGGCCGAGACCAGACGAGGAACTGCCGACACGCCTCCGACCGGGCTGAGGGTCCCGGCTCGCGGGCCAGCGCCCCGGCCCGATTGGGAATCCCGACCCGCCTTTCCAGTTGGTCTTCGTTCACTTTCCACTGCTTGGGCAACAACAACGCCGGTCGGTCTTTAGCTGGTTGGGTCGCCAGCCCAACTGGCCGCCGGCTCCCCTTCCCCCAACCGTCGGGAAGACCGAAGGAACCGGAAAAATTACTTGTTGACCACCTTACCCCGGATGACTATGTGGCTCCGTAAAATCATTGGGCCAAAGTTTTATCTTTGGACATCCTGCCTTGCACCAATACTGCAGTTGGGCTTCATGAAAACACCTTGGCATGTTGCGACGGCAGCAGAGGCGTTCGCGGCAGCGCAGTTTGCACGCTGCGGATGGGACATCTCTGTGCAATATGGCGCGAACCAGCCGGAATATGACCTTGTTGTTGTCGACCGCGATCGCGTGCTCAAGGTCTCCGTGAAAGGTAGTAAGGATGGAAGCTGGGGGCTTACGCAAACACTGCTGAGGAACGCCGACTACCATGCGGCCGCGGACAGATGGTTGGCGAAGCATTCCTCGAAGACTGTGATTTGTCTGGTTCAGTTCAAGGGGGTCTCGCTAGACGCCTTGCCGCGAATGTATTTGGCGACACCGCAAGAGATTTGCTGTCGCCTAAAGTCGACTGCAGCGGGGCGTGGCGACACGATTCTTTACGAACATCATGCGTGGGGAGCGCGAGCATATGGTGCGGGAACCGTGGATAAGATCCCAGATCATTGGAGATTCACCGAGGAGCGTCTGGAGTTCATTGCCCGTCAGACCCAACAATTTGTTGCCGCCGACACACCGTAAACAGCGCGCCGTTGAACGGGGCTACGGCAATCGGGATTGGCATTTCGTTCGGTTCCCGGGTATTCTTGCGCCATGAAAGCTGAGTTCACAGCCATCATTGAGGCTGCCCCCGAGGGTGGCTACTGGGCGATTTGTCCCGAAGTGCCCGGTGCCAACGGTCAGGGCGAGACCATCGAGGAGGCCAAGAAGAGCTTGGCGGAGGCCATTGAACTGATCCTGGAGGACCGGCGGGCGGACGCCCTTCGAGGCCTACCGGAGGATGTGATCCGGGACAAGGTCCTCGTGGGATGAAGCGAAGGGACTTGGAGCATCGGCTTCGCTTTGCCGGCTGCTACCTCAAGCGTGAGGGCAGCAACCACTCCCTCTGGATTAACCCCAAGAGTGGGATTTCAGAAGCCGTGCCCAGACACAATGAGATCAAGGAACCGCTGGCGCGGAGGATTCTCAAGCGCCTGGGCGCTGGATGACCGAGGGACAGCCCTCGGTGAGCCAAATCGTGGAGCAGTACCGATCGCCTGCCCAACCGCTGCGTAACCTTATCACCCCCGGAGGAGGCCTGCGATTTCCCACAGACCAGCCCGCCCTTTGCGCATCACGTTGCTGAGCAACCAATGGGTTGCGTCGCATTCCCCTGATCTGCCAGGCAGTCAGGTTGCGACAGACAAGCAACGCGTCGGGCTCGCGCCGCCCGCGCCCCGGCCCGGTGCCCGCTCCGGCTGCCGAGTATCCCGGGGGTTTTGACGGGCCGCGCCGGGCGGTTAGGCTGCGGGTGTGCAACCGGTTTGTCTGACACCCTGCCCGCCAAAGCGCATCGGCTTTGTCTCCACCCGCTTTGCCGGCACGGACGGCGTGACGCTCGAGGCGCGCAAGTGGGCGCGCCTCCTGCACGACCTGGGACATTCCTGTTTCTGGATGGCGGGCCAACTGGACGCCCCGCCCGGGGTGAGCCACGCGGTGCCGCTGGCCTTTTTCAACCACCCGGAAGTGGCCGAGGTGCAGCGCCAGCTTTTTGGCGTCACCACCCGCACCCGGGCGCTCACCAACGCGATCCAGCGCCTGAAGGAGACGCTCAAGGACGAGTTGTACCGGTTCATCGAGCGATACCAGCTCGAGGTGCTCATCCCGGAGAACATCCTGGCCATCCCCATGCACGTGCCGTTGGGGCTGGCGATGACGGAGGTGATTTGCGAGACCGGCCTGCCGGTGATTGCGCACCACCACGACTTCGCCTGGGAGCGCGAGCGGTTCATGCTCAGCGCGGTGAACGACTACCTGCGCGCGGCCTTCCCCGGCGCCACGCCGCGCACCGAGCACGTGGTGATCAACTCGATGGCCCAGAAGGAACTGGCCCGCCGGTGCAGCCTGCCCTCGGCCATCATCCCCAACGTGCTCGACTTCGAGACCCCGCCGCCGGGGATTGACGATTACAACGCCGACCTGCGGCGCGAGATCGGCCTGGCGGATGACGACTGGTTCATCCTCCAGCCCACCCGCGTGGTGTTGCGCAAGGGCATCGAGCACGCCGTCGAACTGGTCCGCCGCCTTCGCGACCCGCGCGCCAAGCTGGTCATCTCCCACCACGCCGGCGACGAGGGCAGCGCGTACCTGCAGATGCTGCGCGACCGGATCAGCGATGCGGGCATTGACGTGCGGTTTATCGCCGACCGGGTGGGCGAGCAGCGCGGCCGCGACGCCGCCGGGCGCAAGATATACACGCTCTACGACGTGTACCCGCACGCGGACCTGGTGACCTACCCCAGCCTGTACGAGGGATTCGGCAACGCGTTCCTCGAGGCGATCTACTTCGGCAAGCCGGTGGTGGTGAACACCTACGCGGTCTATGCGCGCGACCTGGACCCCCTGGGTTTCAAAACCATCGAGATGACCCAACTGGTCACCCGCGAGGTGGTCGAGCAAGTGCGCGAGGTGTTGCACAACCCCGGGCTGCGGCGGGAATGGGGCGCGGTCAACTACGCGCTCGGGCTCAAATACTTCTCCTTCGCCGTGGCCCGCCGCAAACTGGCCGCCCGCCTGGCCAACCTTTTCGGCGAAGGGCTCTGAGCCGGGCCCCCGCGGGCGGGCTTCAGGTCGCGGCCGACGCGACGTGGTCCCCGGCCGGCGGGTTGAGTAGCGCGCAAAATTCCTTGATGCGCGCGTGCGTGCCCAGCACCAGCAGCTCGTCGCCCGGCGCGAAGTGGTCGTGCCCGCTGGGGGCGAGGTTGCGGTGCTTGCCGCGGCGAATCCCGCCGATCTGCACGCCCGCGCGGCGGATCAGGTCCAGCTCGCGCAAGGGCCGGCCAGCCAGCGGGGAGCCCTCCGGCACGCGCACGGTTTCCATTGTCAGCTCGTCGAAGTCCGCGGCGTCCGCGAGGGGGCCGGCGGCGGCGCCGAGGTAGCGGGCCGCGCGGGCCAGTTGCTCCGGCGTGCCCAGGAGCAGGAGCTTGTCCTGGGGGAAAAGCACCGTGTCGGCGCGCGGGTTGGCGATGCCGTAGCCCTGGCGGTCAATGCCCACCACCGAGCAGCCGAACTGCGCCCGAATGGCCAGCTCGCCCAGCGTGCGACCGGCCAGGGCCGAGTTGCCCGGCAGCGTCACCTCGTCAATGTCCAGCCCCCAGTCGGCGGTCGAGTCCGGCAGGGCCACGGTCCAGGCGGAGGTGGCGGTGGGATGGGTGGCGCGGCGGAACTGCCGGCGCAGCTCGTTTTCGAGCCGGCTGTGAAGGCGCACAAACCGCCGCCAAAACAGCGCCGCCAAGACGCCCAGCATCGCGAACACCCCCGCGGCCACGCCCAGGCGCACGCCCCCGGCGGGAATCAGGGCCAACCACCAGATGCCCAGCACGCCCAGCCCCACCGCGCGCAGCGCCACCTCGAGGAACGGCCGCAGCCGCGCCTGCCGGGGCGAGCCCTGCGTGGCGCTCTCGGCCAGCAGCATCGCCAGCACGGTCAGGTACCGCCACAGGGCGATCAACGGACCCAGCAGCAACACGCCGAACGCGCCCCAAAACCAGTACGGCAACATCCGCGCCGCCCAGCCCTCGCCACCCAGCGCCTCGCGCGCCCGCCCGTACACCGGCCAGGCAAACAACAACAGCGCGGAAACCCACAAGACGTGCAGCGCCACCGGCGCCAGGCGCCCGGCCGCCATCTGCCAGAGCAGACTGCCGCTAGTGCGGCTGCGCAGCCGCGTCAGCCAGTCGTGGTAGAACCCGACCCACGCACTCAACCGGCCTGGCCAGTGGCGGATGAACTGCTCGCTGAGCCGTTCGCTGTGGCGGGTCAGCACCGGCGCCCCCAGCGAGGTCAGCAGGGAAGCGCCCACGGCGGCGGCGTAAATCCCGGGCGGCATCACCCCGGTGCTTACGCCCAGTTGCGCGATGAGGAAGGAAAATTCGCCCAGCGGCGTCAGGGCCAGGCCGGCTTGGAGCGATTCCCGGGGCGGGTTGCCCACCGCCAGCAGACCGGCCGCCGTGGCCAGCGGCCGCAGGCCCCACGCCAGCCCGCACAGCAACAGCACCAGCGGCCAGTCCTTGGCCAGCAGCCGGAAGTCCACCTGCATCCCCACAGCCACGAAGAAGACCGCGCCGAAAATCTGGTGCAGCCCGTCAAACGCCCGTTCCAGGTCCGCCTTGTACCGGGTGCTGCCCATGACAGTGCCGAAGACGAACGCGCCCAGCGCGAGCGAATAGCCCGCGCGCACGGCGCCCCAGGCCAGCAGCAAGAGCAGCCCAGCCACGGCCAGCGTGCGGATTTCGGGAGCGGCCTCGCGGCTCAAGGGGTCCAGGAGCCGTTGCGAGAGCAGCAGCAGGCCCACCGCCAGCGCCACGACGAACGCGCCCAGCCCGCCCAGCGTGTTCAGCAGGCCGGGGGGCGGTTGGCCGCCGCCCAGTTGCGCCACCGAGGTCAGGAGCGTGAGCATGGCCACGGCCACGACGTCCTCGAGCACGGTCACGCCCAGCGCCAGTTGGCCGGGGCGCTCGTGGACGAGGTTCAATTCGTCCAGCACCTTGCCGATGATGGCCGAGCTGGAGACCATGAGCAGGCCCGCCAGGAAAAGCCCGGCGGTGTCGTTCCACCCCAGCGCCCAGGCCAGGAGGCGGCAGGCGTTGAGCACGAGCAACGCCCCGATGGCCGTGGCGGCGATGACCGAGAAGCCCAGGTTGCGCAGGCGGCTCAGGCTCAGGTTGAGCCCGATCCAGAAGACCAGGAACACCAGCCCCAGTTGGGCCAGCGTCTCCACCCGCTCGAGGTCGGCCACCAGCGCGAAGGGCGGCGTGTTGGGACCGATCACCGCGCCGGCGACCAGGTAGCCCACGACCACCGAGAGCCGCAGCCGCTGGCACAACCACGCCACGCCGCCGGCGATCACCAGCACCACCGCCAGGTCGCCGATGAGTTGAATGCCCGGCATGGCGCTCTTATCGCCCAAGCGCCCCGCCCTTGGCACGACCAAAACCGGCGGCGCTCTAATCACCCGACCGGGGCTCAAGCAAGCACGCCCGGCAGGCTCAGCAGAGTGGCGCAGGCGGTAAGGAAGCGCCCTGCGACCCGTTCGACCGACTCGCCCGCGGCGGGGTTATTCCTCTTCCGGCTCCGGCGGTGCGGGCGGCAGGGTGGCGTCCACGGGGTTGGTGGCCGGCGCGGCGGCCCCGGACGTCTCGCCCGAAGCCGGGGCTTTGGTGTCCGCCGGCTTTTCCGCTTGGAGGAAGTCGCCGCGCTTTTTGAGGACGGAGTCGAGGGTCCACTTGGACACCAGAAAGACGCGGCCGGCGAGGGCCTTTTCGTTGCGGAGCTTCTCGGTGAGCTTGTCGGTCTTTTCCTTGAACTCCTTGTCGAGCTTTTCCTTGTCCTCGGGTTTTTCGTCCGCGCCCGGGGTGCGTTCTTTGGGGAAATCGGCAGCCACGTCCACTTGGAAATGGTACTTCTCCTCGGTGCCTTTTTGGGCGGCGCGGAGGGTGTAGCGGAAGCCGTCGAAGGTCTCGATTTCGATTTGGACGGGCTTGTCCAAGCCGAGGGCGGCGGGGTTGTCGGTCACCACCACATCCTCGAAGCTGGGCCAGGAAAGCACGCTGCCGAGGACGCTGACCTTGGAGGCGTCGAGTTTCTCGTGGGGCTGCGTGTCGGCCAGGGTCCAGTCGTTGGTCTCGCTGGCGCGGGTCATCTTCCAGGAATTGGTGGGGGCGTCGGGGTAGGTGACGGCGATGGTCCGGGGTTTTTCGACCTTGAAGAAGTCGCGGTTGAGCCAGGACTCGGGGCGGGGCTCGAGCTGGCTGAAGGTCTCGGAGACCAGGCTTGCGCCGTTGGCGGCGGCGCCCTGGAGCATTACGTAGCGGCCGTCGGGCCAGCCCTCGTCCCCGCCAAAGGGCGAGGGCGAGGCGGGCTGGCGGCGATGCTGCTTGCCCAGGAGGAGGGTGCGGAGGGCCTTGCCGTCCTTGTCCAGGAGTTCGACCACGGTGGCGGGGTTGTTGGTGGCGTCGGGGTTGAGCTCGAGGCGTTCGAGGGCGGCGGGGCCGAGCGGGCCGGCGATGGGCTGAACGACCTTGAGGTCCCAAAGCTTGCGCAAGGTCTCGCCGATCTCGGTGAAGTTGGCGGGGTAATTGGCGCGTTCGGCCACGACCCAGCGGTCGTCCTTGAGGGCAAGGGTGAGGGTGTTGGTGCCCTTGCGAATCCGGAGGCTGGCGACATCGTTGACGGCGAAGTCGCCGAGGACCTTCTGGCCCATCTGGGCGGCGGAGGCGCGGTAGGTGGCGGCGTCGCGGTTGCGCAGCCAAAGGCCCAGGCCGCCGAGGAGCACAAAGGCCACCAGGATGAGCGTGAGCTGTTTGCGGTTCATTTGGCAGCGGTCTTTTTGCGTTTGATCACAGCCAGGGAAAGTCCGGCCACGGCCACCAGCGCGGGCATGGCGGCAATGTTGAGCCACTTGAGGCGGGTCTCGAGCGCGTCAATGTCGCGCCGCAACTGTTTGCGGACCTCCTTGAGCTCGCGGTTGGTTTTGGCCTCCTTGGCCCGGAGGTTGGCGATTTCCTGCTGAATTTCCGGAGGCAGAATGGCGCGCTGGTTTTTGGCGTCGCGGTTGGCGAGCAGGTCGTTGAGTTTGCGCTGGGTCTCGGCCACGTCGTCCTCGAGCCGCTTGATGGTGTCGCGGTAGCGTTGCTCGGCCTGCGCCTGGATGTTTTTGACGACCTCGAACTCACGCCGCTGCACGCCCCGGCTGCGCACGCGGATGAGGTCGCTGTCGCCCATCATCTGCTCGACCAGGTTCTGGATGAAGCTCAGGTTGCCGTTGAAGGGCACGATGAGTTTCTGGCCGAAGAAATTCTGGATTTGGGCGCAGAACTGGTCGTAGAGCAGGTCGCTGTCGCCTACCAACACCACCACGCCGTCCTGCTTGGATTCCTTGAGCGGCTCGGCCGGGGCGCTGTCCTTGGCGTCCTTGGACTCGTCCTTTTTGTCCTCGGGCTTGGCGGTGTCGGCGGGTTTGCCGTCGGGGAAGGCGGTCTTGAACTTGCCGGTCAGCCGCAGGGCCAGGGTGAACTCCTTGTCTTCGGGCTTGAAGTCCTTGAGGTCGGTGCCGCCGCCGAACTGGGCGAGCATCTTATCCACGAGCATGGCGTTGCGCGAGGACTTGAGCAGGACGGTTTGCGTGAGGCCGCTGGCGGGGGTGCCGGTGAAGACGCCGGTGCCGGGCAAAAGCAGGCTGTCGAGGTCGGCGGTGGCCACGTCGTCGCGGCTGATCGCCGCCGGGGTTAGGGACAGCCAAGTGGGTTCGGGGCTGGGCCGGCCATCTTCGCGGCGGCGGACCTGGGTGAAGTATTCCTTGTCGGCGAGAACCTTGTTGATCTCGAACTCGAGCCCCCAGGCCTTGAGGAGCTTGTCGAGCGTGGAGCTGGCCTGGGCGGCGCGCTGGAGCATGTTTTGCATGCCCATCGCGTTGCGGCTGTCCACCAGTGAGAGCGGATCGAGGAAGGCGATCAGCTTGCCGCCGCGCAAGACGAACTGGTCGAGGGCAAACTGGGTCTTCTCGGAAATCCCGGCCGGATGCACCACCACCAGCACCTGGATGTCGTCGTCAATCTTCTCGGCCGTGAGTTCGATCTGGCGGACCTTGAAGTCGCGCTGCAACTCGGTGAGGAAGACCCACGGGTCCTGCCCGCCGCCCATTTGCATCATCATCGGGTTGAACCGCTGCCCGAAGACCGGCAACGCGGTCATCAGGCCCAGGTTGGGCTTCTGCGGGTTGATCACCTGGGCGATGGCCCGGGTCAGGTCGTACTCGAGCAGCCGCTCGCGCTCGGGATTGAGGTAGGGAATCGCGGCCTTTTGGTCCAGGCAGGTCACCGCCAGGCCCAGGTACACCTTGTCACCCATGCCGATGAGGCCGCCGGGGCTGAGCACCTGGCCTTCGATGCCGTCCAGGCGCGCCGAGTCTTCGGCGTCGGAGTCGGGCACGGGGTCGAACTTTTTGACCTGGATTTTGCCGCGCGCGAGCTGCTGGTACTCGGCCAGGAGGTCCTCGACGCGGTCGGCGTAGGTCTTGAGATACACCGGCATCTCGGTCGAGCTGCGGGTGCGGTAGAAGTGCACCACCACCGGCGTGTCAATCTTGGCGAGGATGCGCCGGGTGCCTTCGGAGAGGGTGTAAACGCGGTCCTCGGTCAGGTCCAACCGCGCGCGCAGAAAGCTGACGATGGTGCCCAGAGCGACGAGCACCAGGAACATGGCCGCCACGCCCAGTCCGGAGTACAGCAGCGGCTCCCACTTGTGTTTGTTCGGGTTCATGGGTCAAGCAAGGCGAGGGGAAGTGGCTTGTTCAACCGGCGCGATGGCTGCGAATGATCACGCCGGTGGTAAACAGGCAGAAGACCATCACCAGGGCGAAATAGACCATGTCGCGCAGGTCAATCACCCCGCGTTGGAAGCTCTCGAAATGCGGCATCACGCTGAACGAGGCCACCAGTTCGAGCAGCCACGGCGGCGCCCAGGTCAGCGCATCGGTCACCGGCGGCCAGCCGGCCAGCACCAGGAACAGGCAGCCCACCACCGAGAGGATGAAGCTCACCACCTGATTGCGGGTCATGGCCGAGGTCATCGAGCCCACGGCCAGGTAGGCCCCGGCCAGCAGGAAGCTGCCCAGGTACCCGCAGAAGATCGCGCCGGCGTCCGGGTCGCCCAGGTACGACACCGTGAGGATCATGGGGAAGGTCAGCGCCAGGGCCAGGCCCAGGAACAGCCAGGAGGCGAGAAATTTCCCCACGATGGCCTGCCAGGCGGTCACCGGCATCGTGAGCAACAACTCGATGGTGCCCACGCGCCGTTCCTCGGCCCAGAGGCGCATGCCCACCGCCGGTACCAGAAACAGGTACAGCCAGGGATGCCACATGAAGAACGAGTTCAACGAGGCCTCGTTGCGCAAGAAAAACCGGCCCACGTTGAACGTGAAAAAGCCGATCAGGACCAGGAAAATCACGATGAACACGTAGGCAACCGGCGAGGCGAAATACCCGGCCAGCTCGCGCTTGGCAATGGCCCAGATATTGCGCAACGCGCCGGTGTGCTCGCCGGCGGCCTGGGCCGGGGTCGCCGCCGCGACCGACGGCGCGGGGGAGGAAGGGGCGGAGATCGTCGTGGCAGTGTCGCTCATGGGGTCGTCGTCTCGTTCACGGTGCGGGTGGTGTCGGGCAGCGTGATGCTGCGGAAAACCTCGTCGAGCCGGCCTTCCTCGGTGCGCAACTCGAGCAGTTTCCAGCGTTCGCGCACCGCCAGCTCGTAAATGCTCGCCTGCAACTCGCCGTTGCGGCCCCCGGCCTGCGGATAGGCGCGGATGACCACCGCCGGCTGCTCGCGCAGGACCAGCGTGCGTTTGACCGTGGGCAACTCGCGCAACTTCTGGTTTACGACGGCCAGGGGCGCGCCCTGCACGCTCACCGCCACGGCCCCGGCCAGCTCGGAGCGTTGCCGCAATTCCTCCGGCGTGCCGTTGGCCACGATCTGGCCCCGGTCAATGATGATGGCGCGCGTGCAGGCCGCGTCCACCTCCTCGAGGATGTGGGTCGAAAAGACGATGGCCTTGGTCTGGCCCATCCGCCGGATGAGGGTGCGCACCTCGTGCTTCTGGTTGGGGTCCAGCCCGTCGGTGGGCTCGTCCAACACCAGCACCGGCGGGTCGTGGATGATGGACTGGGCGAAACAGGTGCGGTGCCGGTAGCCCTTGGACAACGTGTCCACGCTCTGATGGACCACGCTGTCCAGGAAACAGATTTCGATGGCGCGCTGCACCGCCTTGCGTTTGGCCTCGCCACGCAGGCCCCGCAGTTCGGCGGCGAAGTTCAAAAAGCCCCAGACGGTCATGTCCGTGTACGCGGGGGCGTTCTCCGGCAGGTAGCCGAGGAGGCGTTTGGCGGCGATGGGGTGCTCGAGCATGTCGTGGCCGCCCACCGTGACGCGCCCCGCCGTGGGCGGGATGAAGCCGGTGATCATGCGCATGGTGGTGGACTTGCCGGCGCCGTTGGGGCCCAGGAACCCGAGCACCTCCCCGCGCTCGACGGTGAAGGACACGCCGTTGACGGCCAGCTTGGGGCCGAAGGCCTTGACCAGGTTCTCGACTTTGATCATGCGTCGCTCTCCAAAGACCGCCACCGCCCGACCCGGCTAGCCCGGTGCGGCGGTGGCAAGTTCCGCGTTCGGCTCGGGGCCGTGCGGTCGGCCCTGTGTTTTACACCCTTTGTCAAGGGCGGGCTGCCCAATTTAGACAAACCGGCCGGAAAATGTTCAAACAAAACTTCCGGGCGTTTCAGGGCGCCGGCGCGGGGCGCGGCGGTTTGCCCCGACCGCCTCCGCCCGCCGACGCGCGCGGCACCGGCCCGGCTTTTAAGACCCGCCCGCGGGTTGGACGGCCGCCGGCGCGGGTGCGGCGGCGGGTTTGCGACCGAGCACCCGGTCGCTCAAATCCGCCAGCGCCGTGTACACCACCGGGATGATGAACAGGGTCAGGAAGGTGCTGGTGATCATGCCGCCCACCACCGCCACGCCCATCGGCCGGCGGCTCTCGGCGCCGGCGCCAAAGCCGATGGCAATGGGCAGAATGCCGGCAATGGTCGAAAAACTGGTCATGAGGATGGGCCGCAGCCGCACCAGGCCGGCCCGGACCATGGCGGTGTGCGAATCGGCGCCGGCGGCGCGCTGCTGGTTGGCAAATTCGACCAGCAGGATCGAGTTCTTGGTCACCAAGCCCACCAGGAGGACCACGCCCACCTGGCTGTAGAGGTTGAAGTTCATGGCCGGCACCGGCGGCAGCCAGCCTGCGCGCCCGGCAAAACCGATCAACCACAACAACCCGAAGGCGCCCACCCCGGCCAGCGGCAGCGCGAGCATGACGGTGAAGGGATGCACCAGACTCTCGAACTGCGAGGCCAGCACCATGTACACGATCACGATGGCCAGCCCGAGTATCCACCAAAATTGCTCCTGCGCCTCGAGCAGGTCGCGCGACTCGCCGGACCAGGTGTGGAGCGTGCCCGGAGGCAGCTCCGTGGCCAGGAGGGCCTCGACCCGCGCGAGGGCCGTGCCCAGGGTGACCCCGACCGGCGTGGCCGTGATGGTGGCGCTGCGCAGGCGGTTGTAATGCTCGATGGCGTTGGGCGCCGCGCCGGAGCGGTAGTTCACCACGCTGTTCAACTGCACCAGCGCCCCGCGGTCGTTGCGCACGTACACCCGCTCCAGGTCCCGGGGGGTGAGGCGCGAAAACCGGTCCAGTTGCGCGATCACGTCGTACTGCTTGCCGCCCACCTTGATCCGGCTCAGGTCCAGCCCGCCGAACAGAATCTGGAGCGTGCGCGAGATGTCCGCGACCGACACCCCGAGCGCCGCGGCGCGGTTGCGGTCAATCTCGATGCGCAACTCGGGCTTGGTGACCTCGAAGGAGCTGCGCACGTTCACCAGGAAGCCGAGCGTGCGCAGCTTGTTGGCCACGGCCTGGGCGGTGGTGTTCAACTGGTCCAGATCGTCATGCTGCAGCACCAGGTTGAACGGCGCGCCAAACCCGCGGCTGATCGGCTTGGGGATGTTTGGAATCACCAGCGCGCCCTCGATACCCGCCAGAAACCGCAGCCGCAACCCCTGCGGGCCGTTGACGATCTCCTGCACGCTGCGCGCGCGCTCCGGGTGCAGCCGCACAAAGGCGATGCCCTGGTTGGCCGCGCCCGGCCCGTTGAACGGCGGGGCCACGATGGTGCCGCGGGAGCGGATTTCCGGCACCGTCTCGAGCATTTGCTCCATCTGCCGCATCATCCGGTCGGTGTACTCGGCCGTCGAACCCTCCGGCGTGACCACGAAACACAGAAACGCGCCCCGGTCTTCCTCGGGCAGGAACTCCTGGTCCAGGCTCCGGTACGCCCAAACCATCAACGCCAACGCCCCCGCCCCCACGCCCAGCATCAGGACGCGGTGCCGCAACGCCCGCCGCAGCACCGCCCCGTAACCCCGGGACAACGCCTCGAACCCGCGCTCGAAGGCCAAGAACAGCGGCCCGTGCTGCTCGCGCCGGACCGGCCGCAGGATGCGGGCGGCCATCATGGGCGTGAGCGACAGCGCCACAAACGCCGAGATGACCACCGAGCCGGCCAGCGCAAAGGCAAACTCGATGAACAGCCGGCCCGTGGCGGTCTTCTGAAAGGCCAGCGGGATGAACACCGCCACCAGCGAGATGGTGATGGCGATGATGGCAAAGCCGATCTCCCGCATCGCCCCGAACGCCGCCGACATCGGCGGCTCGCCCGCCTCGATGTGCCGGTAGATGTTCTCGAGCACCACGATGGCGTCATCCACCACGATGCCGATGGCCAGCACCAGCGCCAGCATGGTCAGGATGTTCACCGAGTACCCCATCGCGTAAAGCACGGTGAACACGCCCACGATGGACACCGGAATGACCACGCCCGGGATCACCGTCGAGCGCAGGTTGCGGAGAAACACGAAGATCACCACCACCACCAGCCCGAAGGCGATCGCCAGCGTGATCCACACCTCCCGGATCGCCTCCTCGACGAACGTGGACGAGTCGTAGGCCGTGACCAGGTTCACGCCCGGCGGCAGCCCCGGCCGCAGCCGCTCCAGCTCCGCCCGGATGCCGTGGGCCACCTCGACGGTGTTGGCCCGGGATTGCTTGACCACGCCCAGGAACACCGTGGCCCGGCCGTTGAACCGCGCCACGGCCCGCAGGTCCGCCACGCCCGCCTCGGCCCAGCCCACGTCCCGCAGGCGCACCAGCCGCACGCCGTCCCGGGCCAGCACCAGGTTGTTGAACTCCTCGGGCGTCTTGAGCTCGCCCAGGGTCTGGATGGTCATTTCGCGGTCGAGGTTCTCGACCCGGCCGCTGGGCAGCTCGACGTTTTGCTCGCGCAACGCCCGCTGCACGTCCAGCACGGTCACCCCGTGGGCGGCCATGCGCTCGGAGTCCAGCCACAACCGCATGGCGAACCGTTTCTCGCCGCCGATGATGACCGAGGACACGCCGGCCACGGTCTGGAGCCGGTTCTTGATCTGCAACTCGGCGATGGTGGTCAACTCGCGCGGCGAGTATCGGTCGCTGTTGACCGAAATCCACAGGATGGGCTGGGCGTCGGACTCCTGCTTGGCCACGACCGGTTCGAGGATGTCCTCGGGCAACTGGCCGCGCACGCGCGCCACGCGGTCGCGCACGTCCTGCGCCGCCAGGTCCACGTCCCGCGAGAGGTCGAACTCGATGGTGATGTTGCTGACCTGCTCGCGGCTGGTGCTGGTGAGGGTCTTGATGCCCTCGATGTTGCTCAGGGCCTCCTCGAGCCGCTCGGTGACCTCGGTCTCCACCACCCGGGCGTTCGCCCCGGGGTACACGGTGGTGACGCTCACCACCGGCGGGTCAATGTTCGGCAATTCCCGCACCGGTAGGCGGGTGAGGCTGATCAGGCCGAAGAGCACCAGTGCCAGGCTCATCATCGAGGTGAGCACTGGCCGGCGAATGCTGAGATCGGGCAGGGTCATGGGGCAGCCTCAGGGCGCGGCGGTCCGGGCGGCGGCGGGGGGCGGAGCGCCGGGCGCAGGCCCGCCGGCGGCGGCAGGTGGGCCGTTGGTGCCGGCGGACGGCGGCGCCGGGGCGGGCTGGAGCGCGTCACTGTCATAGGCGGCCGCCTTTTCCGGCGGCGCCAGCGTCACCTTCATGCCGGGAGCGACCTTTTGGTGGCCCTCGACGATGACCCGTTCCCCGCCCGCCAGGCCGGCGGTGATCTCGACCCAGCGGGGCATCCGTTGGCCCACGGTGACCGGACGCAGGGCCACCGTGTCATCGGCGCCCACCAGAAACACGAAGCTCGTGTCGCCGTTGTACATCAACGCCGCCTCGGGCACGCAGGGCGCCTCCGGCCGCAACACGAGGGTCAATTCGAGATTGGCCACCATGCCGGCCTTGAGCAACCCCTCGGGATTGGGAAGGCGCGCCTTGACCAGTGCGGTGCGCGTCCCCTCGTCCAAGCGCGGGGCGATGAAGTAGATTTCGCCGGCGAACTGCCGGTCCGGGTACGCCGCCACGCGAAATTGCACCGATTGGCCCGGGCGCACCTGGCTCAGGAACCGCTCCGGCACGTTCATTTCCACCTTCATTGGGTCCAGGTCCACCAGCCAGGTGATGACCGTGTTGCGGGAGATGACCTGGCCGGGGCTGACGTAGCGCGCGCCGGTGCGCCCGCGAAACGGCGCGACCACCCGCGCGTCTCGCAACAGCCGCTCGCGCAGTTCGACCGTGGCCCGGCTCACCGCCAGCGTCGAGGCCGCCTGGTCGTAGTCCTGCTCGGAGATCAGCCGGTTCTCGCGCAACTCGCGCGCCCGAGCGTGGCTGGCCTCGGCCAGTTGCAGACGCGCCCGGGCGTCGGCCAGTTCGGCCTGCAACTTGGTGTCGTCCAACTGCACCAGCAGGGCGCCGGCTTCCACCACCTGGCCCTCCTCGAAAAAGACCTCCTTCACGATGCCGTCGGTCTCGGCCTTGATCTCGACCGCTTCGTTCGGCGCCAGGTTGCCGACCAGCGAGACGGACTCGACCACCGGTCGGCGGCGCACCTCCACCGCCACTACGGGCAACGCCATGGTCATGCCGGGTCCGCTGGCGCCGGGGCCGGCGGGACCACCCGGGCCACCGGGGCCACCGGGGCCGCCCGGCGGACCGGCCCGGCGGCAACCGCCGGGCGCCAGCGCGAGCAGACCCACACTCAACACCAACCAGCCACGTGCTTTCATCAGGGAAAAAAAACAGCCCCTTCCCGCGCTTGGTGCGCGCCACTCGGACGTTTGTCCGGCCTGGCGGACCCGGCGGGCACGGCAGGACCAAGTGCCTGCAGACCTGGAGCGAAGCGTAGCCGAGCCGCAGTCGGAGGGCCGCCGGTGGAGGACGGGGAAAAGGCCCGCATGAACCACCGACGGTAGGTAGCCCGCTCGAGGGCGTCAAGCAACGGCGCCTTCCGACGCAAAGCGGCGAGCGGGAGGTGCCGCCTGGCCTCGGGCCGCGCGCGGGCGCGCGGTAGGGCCGCGCTGCGACGCGGCCGGGGCAACTTCCGGTGGGGCGAGACTCCGTCGAGCCCGGCACCGTCGCGGTTCGCGGCCGTGGAACCGGCGCCGGCGCAGCGGCGCCCTACCTCGCAAAGCGCACACGCCCGGCGCTGTCCCGCAGGTCGAGCGCCCGATACAGCGCCAAGCGTGTGGAGTGCGCCGGCTTGCCGGCGCTGTGGGACGAAGGTGCGTCGGCGGCGTAGCGCAGACCTCTGGTCTGCTGTACCGCGGGTTTCCAACCCGCCGGAGCTCCGCGCACCGACCACCGAGGGCCGGCTGGCAGTCGGCGCGACGGCAGGCTGGCGGCCTGTGCCGCGGGTCGGCGGCAGATCCAAACGCGGGCGCGCGGTAGGGCCGCGCTGCGACGCGGCCAGGGCAAACCTTCGGTGGGGCGAGACTCCGTCTAGCCCGGCACCGTCGCGGTTCGCGGCCGTGGAACCGGCGCCGGCGCAGCGGCGCCCTACCTCGCAAAGCGC
>CAYXPA010000016.1:0-46512 GCA_964466945.1 uncultured Verrucomicrobiota bacterium | reverse complement strand
TAGTACTGCCACAGGCCGGTGGTGTCGAAGAGATTGTCGAACCACGCCCAGGCCGGGGTGCATTTCACTTTTTGAACAACCCCACCATCTTGGGATTTTCGCCGGTCAGCGCTGCGGGAATGTTGAGGGATAACGGCGTTTTGTTGGGCTTCCTGACGTTGGTGCTCAAAAACTGAAATGCGCCGTGCGGGTTGCCCCGTGACAGGCGGGCGTTGCCAAACGCGCGGCGTCCGGCGAGTCTTGCGGGCGAAGCCAGCGGTCGGATGGCCCGACCCGCACACAGCGCGCCGGAAAAGAGCTGCCTCGGGCCGCGCCGCCGCGAACAAATTTGCGCCCACCATGCCGCCCCAGATTGTTGTCATCGGCAGCTCGAACACCGACTTGATCCTTCGGCTCGACCACATCCCGCGTCCGGGCGAGACGGTGCTGGGCGGCGCCTTTGCCACCGCCGCAGGCGGCAAGGGCGCCAACCAGGCCGTGGCTGCGGCGCGGGCGGGCGGGCAGGTGACCTTCGTGGCACGGCTGGGGCGGGACACCTTCGGCGACGCGGCCCTGGCCGGTTTCGCGCGCGACGGCCTGAACACGCGGTTTGTGTGGCGCGACCGCGCCGCGCCGTCGGGCGTGGCCCTGATCTTTGTGGCCAAGGACGGCGAGAACGCCATCGGCGTGGCGGGCGGCGCCAACGCGCGGCTTTCCCCGGCGGACGTGCGCAAGGCCCGGCACGCCATCGCCCGCGCCGACGTGGTGCTGCTGCAACTCGAGACCCCTTTGGAGACGGTCCGGGCCGCGGCGGAGCTGGCAGCGCGGGCCGGGGTGCGCGTGATTTTGAACCCGGCCCCGGCGCGTCCGCTGCCCGCGGCGCTGTTGCGCCAGGTCACGATCCTCACGCCGAACGAAACCGAGGCCGAGTTGCTCACCGGCGTGACGGTGCGCGATGAAACCACCGCCGCGCAGGCGGCTGAGAAGTTGCGGGCGCGGGGAGTGGGCATCGTCATCGTGACGCTGGGCGCGCGGGGGGCGTGGCTGGCCGGGCCGGGGGTGCAGCAACTGGTGCCCGGGTTCAAGGTGCGCGCGGTGGACACGACGGCGGCCGGGGACGTTTTCAACGGCGCGCTGGCCGTGGCGCTGGGCGAGGGGCGGGCGTTGCCCGAGGCGGTGCGGTTTGCCAACGCCGCCGCGGCGGTGTCCGTGACGCGTCCGGGCGCGCAACCTTCGGCGCCGCGGCGCCGGGAGATCGAGCGGCTGCTGGCGGCGGCACGGCATTGAGCCCGCCGGGTCGGCGGCGATTGCGTCGGAGGCCTCGACGCATTGCGACTGGCGTTTGGCTTCGATTGGACTACGCTCCACGCTCTGTGAAACGCGCGGAGTTTGACTCCATCGAGGACCTCATCGCCGACATCCGCCGCGGCCGGATGGTCATCCTGGTGGATGACGCCGACCGCGAGAACGAGGGCGATTTGGTCATGGCCGCCGAGCATGTCACCCCCGCGGCGGTGAACTTCATGGCCCGGTTCGGGCGGGGGCTGATCTGCGTGCCCACCACCTCGGAGCGTCTGCAACAACTGGGCATCGAGCGGATGGTCAAGGACAACCGCGAGTCGTTCAAAACCGACTTCCAGGTCAGCGTGGACGCCGCGCGCGGCATCACCACCGGCATCAGCGCCGCCGACCGCGCGCGCACCATCGCCGTGCTGGCCGACCCCACCGCCACGCCCAGCGATCTGGTCCAGCCCGGGCATGTGTTTCCGCTGCGCAGCAAGCCGGGCGGGGTGCTGCAGCGCGCCGGCCACACCGAGGCGGCGGTGGACCTGGCGGTGCTGGCCGGGTGCCGGCCCGTGGCGGTGATCTGCGAGATCATGAGCGACGACGGCACAATGGCGCGGCTGCCGGAGTTGCGGCGGTTTGCCCGCCGGCACCGGCTCAAGCTGGGCACCATCGAGGCGCTCATCCGTTACCGGCGCACGCGCGAGCGGCTGGTCGAGCGGGTGGAGACGGTGCAACTGCCCACCGATTATGGCGACTTTGTGCTGCACCTGTACCGGTCCAAGCTCGACGGCCAGCATCATCTGGCCCTGGTGCGCGGCGAGGTGGCCGGGCAGGAAAATGTGCTGGTGCGGGTGCACAGCGAGTGCCTTACCGGCGACGTGTTCGGGTCGCGCCGGTGCGACTGCGGTCCGCAACTGCACCAAGCCATGCGCCAGCTCAGCGAGGAGGGGCGGGGCGTGATCGTGTACATGCGGCAGGAGGGCCGGGGCATCGGGCTGCCGGCCAAAATCCGCGCCTACAAGCTCCAGGAGACCGGGCTGGACACGGTCGAGGCCAACCTCAAGCTCGGCTACCCGATGGACCTGCGCGAGTACGGCCTGGGCGCGCAGATACTGGCGGACCTGGGCCTGCGCACCATCCGGCTGCTCACGAACAACCCGCGCAAACTGGTGGGCCTGGAGGGCTACGGGCTGGTCATTACCGAGGTGGTACCCATCCGCATTCCGCCCAACCCCCACAATGCCCGCTATCTCAAAGCCAAGCGGGAAAAAATGGGCCACCTGCTCTAGCCGTCCCGAAATTCCGCCATGCTCAAAGCCATGAAAGCCCGGCGTGTCCGCTCCCGCGGCGGCCGGTTTGCCGTGATCGCCTCGCGCTACAACCCCCGTTTTGCCGACGCCCTGGTGCGGGCGGCGCGGGAAACGTTGCGCGCGGCCGGCGCGGCGGTGGAGGTCGTGCGCGTGCCCGGGGCGTTTGAAATCCCGGCCGTGGCCGCGCGGCTGGCCCGGGTCACGCCGCAGTACGACGCGTTGATCTGCCTGGGCGTGGTGATCCGGGGCGAGACGGCGCACGCCGACCTCATCGGCCGGGCGGTGACCGACGCGCTGGCGCGGCTGCAGGTCGAGCACGGGCTGCCGGTCATCCACGAGGTGTTGCTCCTGGACAACGAGGCCCAGGCCCGGGCGCGTTGCCTGGGCCGGCTCAACCGCGGGCGCGAAGCCGCCGAGACCGCGCTGGCGATGGCCGGCGTGATGCGGCGACTCGCATAATTCCCCCCGCCTGGCCCGGCGGCTCTTCCGGGCGCTGGCAGCTCAGCGCGAACGCGTCATTGCCAGATCATGTCCTGCACGGTCTTGCCGGCGGGGATGAAGGGCAGGACGTGTTCGGTGTAGGGCGTGATGATGTCCAGCACGTAAGGTTCCTTCGCGTCGAGCATCCGTTGGATGGCAGCGCGGAGGTCCTTGCGGAAGAAGACGCGCTCGCACGGCACGTTGAAGGCGCGGGCGATGGCCACAAAGTCCGGGTAAATCTGCTCGCGGTGCTGGGGGTCGCCCAGGTAAGTGTGGCCGCGGTTGCTGTTGTAGAAGCGGTCTTCCCACTGCACGACCATGCCCAGGTGCTGGTTGTTGAGGACCATCGCCTTGGCGGCGATGCACTCGATGTGGGCCATGGCCAGCTCCTGGATGTTCATGAGGAACGAGCCGTCGCCGTCAATGTCTATGACCTGCTTGTCCGGGCAGGCGACCTTGGCGCCCAGCGCGGCCGGGTAGCCGTAGCCCATCGCGCCCAGTCCGGCGCTGGTGATGAACTGGCGCGGCCGGGTGAAGTGGTAGAACTGGCCGGCCCACATCTGGTGTTGGCCCACGCCCGTGGTGATGATGGCGTCGCCGCCGGTCAGTTCGTACAGCACGGCGATGGCTTCCTGGGGCAGGATGACCTGGCTGGGGTCGCCGCCGGCCAGTTCGCGCACGTGCCGGGACTTGAGCACGTCCGGGGTTAACTGCCAGCGGAACGGGGCCTTGGCCTTGAGCTCGGCAATGCGCTGATGCCAGGCGGTGAATTTTTTCTGGATCGGCCGCTCGGCCAGCAGGGCGTTGAGCCGGCGCAGCGCGTAGCGCACGTCGCTGACAATGGGCAGGTGGACCTGCCGGTTCTTGTTGATCTCGGAGGGGTCAATGTCCACGTGCACGATGGTGCCGTGCTCGCAGAACTTCTCGACCTTGCCGGTCACGCGGTCGTCGAACCGCACGCCGAAGGCCAGGAGCAGGTCGGCCTCGGCCACGGCCCAGTTGGCGTAGGCGGCGCCGTGCATGCCCAGCCACTTGAGCGAGAGCGGGTCGGTCTCGGGGAAGACGCCGCAGCCCATGATGGTGGTGGTGACCGGGATGCCGGTGGCGCGGGCGAAGCGGCGCAATTCTTCGGCCGCGCCGCTGGTCACGATGCCGCCGCCGCAGTACAGCACCGGGCGTTCGGACTTTTCGATGAGGCCGATGATTTCGTGCAGGGCCACGTCGTCGGCGCGGCGGTCCGGGTTGTAGCCGCGCAACTCGACGCGGTCGGGGAAGACGGGCTGGGTGCGCTGCTGCTGGACGTTCTTGGGCAGGTCAATCACCACCGGGCCGGGCCGGCCGGTCTGGGCGATGTAAAAGGCCTCTTTGACAATGCGCGGGATGTCGTTGACGTCGGTGACCAGGTAACTGTGCTTCACCACCGGCAGGGTCATGCCGAAGATGTCGGTTTCCTGGAAGGCGCCCTTGCCGATCATGTGCTGGGGCACCTGGCCGGTGATGGCCACCAGGGGCACCGAGTCCATGTAGGCGTCGGCGATGCCGGTGACCAGGTTGGTGGCGCCGGGGCCGCTGGTGGCCATGCACACGCCGGCCCGGCCGTTGGCGCGGGCGTAGCCCTCGGCGGCAAAGACGCCGCCCTGCTCGTGCCGGGGCAGGTAGGTGCGAATCTGCTTGGACCGGGTCAGGGCCTGGTGCACTTCCATGCTGGCGCCGCCGGGGTAGGCGAAGATGACCTCGACGCCTTCGCGTTCGAGCGCCTGGACCAGGATGTCGCTGCCCAGCATGGCCGGACCGAGCGTCCCGCGCCGCGCGCGGGTGGAGGGAGTGGTTTTGGGGGCTTTGGTGGTTTTGCTCATGTCGTTGTTCGCGCTGAGTGGCCGTCGCCGGTCCGGGTAACAAAAAACCCACGACTGGCGGCCAGCCGTGGGTTCTTTGTGCCAATCTGCGTTCACGCGCAACAAAGCCCGACGGCGGCGCCGTTGGCTACAACGACTACCAGCACGAGGGCTTTGTCGGCAAAGCGATTCATTTGACGGCGTGAGTAAACCGCAGCGGGCGCCTCGTGTCAAGCGTCCGGGCGTGGGCGCGGCTCAGCGCGCGCTGAACTTGTGGACCGTGGTGGAGCGGTACACCTGCCCGGGCCGGAGCACCACGCTCGGGAATTTGGGCTGGTTGGGCGAATCCGGGTAGTGCTGGGTCTCGAGGCAGAAACCGTGGTGCTGGCGGTACACCTGGCCGCCCTTGCCGGTGAGGGTGCCGTCCAGGAAGTTGCCGCTGTAGAACTGCACGCCCGGCTGGTCGGTCCAGATTTCGAGCACCCGGCCGGTCCGGGGCTCGTGGATCGTGGCGCAGGGGGCCAGTTTCCCGCCGCCGCCGCGCAGCACGAAGTTGTGGTCGTATCCCTGCGGCTGGTTGGTGAGCTGCTTGAGGTCGCGGCCGATGGGTTTGGGCCGGGTGAAGTCCATGGGCGTGCCGGCCACGGGGGCGATTTCGCCGGTGGGGATCAGGGTGGCGTCCACGGGCGTGAAGTGGTCGGCGTGGAGGGTGAGTTCGTGGTCGTAGATGGCGCCGCTGCCGGCGAGGTTCCAGTAGGTGTGGTTGGTGAGGTTGACCACGGTGGGTTTGTCGGTCGTGGCCTCGTAGTCCATGCGCAGTTCGTTGTCGTCGGTGAGGGTGTAGGTCACCCGCGCCTTGAGATTGCCGGGGTAGCCTTCCTCGCCGTCGGGGCTGGTGTAGCTGAAGCGCACGGCCACGCCGTGGGGCACCGGCACCGGCTCGGCGGCCCAGACCACCTTGTCGAAGCCCTTGCGGCCGCCGTGCAGGGCGTGCGCGCCGTCGTTGGCGGCCAGGGTGTAGGTGCGGCCGTCGAGGGTGAAGCGGGCGTTGGCGATGCGGTTGGCGTAGCGGCCCACCACGCAGCCGAAGTACGGGTGGCCCTTGAGATAGCTGTCTAGGTTGTCGAAGCCCAGCACGATGTCGCCCAGGCGGCCGTGGCGGTCGGGGGCGTGGATTTCCGTGATGAGGCAGCCGTAGGTCATGACCTTCACGGTCAGGCCGCGGGCGTTGCGCAGGGTGTAGAGGTCCACGGGGGTGCCGTCCGGCGCGCGGCCGAACGGCGCTTTTTCGATCGAGGCTTTCATGGCGGAGGTTGCGGGTCGCTTGCCCTTGCAGGGGCAGGGGCAGGGACAGGTGGAGCAGGCGGTCAGAGCCGCAGCCAGCAGGACCGCGAGCAGGAGGGGATTACGGTTTTGTGGTTTCATGGTGGGTTGCGAAAGGCTCAGGGCAAACGCGCTCAGCGCGCCGCTACCAACGGGCTGAAAATGACGTACAGGGCCAGCGTGATCAAGATCACCAGACCGCCGGCGAGCCGGGCGCCACGCGAGGTCTCCAGGGCAACGGCGGATCGCTGGGTGAAGACAAAGGGCTGCGGCAGCGGCCGGGCCAGTGTGAGCAGGAGCATCACCGCCAGGCAAACGCCGAAGCAGATGGCCATGGCGTTGAGGAACTGCACACTCAACAGCATCAGGAAACCATAGACCACCAGGTTGGTCACCAGTCCGGCAATGCCGCACACCGGCGGCGCCCGCCGCACCACCAGGCCGAAGGCAAACACCGACAGAATCCCCGGCGAGATGAACCCCTGCCCGGCCTGGATGATGGTGAAAATGCTGTTGCTGATCTTGGGGTCGCCCAACCGCGGCGCCAGCAGCACCGCCACCGCCGCAAAGCCCACCACCGCCAGGCGGCCCGCCGTGACCACCGTGGCGGGCGGGGCCGTGCGGGCCAGGTGCTTCTTGAACACGTCCATCGCGAAGATCGTGGACGCGGCATTGAGCATGGCCGCCAGCGAGCTGACCACCGCACCCAGCAGCGCCGCCAGCACGAAGCCGGTCAGGCCCGTCCCCTGCGGCAACACATGCCCGAGCAGTTGGGCCAGCGCGGTGTCGTACTTGTAGGCGATGAGTTTTTCGACCGCGGGTTGGCGACCCGCCGCCCGGGCGGCGGCTTCGACGCGGGCGTTGAACGCCTCGATTTCCTCGGCCAGCCCGGGGTTCACGGCCTTCCACGAGTGGTCCCCGGGCGTGAACAAGGTGAATTCGGCCGGCGCCGCCGCCTCGAACTGGGCCCGGGTCATCGGCAACACATAGGGATTGCGCACACGAACGGCCGCCAGCGCACGCTCGTCCGGGTACACGGCGAGCAAGTAGCGGCCCGGCGTCCAGGCGGCGATTTGCGCTTCGGTCGGCGCGTCCGCCCGCTCCACGAATTGGGTCTGCGGGTTGGCCTTCAGGTAGCGCGCCAGCGCCGCGGCCTTGTCGCTGCCGGCCTCCAGGCGCATTTCGTGCGAGTACAGGTTGAAGGCGATGATGCCGGGGATGACGATCACGAAGGGGATCAGCAGTTTCAAGAACGCGGCGAAGACGATGCCGCGCTGGCCCTCGGCCAGGGACGCCGAGCCGAGCGTGCGCTGGGTGATGTACTGGTTCAGCCCCCAGTAGTAGAAGTTCGGAATCCACAGGCCCAGCAACAGCGCCGTCCACGGCAGCACCGCGTCCGACCTGGGCAGGAACATGTTCATGCGCGGGGTGTTCAGCTCCCAAAACCGCGCCAGCGCGCCGGTGCCGGGCGCCAGGGGCCGGATTTCCACCGCGCCGGTTTGGGCGCTGACGATGGCCGCCGCCTCCGTGGCCGCGCCGAGCCGGTCGAAGGCAAACCACATAATCACCGCGCCGCCGAGCACCAGCGCGCTGCCCTGGATGAGGTCCGCCCACGCGCACGCCTTGAGCCCGCCAGCGGTCACGTAAATCATGGCCACCAAGCCGATGAGCAGCGAGCCCTGGGCCAGCGTGAGCTGAAAGCCGGCCTGGCCGGCGAGGGTTTTGATGGTGAGCGCCCCGGAATAGGTCACCGAGCCCAGCAACAACAGGTAAATCAGGATCGTGGCCACGGCCATGTAAGTCCGGGCGCGGGCATCGAAGCGGTGTTCGAGGAATTCCGGCATGGTGAAGATGCCCACGCGCAGGAAGTACGGCAGGAAGGCAAAGCCTACCACCACCAGCGTGATGGCGGCCATCCACTCGTAGCTGGCAATGGCCAGGCCCACGTGGCTGGCGGCGTTGCCGCTCATGCCCACGAATTGCTCGGTCGAGATGTTGGCCGCGATGAGCGAAAAACCGATCAGCCACCACTTCAGCCCCCGGCCGGCCAGGAAGTAATCCTCGCTGCTGCCCGCCCGCTCGCCCCGGCTCTGGTACAGGCCCACCCCCACCACGGTGAGCACAAAGGCGACGAAGATGAGCACGTCCAGCCGGCTGAGCGTGAACGCGGCGAAGAGGCTGAGGTCGGCCATAGGCTTGTGTTCGCGCTCATGTACCGGGCGGGGCGGGTGAAGTCAACGCTGGCCGCACCGGCCCCCAAGCGCCGCTGCCGTCGCGGGCCGCGCCGGTGAAAAGGGATTTTCCGCGCGCCGCCGCGGGTTTAATCTGCCCGCATGAGTTTGCTGGAACAAATGACCGAGCTGGCCCGCCGGGCCAAGGACGCCTCGCGCACCCTGGCCGACCTGAGCACCGCCGAGAAAAACCAGGCCCTGCTCGCCATGGCCGAGGCCCTCGAGCGGGAAGCGCCCACGCTGCTCGAGGCCAACGCCCGCGACCTCGACACCGGCCGCCAACTGGGCCTTTCCGCCGCCATGCTCGACCGCCTCCGGCTCGACGAAAAACGCATCGCGGCCATGGCCCGCGGCCTGCGCGAAGTGGCCGCTTTGCCCGACCCCGTGGGCCGCGTGCTCGACGAGCGCACCCGTCCCAACGGGCTGCGGTTGCGAAAGGTCGCGGTGCCCATCGGCGTGGTGGTCATCATCTACGAATCCCGGCCGAACGTGACGGCCGACGCCGCCGGCCTGTGCTTCAAAAGCGGCAACGCCACCATCCTGCGCGGCGGCAAGGAGGCCCTGCACTCGAACCGCCTGATCGCCGACACCCTGGTCCGCGCCGGCCGCGCCAGCCTGGGCGAACGGTTCCCCGCGCACGCCATCCAGGTGGTGCCCACGCCCGACCGGGAGGCCATTCCGGCGCTGCTTTCGCTCACCCAGTACGTGGACCTGTGCATGCCCCGCGGCGGCGAGGGTCTCATCCGCGCCGTGGCCGAGTGCTCGAAGGTGCCGGTCATCAAGCATTACAAGGGCGTCTGCCATGTCTATGTGGACCGCGAGGCCGACCCCGACATGGCCGAGGCCATCGTCCTGAACGCCAAATGCCAGCGGCCCGCGGTCTGCAACGCGATGGAAACCCTGCTGGTGGACCGGCCACTGGCCGCCACGTTCCTGCCGCGCATCGCCGCCCGTCTGGCCGAGAAAAAGGTGCAACTGCGCGCCGACCCCGAGGCGCTGGCCATTCTTCAAGGTGGCGAGCCCCAACCGCCCACCGAGATTCGTCCCGCCACCGAGCAGGACTGGTTCACCGAGTACAACGACTACATCCTCAACGTGCGGGTGGTGGACGGCGTGCGCGCCGCGGTGGATCACATCAACCATTACGGCTCGGCCCACAGCGACAGCATCGTCACCCGCAACGAGACGACCGCCTGGCGTTTCCTGCAGGGGGTGGACAGCGCCGCCGTGTACTGGAACGCCAGCACCCGGTTTACCGACGGCGGCGAGTTCGGCATGGGGGCCGAAATCGGCATCAGCACCGACAAGGTGGGCGCCCGCGGGCCGATGGGGCTGGAAGAGCTCACCAGCTACAAGTGGATCGGCTTGGGCAGCGGCCAGGTGCGGACCTGAACGCGGCGCTTGGCGGGCGGGCGAGCGCGCCCCAACCAGGGCAGGGGAGGGGGCGGTGCGTGGGGGGGCTTGAGGCACCCTGATTCCGACCGCCTTGGTGCCGCCGGCTTGTCAGGACGCGGTTTTCCGGTCATAGTTCCGCCATGCAGGCGGCGGAGAAACACGATTACGTCAGTGTGGAAGACTACCTGGCGGCCGAGGAACTCAGCGACGTGCGGCATGAGTACCTGGGCGGGCTGGTTTACGCCATGGCCGGGGAAACTCGCGCCCATAACACCATCGCCCTCAACCTTGCCTTTGCCATACGCCAGCATTTAAGGGGCGGGCGCTGCAAGGCCTACATGAGCGACATCCGCGTCAACCTCAGCATCCGCGACGACGCGTACTACTACTACCCCGACCTGGTGGTGACCTGCGACCCGCGCGACACCGACCCGCGCTTCATCCGGCATCCGAAACTGATCATCGAGGTCATGTCCCCCTCAACCGAGCGCGTGGACAAGCGGGAGAAATTTTTCGCCTACACGACCCTCGAGTCGCTCGAGGAATACGTGCTGGTGGCGCAAGCGTCGCCCGAAATCACGCTCTACCGCAAGGCCGAAGGCTGGCGCGCTCAAAAGGTCGCCGGGTTGGAGGCCCAATTCACGCTGGCCTCCCTCCTGCTCACCCTGCCCGTGGCGGCCGTGTACGAGGGCCTTTGAGCACCCCGGATTCAGCCGCCCGCCGCGCCGCCCACGCCATCCGCGCGGCCCTGCCGCCGGGCGGGCTGTTTGCCGACCAACACTGGCGCATTGCCCCCGAGCCGTTCGCTCTCGAGCCGGAACTGGCGCGCGAGCTGGAGTTCCTTGGCCGGGTGTTGCTCCAGTTTTATCGGGCGGTCAATTTGCTCTACCGCCAGAGCGCGGAGGGTCGGCAGCCCGGGTGGGTGGCCCAACTGCTCGACCAGGGCAAGCCCGCCGACCTGCTGGCCTGGCAGCGCCATCCGACCTTCAAGCACGAGTTGCCCCGGGTCATCCGCCCGGACCTGTTGCTGACCAACGAAGGGTTCGCCATCAGCGAACTGGACGCCGTGCCCGGGGGCATCGGCCTGACCGCGTGGCTGAATCAGACCTACGCGCAGCCCGAGGTGCTGGGCGCGCCCCGCGAAATCATCGGCGGCGCCCGCGGTATGGTGGAGGGCTTTGCTGGCATCTTCGGTGCGACGCCCGCCGCGCACATTATCGTGTCCGAGGAATCCGCCGCCTACCGCCCGGAGATGGTCTGGCTGGCGGGACAGGTCCAGCGCCCGGCCCTCGCCGTGCGGGCGGCGGATTGGTGCGAGCCGCAACCCGGCGAGGCGGTGTACCGCTTCTTCGAGTTGTTCGATCTGGTCCACGTGCCCGCCGCGCCGCGGCTTTTTGAACGGGCGGCCGCCGGCCAAATCCGCCTAACCCCGCCGCCCAAGCCGGTGTTCGAGGAAAAGCTGCTGTTTGCCCTGCTGTGGAATCGGAACCTGCGCGGTTTCTGGCATCAGCACTTGGGCGCGGCCTTCTTCGAGCGCTTGTGCCGGCACGTCCCATACACCTGGGTGGTGGACCCGACGCCACTGCCGCCGCACGCGGCCATCCCCGAGCTGGGACTGACGGACTGGCAACAGCTCAAGGCCCTGTCCCAGCGCGAGCGCCACCTGGTCCTGAAGGTCTCCGGCTTCCACCCGACGGCCTGGGGGGCGCGCAGCGTCACGCTGGGGAGCGACGTCTCGCAGGCGGACTGGGCGGCGGCGGTGGACGAGGCGCTGCGGTCATTTTCCACCTCGCCCTACGTGCTCCAGCGTTACCACAAGCCGCGCGTGGTGCCGGCGGCGTATTTCGATTTCGACCAGGACCGCCCGGTGGCCATGCCGGCCCGGGTGCGGCTCTGCCCGTACTATTTCGTCCACGGCGAGGGTGACGCCGCGCGGCCCCACCTGGGCGGGGTGCTGGCCACGTTGTGCCCGGCGGACAAGAAGCTCATTCACGGAATGAAGGACGCCATCCTTGCGCCGGCTTGCGTGGCGGCACGGGAACCGCCAGAAAGGCGCGGGTGAATCTCTTTGAGTACATCCTGCTGGCGGTCAGTTCGCTCTTCGTGATCATTGACCCGCTGGCGGTGGTGCCGGTGTTTCTGGCCATGACGCCCCACGACACGCCGGCGCAGCGCGATCGCATGGCCAAGATCGCCTGCGCGCTGGCGGCGGGGGTGCTGATCGTGTTTGCCCTGATCGGCCAGCAGATTTTCGCCTTCCTGGGCATTTCGTTGCCGGCCTTCCAAATGGCCGGGAGCGTCATTCTGCTGATGATTGCCCTGGACATGCTCCGCGCCCACCCTTCCGAGACGCGGGAAAGCCCGGAGGAGAAAGAAGCCGGCGCCGCCAAGGACGACATCGCGATTGCCCCGTTGGGGGTGCCGTTGCTGGCCGGGCCGGGTGCCATTTCGAACGTAATCATCCTCCAGACCAAGGCGCAGCACCTCAGCCAGCAGCTCGCGCTGTACGCGTGCATCGTGGTGGTGTGCGCGGTCTCGTACCTCATCCTGCGGGTCTCGGCCCGGGGCGCGCAATGGATCAACCCCATCGCCATGAAAATCACCACCCGGCTGATGGGGCTCTTGCTGGCGGCCATCGCCTTCCAGTTCCTGATCAATGCGCTCAAGCAGCTCAAGGGGACGGTGTTTTAGCCGCCCGCGCGTTTCGTTTGGCGGCCGCGTCGGGTGGGATTGCCGGCCGTCCCCTCGGCAAACGGGAGGCCGGGGAAAATGTGCAGTCGCCCGGGCCGGCCGGGCTACTTCACCGCCGCGGCCAGGAGGGTCTCGAAGTGCGGAGGTTCCTCTTCCCGGGCGACCACGGTGATCTCGATCTGGCTGAAGCCCGCCGCTTCCAGCCAGCGGTGCAGGTCGCTTTCGGCAAAGCCCGGCCAGAGGTCACCGTACAGTTCGCGGGCCTTGGCAAAGGTGTGTTGCCGCAAGTCGAGGATCATGACCTGGCCGCCGGGTTTGAGGATGCAATGGGCACTGCGCAACGCGCGCGGCGGGTCTTCGGCGTGATGCAGGGCCTGGCTCAGAATCACCACGTCCACTGTGGCATCGGCGATGGGCGGGTCCTGGAGGTCACCCAGGCGGAATTCGAGGTTGTTCAGTCCGGCCTTGCGGGCCTTGGCGGCGCCGAAGGCGATAATCTTTTCCGAGTTGTCCACGGCGATGACCTTCCGGCAGCGCAGGGCCAGCAGTTCGCTCAACAGGCCTTCGCCCGAGCCCAGGTCGGCCACGGTCAGCGGCGGTAGGATGCGCAGGAGCAGTTGGCCGAACGCCTGCCAAGAACGGCCCGGCCCGTAGCTGCGCCCGAATCGGCCGGCTACCTGGTTGAAGTACAACCGCTCGCGATGCGCCCGCAGGTCGAGCACCCGGCGCAGGTTGATCTGGTCGGCCTCGCGCTCGGGGAGTTCGTCGGCGCCGTGGAACGCCGGGCCAAGCAGTGCAGCGGCGGGGGAATTGCTTCGCACCAGGCCATAATAGGTGCGTTTGCCCTCGCGGCGCGCCCGCACCAGACCGGCCTCGGCCAGCAACCCCAGGTGCGTGGAAATGCGGGACTGACCCAGTCCGGTGATTTCTTGCAGCTCGTGGACGGACAGTTCCTGCCCGTGCAGCAGGGCCAGCAAGCGTAGGCGGGTGGGGTCCGCCAGGGCACGCAGGGCTTTCACGGTCTCGGGCATATAGCGTCGGCCGGTGCCCCCCGAGGCGCGACGCAAAATCACGGGTTGACACCGACCAAACCGGTTATATCCTCGCATCGCGATACGTCAATACGTCCGCGACACACACACACCGCCCGCCATGAGCAAAACCTTCATCTTTTCTTCCGAGTCCGTCGGCGAAGGCCACCCGGACAAGGTCTGCGACACCATCTCCGATTACGTCCTGGACGCCTGCCTGGCGCAGGACCCGCTCAGCCGCGTCGCCTGCGAGTGCTTTGTGAAGTCCAACGTGGTCGTGGTGGGCGGCGAGATCACCACCCGGGCCAAGCTGGATTACGCCGCCATTGCCCGCCAGGCCATCCGCGACATCGGCTACGTGCATGAAGACGACGTTTTCCACGCCGACCGGGTCTTTGTGAACCTGTACCTGACCGCGCAGTCGCCGGACATCGCCCAGGGGGTGGACGCGCGCAAGGCCAAGGGGAAAAAAACCGCCAAGCAGGGTGCCGGCGACCAGGGGATGATGTTCGGCTACGCTTGCGACGAGACGCCCGAATTGATGCCGGCGCCGATCATGTTCGCGCACCGGCTCGGGCGCGAGCTGACCCGCATCCGCAAGAGCGGCAAGGTGCGCTGGCTGCGGCCCGACGCCAAGTCGCAGGTCTCGGTCGCCTACGAAGACGGCCGCCCCGTGGCCATCACCAACGTGGTCATTTCCACGCAACACACCCCGGACGTCGAGCACGACGAGATCGAGCGCTTTTGTATCGAGCAGGTGATCAAGAAAGTGCTGCCCAAAAACCTGCTCACCCCTAAGACCACATACTTGATCAACCCCACCGGGCGGTTCGTCGTGGGCGGTCCGCAAGGCGACTCGGGCCTGACCGGCCGCAAGATCATTGTGGACACCTACGGCGGCATGGGCCGGCACGGCGGGGGCGCTTTCTCGGGCAAGGACCCCACCAAGGTGGACCGTAGCGCCGCCTACATGGGCCGGTGGGTGGCCAAAAACGTGGTTGCGGCCGGCCTGGCCCGCCGCTGTGAAATCCAGTTCGCCTATGCCATCGGCTATCCCGACCCCGTCAGCGTGAGCGTGGACACCTTCGGCACGGGCACGGTGGACGAGGAGAAAATCCTGCGCGCGGTCCAAAAGGTCTTTAGCTTCCAGCCCGCGGACATCATCACACAACTGGACTTGCGCCGGCCCATTTACGCCAAGACCACCAACTACGGCCACTTTGGCAAGAACGACCCCGACCTGACCTGGGAACGGACGGACAAGGTCGAAGCCTTGAAGCAGGCAATCTCGTAACGCACGTTGGGGACATGAAACGTATTGTGTTCGCCGAACCAATGACGGACTGCCGCCTCAAGCTGCGCTTTGACGACGGCGTCGAAGGGGTCGTGGACCTCTCGGCCTTGGTAGGACAAGGCGTCTTTGCCGCGTGGCGGGATCCGGCCTTCTTTAAGAGCGCGCGGTGCGAGCGCGGACGGCGGGTGGTCTGGGGTGAAGGCGACGGTGAAATTGATCTCTGTGCCGATGCCCTGTATCTCCAAATCACCGGCCTCAAACCCGAGGACATTATTCCCGCCCTCCGACAGGAGACAGCACATGCCTGAGGTCTCGCGCTTCTATGGCATCCGCATTTTCTTGTGCTTTGAGGACCACCCTCCGCCGCACTTCCATGCGGAATACGCGGAGTATGACGCGCAGTTCGACATCCGCACGCTGGCGTTGCTGCAAGGATTTCTGCCCTCACGAGCCCGAAGCATGGTGCTGGACTGGGCGTTTCAGCACCGCGATGAACTCATGATGGCTTGGGAGCAAGCCGTGGCCGGCCGCACCCCCGCGAAAATCGCCCCGTTGGAGTAAACCGATGAATCAACACCGAACCTCTTGATCAATATGGCAACCGTCAAACTTCCTCCCTCCCGGACCAAACTCGTGAAAGCCGCCCTCAAGACCCGCAACGGCAATGGCCGGCGCGACTTCGTGGTCAAAGACCTCTCCCTGGCCGACCTGGGCCGCAAAGAAATCGGCGTGGCCGAGCAGGAGATGCCCGGCCTGATGGCCATCCGCGCCAAATACGGCCCGCAAAAGCCGCTGGCCGGCGTGCGCGTCTCCGGCTCACTACACATGACCATCGAGACCGCCGTGCTCATCGAGACGCTCGTCCAGCTCGGCGCGTCGGTCCGCTGGGCTTCTTGCAACATCTTCAGCACCCAGGACCACGCCGCCGCCGCCGTCGCCAAAGCCGGCGTCAGCGTCTTCGCCTTCAAGGGCGAGTCGCTCGAAGACTACTGGCAGTTCACCCTCAACGCCCTTACGCACCCCGGCGGCAAAGGCCCGCACCTGGTCGTGGACGACGGCGGCGACGCCACGCTCCTTCTCCACAAGGGCTACGAAATGGAGCAGGGCAGCGATTGGGTGAACACCCCTTCTGCCAGCCACGAGGAACAGGTCATCAAGGACCTCCTCAAACGCTGCGCCAAGGAACGCCCCGGCTGGTTCACCGCCGCGGTCAAGGAGTGGAAGGGCGTTTCCGAGGAAACCACCACCGGCGTGCATCGCCTTTACCAGATGCTCGAGGCCGGCAAACTCCTCGTGCCCGCCATCAACGTCAACGACTCGGTCACCAAGTCCAAGTTCGACAACCTCTACGGCTGCCGCGAGTCGCTGGCCGACGGCCTCAAGCGCGCCCTGGGCGTGATGATCGCCGGCAAGACCGCCGTGGTCTGCGGCTACGGCGACGTGGGCAAGGGCAGCGCCCACAGCCTGCGCGGCTTCGGCGCGCGCGTCATCGTCACCGAGATTGACCCCATCAACGCCCTCCAGGCCGCGATGGAAGGCTTCGAGGTCACCACCGTCGAGGACACCCTGGGCGAGGCCGACATCTACGTCACCGCCACCGGCAACTGCGACGTCATCACGCTCGAGCACATGCTGCGGATGAAAGACCAGGCCATCGTCTGCAACATCGGCCACTTCGACAACGAGATTCAGGTGGACCGGCTCAACGCCCATCCCGGCGCGAAGAAGGTCACCATCAAGCCGCAGGTGGACCGCTACGACCTGCCCAACGGCCGCAGCCTCTACCTGCTCGCCGAAGGCCGCTTGGTGAACCTCGGTTGCGCGGAAGGGCATCCGAGCTTTGTCATGTCGAACTCGTTTACCAACCAGGTGCTCGCCCAGCTCGACCTCTGGACCAACCGCGACACCTACAAGGTCGGCGTGTATCGCCTGCCCAAGAAGCTCGACGAGGAAGTCGCCCGGCTGCACCTGGAGAAAATCGGCGTCAAACTGACCAAGCTTACCAAGAAACAGGCCGACTACATCGGCGTGCCGGTGGACGGCCCGTACAAGCCGGAGCATTACCGGTACTGAGTCACGCGGCCAGTGCGCCGCAGGTTAGATTTCCACCACAAAGGCACCAAGGCACAATGCCTCTGGTGCCTTTGTGTCTTGGTGGTTTCTCGCGGTCCGGTGAAAGCCCGGCGTCGCAAGGCCGCTCAGGGGGCCACCACGGAGACACCAAGGCACAAAGTTTGTCGCTTTGTGCGACGCTGGCCGGCGAAAGTCTGCGTGCGGTCGCGCCAGGGGTGCGGAGTCTCACGGACGAGCCGTTTCCGTCGCCGCCCGAATATCGAAGCAGTACAAGGTCTCGTGGTAGCGCAGGTACAGGCGCTGGCGGTGGATGACCGGGTGGGCCCAGGCGTCGCTGACACGCCCGGGCACCAGGCGAAAGCGGCCCCGGTATTCCAAGCCGCCCGGCGTTGGCTCCAGCAGGGCCATTTCGCCTTCCTGGCTCAGGCAGTAGAGCCGGCCTTCGGCATAAAGCACCGAGCCCATTGCCAGGTCGGGCAGGTGGTGACGCACCTCTCCGGTGCGCGTGTCCAGTGCGTACCAACCCTTGTCGCGCCGGTACCAGGATCCGTAAAGAGTGTCGCCCACCAAGACCGCGCCGCCGTGGCAGGTGTCCGCGCGCGTGGTCCAGGCGCGTTCGACGTAAATGCGCTCGCCAGCGCGGCGCAACCGGAACAACCCGCCATCGTCGGTGTCGGGCGCGGTCACAAACAACCCGTCGCCCACCAGCACCGGGGTCATGGCGATGACCGCGTAACGTGTAAGCAACGGCCGCGTCCAAAGCAGCGCACCGGTCTCGGCGTCCACCCCGTAGAAATGCCGCAGCGAGCAGCCCGCCAGCACACGGCGGCCGGCCCACTCCAACAGGATGGGCGAGGCGTAGCTGGCCGGGTCGGTTTTTCCCAAGGGTTCGGCCACGCGCACCTGGTAGGGCGGTTCACCGGGGCCCAGGCGGAGCGGTTCGCTCTGCCAAAGGGTTTCGCCGGTTCGAGCGTCCAGCGCGGCCACCAGCGCGCGGGAGCCCCCGGCGGTGACGAAGACGCGGCCGCGGTCCACCAGCAGGTTCTCGCTCAGGGCCCACGTGATGTTTTTGCCGCCGAAACGCTCGAACAGCTCCACGGCCCAGAGCTCCCGGCCCGTGGCGGCCTCGAAGCAGGCCACGCGCCCGTGGGCGTTGAGATGATAGAGCCGACCGGCGGTCCAGGTGACACTGGCCCGGGCACCCGGGTAGGGCGTGCGCCAGGCGCGGCCATTGGCGGCCCGCCAAACGAGGCGACCGGAAAGGTCCAAGGCGAAGAGGTGCAACTCCTCGCCGACATCACCGGTGAGATAGAGTCGGTCGCCCACGATGACCGGTGAGGAATAGCCGCGACCCAGCTCGCCGGTTTGCCAGAGTTTGCGGGGGCCGCTTTCCGGCCAGCGGGGCAACAGACCGGTCTCGTCGCAATGGCCGTCGCGGCGCGGGCCGCGCCATTGCGGCCAGTCCGGCTCGGGCGATGCGACCAGGCGGGGCGGCGTTTCCGGATCGGCTGCCACGGCGAGGTTTTGATCAGCAGCGGCCGCGGTCAGTAGCAGGGCCAGAACGAAGACAGCGTTATCAGGCATGGCGCGTGGCGGAAGCGAAGTTCACGGTCGCAACGGATGACTGGCGCCCAGGCCGGGGCTGTAAACCACCGCGTTCAGAAAAACGCGCGTTGTGCCGCGGGCCGCGCCACGGAAGGTCGGCGGCGTGGCAAACAAAATGATCTGGCCGCGCCCAAAGCCCTCGCGGGTGACCCAGGCGGTGTTGGCGATGCGATGCGCGGCCTCGGGCCAGAGCAGGCCGCTTTGGCGCAAGTACAGCGCGGTGCCGGGCGGTAGCGCGGCCCAGCCGATGCGCGGCGGCTCGGACTTTTCCTTGCCGGGTTCTTTCTTGGACTTGTCTTCGCCCGGGTCAGCGGCAGGCGGGGGCTCCGGCGCGGGATTGGCCGCGGGGGCGGGCGCCGGCGCCAGGTAGCCATAACGGATGGGAGCTTCGACGCCCTCGGCCGCCATGAGGACGCTGCGATGGTCGGCCAGGACCGGCAGAGGCTCAGCGCAGCCAAACGTGAGCCAACTGTTCGTGTCCACGCGGCAGGCCAGGAGGGCGCCCTGGGGCATGAACAACGCCTGCCAAGCGTCGCGGCGCTTGAGTTCTTTCTCGTCCGGGTGGGCACCGTCCACCACCTGCCAGGGGTAGGCGAGCTTGTTGGTGGGTAGATGGGCCCAGACCGGCGCGGGCGGCTGGGGGTTGGGGTCGCGCGCGAGCCATTCGCGCAGCACGACCAGTTCGTAGTCGGCGAGCCGACCGAGCACTTCTGGCAAGGGGCGCACCTTGCTGAACGCGGCGGCCTCGGCGGTGAAGCGGGCGGTCGAGCTGCCGATGGCGATGAGCGTGCCGCCCTGACGAACCCAGTCCTTGAGCGCCTCGAGGGCGAGGCGATTGGTGCCGCCCCAAGCGTTGGGGAGAATGAGCACGTTGTAGCGGCCTAGGTCCAGCGGCGCGCCGTCCTCGAGGTGCGAATGGCGAATACCCAGGCGGTGGTCCAGCGTGTACCAGAGCGCGCCGTAGTCGGTGAAATCGAACTGACCCCGGCCCACCAGGGCAATGCGCGGCGGCTCCACGCGTTGAAAATGCCGCCCGCCCAGATCGGGCAGATCGCCGGTGCCCAGACCGCTGGCCACAGCCACGGCGCGCAAGCCCAGCTCGCGCGCGGCCCGGTCCACCACGGCGGCGAGGTCGCCGGGGAAGGTCCGGTTGTCCAGGCGTGTCACGACGACCGAGCCGCGCGCAAAGCGGGTCTCGTCGAAGGCAAAGTCTTTTTCCGCCACGCGCACCTGCACGCCGCGTTCGAGCAGGCGGGCGGCGGCGGCCACGCTGAGGTCGTCGGCGCCGTCGAAGACGTAGGCCACTGGCTGGGCGGGGCCGGCGACCGCGACCGCAGCCGGCTCGGGTTCGCGGTAAGGCTCGGCCTCGGTGGGCAGGTCGCCCGCCAGGGCCAGGGCTTCGAGACCGAAGAACATGGTCAGGTTCCACGCGGTCGTGTCGTAGAGGCGGGAGCGCCCCCAGCGGAGCAATTCCCGGCGCTCTTCCCGCAGGGCCTGCTCGGAGAGGCGCGGGTCGAACTCGAGCGCGGCGGCCACGAGGTGGCCCAGCGGCTGGCGGTTGGGAATGAGCAGCGTGCCGGCGGGCAAATTGGTGGCAGTGACCAGTTGCCCCAGGTGGTTGGTCGCGGCGGCCGCCGTGAAAGGCCGGGCGGCGCGGTACAGCTCGAAGCCGTGGAGTTGCAGCAACTCGAGCAACGCCCGCTGACGGGAGGCGTTGGCAGCGGGCAGCACGGCGAAGGTGCGGTGAGCGTACGGGCCGGCGGGGTCGAGAGCGCGCCGGCGATTGGCGCGCAGGTCGCGGAGCAAGGCGCGCGCGTGGGCCCGGGCGGTGGCCAGGTTGGCCAGCGAGCCGATGACGTGGTGCTGGACCGATTCGCCGTAGCTGAGGATGCGGCCTTCGGGCCGGCGGACGCCGTCTTCGGCGATGCGCGCCTGTTCGTACAAGATGCCCACCGCGCCGCGGTACGAGGCGTAAGCGTCGGAGTAGCCGGGGTACCACTCCTCGTGCCATTCACCGGTGTAGTAAACCAGGCCGTGGCGGTCGAAGGCCGCGGCCTGCTCGCGGGCGAAGAGTTCGCTCCAACGCGCGCGCGTGGCGGGGATGTGCGGGTTGATGGGCTCGCGCGGGGGCGAAAACAAGTGGGTGTCCTGCGAGCCCATGCCGTGGGCGTCCACAAACAGGACCGGGTTCCAATGGGCGACCTCGCGGAGGCGGCCGCGAGACTCGGGATGGACGGCCCACAGCCAGTCGCGATTGAGGTCGAAGAGGTAGTGGTTGCCGCGGCCGTAGGGCCAGTAACCGTCGTGGACCAGCGACTGGTCGTCCACGTTGGGCAGCGCGCCGCGATGCTCGGCGATCATCTTGACGAAGCGCTCGCGGCCGTCCGGGTTCATGAGCGGGTCCACGAGGATGACCAGGGCTTCGCGCAGCCCGACCACGTCCGGGTCGGTGCCGGCGATCAGGTGGTAAAGCACGGCCAGGGCCGCGTCGGAACCCTCGGTCTCGTCGCCGTGAATGGTGTAGGCCAGCCAAGTCGGGGCCGGGAGGTCTTCGAGCAGCTTTTCCGCTTCGGCGTCGGTGGTTTGGCGGGGGTCGGCGAATCGGGCCAGGTCGGCTTGGATTTGGTCCAGGCGGGCCAGATGCCGCGGGGCGGTGACGACCACGTAATGCAAGGGCCGGCCCTCGTGGCTGCGGGCATACTCGACCAGGCGCGTGCGGTCGGGTGCGGCGGCGGTCCAGGCCTTGAGGCAACGCTCGATTTCGGCTGGCGTGGCGGCACGCTGGCCCAACTGGAACCCCAGCACGGCTTCCGGGCTCGGGAGGGCGGGGTCGTGCGTCGCGCCGGGGAACAAGTCCGGCGGGGGCGCCAGGTCTTTGAGTTCCGTGGGAGGCAGGGCGGCCCGGACGAGGCCCGACGAAAGGGCAGCGAAGGCGCTTAAACAGGCCAGCAGACGCGGCCAGGGACACAGGGTGGAGTACATGGTGCAAAACGTGCCGGGCAGGGTAGGGGGACGCCCGGGCCGGCGCAAGCCGGGGCCGGCCAAGCCGGCGCCAGGCCCCGAGGTCCGGGACGCGCGGACATTTTTTGCGGGAAATTTTTGCTGGCAGTCCGCGGCTCCTTTGCTACTTTGTGCGGCCCGCCCGGACGGGAGATGCTCAGACGGGCGCGAGATAAAATCAACCTTGTGAAGATCGAGCCGTGACACAGAAAAAAACAGGTGCCGCCAACAAGGGCGCGGCCACCGGAAGCCGTCCCAAAGTGGTTCCAGCCGCCACGGCCGCGGCCATTTTGGGACAACCCGTGGTCTCACCCGACAAGAAGAAAAGCCCCGCCAGGCCGACGGGGGAGCGGGCCGGCATCCGGCCCGAGTGGCAGAAGTACTACGACCGGCTGGTCGAGTTGCGGGAACGCCTCCTGCGCCAAATGAACGGCCTGGCCAAGGAATCGGCCGCGGAGATGGAAGGCTACAGCCTGCACATGGCCGACTCGGGCACGGACAACTTCGACCGGGATTTTGCCCTGAGCCTGCTCTCGGCCGATCAGGACGCCATTTACGAAATTGACGAGGCCATCAAACGCATCCAGAAGGGCACTTACGGGATTTGCGAGCTGACCCACAAGCCCATCCCCAAAGCGCGGCTGGACGCCATCCCGTGGACCCGGTTCACCGTCGAGGCCCAGGCCCAGTTGGAACGCGAGGGCGCCATTCGCCAGCGCCGGCTGGGCAGCTTGGGCGTGGTGGATGTCGTGGCCCCGCCCGAAGTGGACGAGGAACTCGAGGAAGAAGAGAAACCGGCCAAGGAAAAGGAGTAAACCATCATGCCCCGCGAAATCGTCACCCTCGAATGCACCGAGGCGCGCAAGGAGGGCAAACCGCCCTCCCGCTACCAAACCACCCGCAACAAGAAGTTGCAGACCGAGCGCCTCGAGCTCATGAAATACAACCGCTTCCTGCGCCGCCGCACTTTGCATCGCGAAATCAAGTAAACGCCCATGCCCCGCAAAACCAACCTGGAGAAAGCCGAGCAGCGCCGCCGGCCGACGACAGAAATCCGCACCCCGCGGCCGCGGCCCAAGGTGGACTTCCCCCTCGAGGCCCTCGATTACAAAAACGTCAATCTCCTCAAGCAATTCGTCACGGACGCCGGCCGCATCCTGCCCCGCAAGTACACCGGCCTCCCGGCGCGCTACCAGCGGCGCATGACCCGCGCGGTCAAACGCGCCCGGCAAATGCTCCTGATGAAGTAAGCCGGCGCGTCCCTGCGCCACCCGGCAAAGGTGGTGGAATCCGCCACCTCCGCCCGGCAGTACGCCTGCTGCGTCCGTTCGCCATGCCTTCATGCGCGCCCGTAAACCCACCCCCGCGCGGCCGCAGCCGGCCCATCCCGCGGTCAGCTTCGCCGAGCGCCTGCATGGCGCGGCGCGGCGCCTGACCGGACCGCGCCGGGCCATCTGGGAGCGGTTGGCCGAGGCGCGTCATCCGCTCAGCAGCAAGGAAATTCACCAATCCCTTGGGGACCGGGACTGCGACCCGGCCACGGTGTACCGGGCCTTGCACCTCTTGGAAAAGCTCGAGTTGGTGCAACGGTTTGATCTGGGCGACGGTGTGGCGCGCTTCGAGTTGCGCCGGCACGACGGGCCGGAACACCACCACCACCTGGTTTGCCGGGCCTGCTCGCGCATCATCGAGCTGGAGGAATGCGATCTGACGGAGTTCGAGCGCCGGGTGGCTCGCCGCAACGGCTTCACCGACGTAAGCCACCGGCTCGAGTTCTTCGGCATCTGCCCCGCGTGTCAGGCCCGGAAACAGCCCGGCCGGCAGGTTTGACCCTCTGGCGGAGTTTCCCTAGGCTGCCCGCTGAGCCGTGCAAAGTCATCAGATGGCCCGTATGAAAATCATCGTGTGCGACCCCGTGTCGCCCAAAGGCATTGCCCTGTTGCAGGCGCGTCCGGAATTCCAGGTCCAGGTCCTGGACAAGCGCCTTTCCCCGTCCGAGCTGGCCGCCGTGGTCGGGGACGCCGTGGCATTGGTGGTGCGGTCCGAGACCAAAATCACCCGCGAGGTCTTCGAGGCCGCGCCCAAGCTGCGCGTGGTCGGCCGGGCCGGAGTGGGGGTGGACAATGTGGACGTCGAAGCCGCCACGCAACACGGAGTGGTGGTGATGAACACGCCGGCCGGCAACACCCTCAGCACCGCCGAGCTCACCCTGGCCATGCTCTTGAACCTGGCCCGCAAAATCCCCCAGGCCCACGCGACCATGCTCGCCGGCAAATGGGACCGCAAAGCCTTCCAGGGCGTCGAACTGGCCGGCAAAACCCTCGGCATCCTCGGCCTGGGCCGCATCGGCAGCGAGGTCGCCCGCCGCGCCACCGCCTTCAACATGCGCGTGCTCGGCTACGATCCCTTCCTCACGGACGCCCGCGCCCGCGGTCTGGGCGTCGAACTGGTCAACCACCTCGACGCCGTGCTGCGCGAGGCCGACTTCCTCACCGTCCACATGCCGGCCACCGACCAGACCCGGGGGCTGCTCAACGCCGCCGCCTTCGCCAAGATGAAGCCCGGGGTGCGCCTGGTGAACTGCGCCCGCGGCGAGATTCTGGTCGAGGCTGACCTGCTGGCGGCGCTGGACTCGGGCAAGGTCGCGGGCGCGGCACTGGACGTTTACCAGACCGAGCCGCTGCCGGCCGACCATCCCTTCCGCCGCCATCCGGCGTTGATTCTGACCCCGCACCTGGGCGCCAGCACGGCCGAGGCCCAGGAGAAATGCGGCGTCGAGGTCGCCGAGGTCATCACCAACTACCTGCTGACCGGCGAGGTGCGCAACGCGGTGAACCTGCCCCATCTCGACGCCCGCACCTACGAGTTGGTCAAGCCCTACCTGGTGCTGGGCGAAAAACTCGGCCGGTTGCTCGGCCAGTTGGCCCCGCCCCAGGTGGACCGGCTCTTCATCACCTTCGGCGGCAAGGCGCGCGACCTGCCCGGCACCGACCCGGTCACGCGCGCCATCCTCCAGGGCTTCCTGCGGCGCACGCCCCTGGACAATCTCAACAACATCAACGTACGCAGCGTGGCCGCTTCGCTGGGGCTGACCGTCGAGGAAAAACGCTCGGACGAACCGGTCACCTTCAACGAGTGGCTCCATGTCCAGGTCTTCAGCGGCGGCCGCAAGGTCGTCTCCGCCGGCGGTACCTTCTTCGGCTCGCCGGACAACCCGCGCATCGTACGGGTCTTCAGCATGCCCACTGAAATCGTCCCCTCCGGCGTGGTGCTCCTGCTCAACAACAAGGACCGGCCGGGCATGGTCGGGCACCTGGGCTCGTTGCTCGGCCGCCACAACGTCAATATCGCCAGCATGAGCCTCAGCCGCGACGTCGCCGGCGGCCAGGCCTTCACCGTGTTCAACCTCGACAGCGTGCCGCCCCCGGAAGCGATCGAGGAAATGCGCCGCGACCCGGACATCGCCAACCTCCATGTGGTCACCCTCTGAGCCGATGCACACCTTTGCCCTCCTCCGCTGCCGGGCGTGGCCGGTGCTTGGCCGGTTGGCCCTGTTCAGCGCCCTCGGCCTGGCGCACGCCCATGGCGCCGAGTTGTTCGACAACCCGGTGATCGCCCGCGGGCGGGGCTTTGAAATCCGCCAGGCCGAGCTCGACGACACCCTCACCGCCCTCAAGGGCACCCTGGCCACGCAGGGGCAGGCCATCGCCCGCCAGGACGAACCCACCCTGCGCGCGCGCCTGCTCGAGCGCATGATCCTCACCCGCATCCTGGTCCAACGGGCCTCCGAGGAGGACAAAGCCCGGGCACAGGAGCTGGCCGACAAATTCATCGCCGACACCAAGAAGAAGGCACCCTCCGAGGAGTCCTATCGCCGCCAGTTGATCGCCACCGGCCTCAAGCCGGAGGTCTTCGAGGCGCGCGCCCGAGAGCAGGCCCTGGTCGAAAAGGTCATCGAGCGCGAGCTCAAGTCCAAGCTGACCGTGCCCGACGCGGACGTGCGGGCCTTTTACGAGACCGGCGACGACCTCCACACGCGCGCGCTGCGCGAAACCATCCGCAAGCTCGAAGCCGCCGGCAACCAGGACACCGTGTTTTACCGCGACGCCACCAACCGCCTGGACCTCATGCGGCGCTCGAATCTGGCCCGCCTCACCCGGTCCGAGCAGGTCACCGCCGACCTCATCCTGTTCTACACCCTGGACCCGATCACGCGCGCGCCGCTCTCCGAAGAAGCGCAAAAGGCCAAGCTCGCCCGCGCCACGAACACCCTGGCCCGCCTGCGCGCCGGGGAGGACTTCGAGAAGGTCGCCCGCGAGGTTTCCGAAGACCCGGATGTGGCCCGGACCGGCGGCCGTTACCTCGCCACGGCGGACACGCCCATGGCCCCGGAGCTGAAGGAGGCGCTTTTCAGCCTCCCGCCCGAGCAGCTCAGCAACCCCATCTCCACCGCGCTGGGGTACTACCTCGCCCGGGTGCGCGAGCGCAAGCCGGCCGTCAAACTCCCCTTCGAGCAGGTCGAGGCCGACATCCGCGACCTGCTCCTGGCGCAGATGGTCGAGAAGCAACTCCCCGGCTACGCCGAAGAGTTGCGCAAGGAATACGGCGTGGTCATCGAAGACCCGAGCCTGCGCCCGGGCGGCGGCGAAAAATAACCGCTACCGGGCGGGCACCGCGTTGGCCGCGTCTCACCAACCCGCCTGCTGGATGGCCGCCCGCAGCGGCCCCAGCAACCACTCGGGAAACACCCCCAGCAACAAGACCCCAGCCGCCGCCAGCAGCGTCACCGCGGTTTCGATGGGCCGGCCGGCCACTGCCACCGGGTCGCCTTCCGAGGCCACCGACGCCGGCGCGGAATTTTCCGCGACCACCCAGGCCAGCTTGAGCGCCCTCAAGTAGTAATAAAAACCCACAGGGCTCAGTCCCAACGCCGCCACCACCAACCAAAACGGCATCCCGGCCGCCGGACCCGACTCGAGTGCCGCGGCAAACACGTAAAACTTGGCCGGAAAACCCGCCAGCGGCGGCAGCCCGGCCAGCGACAGGAGGAAAACCGCCAGCCCGCCGGCCACCCACGGCGCGCGCCGGCCCAGCCCCACCAACCGGTCCAACGCCGCGTCGCCGGCTCGCCGCTCCAGATGGCTCGCCGCGGCAAAGGCCCCCAGCCCGGCCAGCGCGTAGGTCATCCCGTAGTACACCAGCGCGGCAAAGGCGGCGGACCGGTGAACCGCCCCGCTCAACGCCAGCACCGCCAGGAGCAGGTAGCCCGCGTGCGCCACAGCCGAGTACGCCAGCAGGCGTTTGAAATCGCGCTGCGCCAGCGCAGCCAAGTTGCCCGCCACCATCGAGGCCAGCGCCAGCGCGGCCACGACCGGCACCCAGCCCGGGGCCGCTCCGGCTGTGTTTGCGCCCGGCGCCTCCGGCAGCGTCAGCGCCACAAACCGGCCCAGCAGGAAAAAGCCCGCCAGCTTCGAGCCCGACGCGATCAGCGCCGCCACCGGCGTGGGCGCGCCCTGGTAGGCGTCCGGCGCCCACAGGTGAAACGGCACCGCCGCCACCTTGAACCCGAAACCCACCAGCGACATCCCCACCGCCACGGCCAGCAACGGGTCCGGTCCCCGCCCGTGCAGCGCGGTCGCGATGCCGGCCAGATTGGTCGTGCCGGTCAGCCCGTACAGGAAACTGAAGCCAAAGAGCGTGAACGCCGCTGCCAAGGCGCCGAAGAAGAAATACTTGAGCGCCGCCTCGGTCGCGCGCGGACTGGCCTTGTTCAGCGCCACCAGCGGGTACAGGGACAACCCGGCCAGTTCCAACCCCAGAAACACCAGCACCAGGTCGGCCGCGCTGGCCATGACCATGAGCCCCACCGTGGCCAGCAGCAGCAGGGCAAAGTGTTCGCCCACGTGGTCGGTGTAGTCCGCCTCGTAGGACAGCACGGCCGTCAACCCCGTCAGCCCCACCAACCCCAGCTTCACCAGTTGTGTCAGCGCGTCCACCGCGAACAAGCCGCCCACCACCGTCGCCCGCACCGGCACCTGGACCATATAAAACCCGGCCGCCACGCAACCCACCAACGTCATGAGCGTGGCAATGCCGCGGCGGGCGCGAAGCGGCGCCCCGTGCATCACCACCAAGTCCACCAACAACGCCGCCAGCGCCGTCAATGTGATCAGCGCCTCCGGGCCGGCGAGCTTGAGCAACTCGAGGAACTGGGCCGTGTTCATCGCGGACCTCCGGCGTGCCACGTCTCCAGCAGGACGCGCGCGCTGGGCAGGATGTAATCCATCACCAGCCCGGGAAACAGCCCCAGCACCACTGTCGCGGCCAGCAACAGAACCGCGCCCAGTCGCTCGGGCAGGGTGATGGGCTCCAGCGGCGCCGGGGCCGCCAACCCGGGCGCGTCCGGGAGCGGCTCGCTGGCGAAGGCCTTTTGCAACGCGCGCCAGATGTAGGCCGCGCCCACCACGATGCCGACCCCGGTGACCACCGCCGCGGTGGGCTGCGCCTCCCACGCGCCCACCAGCACCGACAACTCGGCCACAAAGCCGCTGAACCCCGGCAGCCCCATCGAGGCCATGCCCGCCAGCACAAACGTGGCCGCCGCAAACGGCAACCGCCGCGCCAGCCGCAGACCGGTCAGTTCGTCCAGTTGCCGCGTGCGCGTGCGGTCATACACCATCCGCCCCACCACCGCGAAGAGCAGGCCGGCGATCAGGCCGTGCGAGACCATCTGGAGCACCGCGCCGCCCAAGCCCAGCGGGTTCAACGTCACCAGCCCCAGCAGCACGAATCCCATGTGGCTCACGCTCGAGTAGCCGATGACGAACTTGAAATCCTTTTGCACCAGCGCGACCAGCCCGCCATACACGATGCCCATGACCGCCAGCGCCAAAAAAACGCCCTGCCATGCCGCCACCCCGGCGGGAAACAACGCCACGCCCGCGCGCAGCGCGCCGTAGGCGCCCAGCTTCATCACCACGCCGGCCAGCAGCATCGAGGCCGCCGTGGGCGCGGCCACGTGACCGGTCGGCGCCCAGGTGTGCAGCGGCCACAACCCGGCCAGCACGCCGAAGCCCGCGAAGAACAGCGGGAACACCCAGCGTTGGAACCCCGGGGCATAATCGCGCCGCGCCAGCGCCGCCAGGTCCAGCGGCGGCGCACTGCCGCCCGCCGCGTGCACGTACAACGCCAGCACGCCCAGAAACACCAGCGCGCTGCCGGCAAACGAATACAGCGCCAGTTTCATCGCGCCGTACTCGCGGCGGGTCGAGCCCCAGCGGGCGATCAGGAAGTACTTCGGGATGATCGCCACCTCGTAGAAGAAAAAGAGCAGGAACAGGTCGAAGCTCAGAAACACGCCGTACACGCCGCCGATCAGGGCCAGGTACAGCGCAAAAAACGCGCGCGGCTGCTCGGTCACGTTCCACGAAAATAAAATGCCGGCCACCGCCGCCAGACCGGTCAGCCACACCAGCGGCAGATTCAGGCCGTCCACGGCCAGGAAATACTCGAGGCCCAGCGCCGGTACCCACGGCGCCCGCACCAGGGTTAGCAATTCTCCGCCCGGCCGGTAGGCCAGCCCGCCCAGCACGCCGCAAGCCGCGCCGGCGAGGGCAAACCCCAGCGCCACCCCGCGCGCGGCCCCGGCCCAACGCCGCGGCCACGCCAGCAACACCAGCGCGCCCGCGAAACTCAAATAGATCGTCCAGGGCAACATGCTCAGAACGGCCGCCAGGCCTCGGCCAGCGCCACCACCGTGGCGTTGATGAAATGCAGCAACCCTTGCGGCCAGACCCCCAGGACGAAGATCACCGCGACGGCCGGCGCCAGCCCCAGCCGCTCGCGCCAGGTCAGGTCCGCCAGCCCGGCCCAACGCGGCTCGAGCGGCCCGTGAAACACCCGCTGCATCAGCGTCAACAAAAACACCGCCGTCAGCAGCAACCCCGGCAACGCCGCCGCCGCCGCCGCGGGCGCCAGCGCAAACGCCCCCTTGAAAATCAGAAACTCGCCCACAAACCCGCACAGCCCGGGCAGGCCCAGCGAGGCAAACAGCGCGATACCCGTCAGCCCCGTGAAGACCGGCGCCACACGCCGCAGCCCGCCGAAATCCTCCAACCCGCGCCGCCCGCCGCAGCGCTGCTCCAGCCAGCCCACCGCGGCAAAGAGCGTCGCGGCGGTCACGCCGTGGGCGAAAAGCTGGAAGAGCACGCCGTTGAGCGCGGCCGCTTGTTCATGGGCCGCGCGCGCATCGGCGGCGCTGGTGCCGGCGGCGGCCACCAGCCCCAGCAGCGCGTAGCCCAGGTGGTTGATCGAGGAATAGGCCAGCATCCGCTTCAGGTCGCGCTGCGCGAAGGCCGTGGCGGCGGAAAACAGGATCGTGAACACCACCAGCGCCAGCAGCGGCGTTTGCAGGGCGCGGACCTGCTCGGGAAAAATCGGCACCAGCAACCGCGCGAAGCCGTACACCCCCATCTTCGACATCGCCCCGGTCAGCAGCATCGTCACTCCGGTGGGCGCCTCGGCGTACGCCGCGGGCAGCCAGGTGTGCAACGGCATCACCGGCACCTTCACCGCCAGCCCCAGAAACACGCCCGCGAACACCAGCCGCGTGAGCGTTTCCGCCGGCAGCGCGTACCAACCCAGGCTCACGTGGAAATGCGCCGTGAGCCGGTCTGCCCGCCCCAGCTCGGCCAGCTCGAGGAAGTCGAATTTCCCCACCGCCAGAAAAATGGCCACAAACGCCAGCAACATCGCCGCGCTGCCCGCCAGCGTGTAGAGGAAGAACTGCGTGGCGGCCGGGCTGCTTTCCGGACCGCCCCAGAGTTTGATCAGGAAAAACGCCGGGATCAGGCTCAGCTCCCAGAACAGGAACCAGTGGAAAAAGTTCAGGGCCGTGAACGTGCCCAGCAGGCCGGCCTCCAAAAACAACATCAGCGCCCAGTACAACGCCCGCCGCTCGCGCGGCCCGCCCGGCGCCAGCATGGCCCCCGGCACCAACAGTACGGTCAGCACCACCAACACCAGGCTCAGCCCGTCCAGCCCCAAGTGGTAATCCACCGCCAGGGCCGGAATCCACCGGTGTTTCTCGACGAACTGCATCGTGCCCGCGCCCGGATCAAAAGCCGCCAACAGACCCGCCGCCAGCACCGCGGCCAACCCGGCCACGGCCAGCGCCAGCCGGCGCGCCGCCACGGCGCGGCGTTCCCCCACCGCCAGCACGAGCAGCCCGCCCGCCAGCGGCAAAAACGTCAGCGCACTCAACAGTGGCAGGTCCTTCATCGGCAACCTCCCCACAGCAGTAACAACCCCAGCGCCAGCGCCCCCGCCGCCACCCCGCGCAGGTAACCCGGCAGGCGCCCGCTGGACAGCCCGGCCACGCGCCGGCCGGCCCGCACCAACCGCGCACACGCCGCGTCGAAGCCGCCGTTGACGGCCAGCTCATCCACCAGCCGGCTCACCCAGGCCAGGCCCAGCGCCAACCCTTGCACCAGCCACACCAGCCCGCCCCAACACCAGCGGTCCAACAGGTCCCCCAACGCCGCCCACCCGGCGTGCCAGCGCACCACCGTGGCGGCGTAGAACTCGTCCACGCGGAATTTTTCCCGCAAAAGCCGGTACAGGCCCGGCTGCGCCAACTCGAGCGCGTCCGGCGCGGCCGGGTCGGTCACGGGCCGGCGCCCGTACAGCCACCAACCCAGGGCCAACCCGGTCAGCACCACCGCGGTCGAAAGCGCCATCAGCTTCAAAACCTCCGCGCCGAACAGGCGGCGCAGGTCCGGGGCAAAGTGCGCGGCGTGCGCCGGGTCCAAGTAAGCCTGCAGGGCTGGCCAAGCCGGCGTGCCGAAGAAGCCCAAAACCACCGCGCCGACCGCCAGGAGCACCAGCGGCACGGTCATGACCGGCGGGCTTTCGTGCGGGCGCGCGGCGTCTTGGGCTCCCGCCGCCGCAGCGCCACCCCGGTACGGGCCGAAGAACACGAGCACCATCTGCCGGGTCATGTAAAAGGCCGTCAGCAGCGCGCCCGCCAGTCCCAGCCAGAACGGCCCGCGCGAAACCGGCCAGCCGAGCGCGGCGTGGAGGATTTCCTCCTTGCTCCAAAAACCGGAGAAGAGCAGCGGCACGCCGGCCAGCGCCATCATCCCCACGGCGTAGGTCGCAAAGGTGATCGGCTGCGCCCGCCACAAGCCGCCCAGCCGGCGGATGTCCTGTTCACCGTGGCAGCCGTGGATGACCGAGCCCGCGCCCAGGAACAACAGGGCCTTGAAGCAGGCGTGCGTGAGCAGGTGGAACATCCCCACGGCCACCCCCCCCACGCCCAGGCCCAGGAACATGTAGCCCAGTTGCGACACGGTCGAGTAGGCCAGGATGCGCTTGATGTCGGTCTGGGCCACGGCGATCAACGCCGCAAACACCGCGGTCCCCGCGCCCAGCCAGGCCACCGCCTGCAGCGCGGGCGGCGTGCCGGTCGCGCCGGGAGGGGCGGCGGCAAAGAGTGGAAACATCCGCGCCACCAGGAACACGCCCGCGGCGACCATCGTGGCGGCGTGGATTAGGGCGCTGACCGGCGTCGGGCCTTCCATCGCGTCCGGCAACCACACATGCAGCGGGAACTGGCCGGACTTGCCCGCCGCCCCCAGCAGGACCAACAGGCTGATGACCGCCGACAACGTCAGCCCCGCCGTCACCGTGCGGCCGGCCAGCGCACTGACCGCCGCGGACTCCAGACAGCCGCGGCCCTCTTCGTAAAACACCACCGTCCCCGTGGCGGCGTAGAGCCAGAGCATCCCGGCGAACAGACCCAGGTCGCCCACGCGCGTGGTGAGAAAGGCTTTTTTGGCCGCGGCGGCGGCGGCCGGTTTTTGGTACCAGAAACCGATCAAGAGGTACGACGCCAGCCCCACCAACTCCCAGGCGATGAACAGGAGCACCAGACTGTTGGCCATCACCACGGCCAGCATCGCGCCGGCAAACAACGAGAGGAAACAGAAGAACCGGGTGAAGTTCTCGTCCCCGGCCATGTACCCGACGCTGTAGATGAAGATCAGCAACCCGACCAGGCTGACCATCACCAGCATCGCCGCCGCCAGCGGGTCGAGCACCCAGCCCAGACGCAGCGTGTGCTCGCCCCAGACCAGCCAGGGGAAATTGACCACGGCGCGGAAACCTTCGGGCCCCGGCGCGGCCAACGTGACGGCCAGGGCCGCCAGGGAGAGCAGCAGGCTCACGGCCAGCGCGCCAATCGCCAGCCCGGCGGCGGGGCGGCGGGCCCGGCGCGGCAGCCACGCCAACACCCCCGCGGCCAGCAGCGGCAGCGCGGGCACCAGCCAGAGTTGTGGCGCCAGCCCGTTCATCCGCTCAGCTCGTCCGCTTCGTCCAGTTGCACGGTACGGCGATGGCGAAACAACGCGATGATCAACGCCAGCCCGACCGCCGTCTCCGCCGCCGCCACCGCGATGACAAAGAGCACGAACACCTGGCCGGCCGCCGGGTGGGCGTGGCCGCCGTACCGCCCGAAGGCAATGAGATTGAGGTTCACCGCCGTGAGCATCAGCTCGATGCCCGCCAGCACCAGAATGGCGTTGCGCCGGGTCAGCGCGCCGGCCAGGCCGATGCCGAAGAGCAGGGCGGCCACGATCAGATAGCGCTCGAGCGGGCTCATGCGCGCGGCTCCTTTCCGGACGAAGCGGCGGGCGGCTCGCGCAGGGCCAGCACCACCGCGCCCAGGAGCGCCGCGGTCAGCAACAGCCCCACCACCAGCAGGGCCGGCACCTGCCGCGTCATCAACTCCCCGCCCAGCTCCCGCACCGGCACCACCGGTGCCGCGGCGGCCTTCTCCGGCAACGCCCCACTGGTGAGGACGGCGGCGATCACGAAGCCGGCCACCGCCCCCGCGGCCGCCACGCCCAACGCGCGCGGGCGCACGCTCAGGGACGCCGTGTCCACCGCGCGGGTGCGCGTCAGCAACATCGCAAAAACGATCAGGATCGAAATGGCGCCCACGTACACCAGCACCTGGGCGAACGCCAGAAACTCGGCGCCCAAGGTGAGAAACAAGCCGGCGGCGGTCGCGAAGACCGCCACCAGACACAGCGCGCAGTGGACGAGATGGCGCAGGCTCATCGCAGCCACGGCCGCGACCAGCAATCCAGCGACCAACAGTTGGAAGGCGGTTTCCATGCGGGTTACTCGGCGAAACGATAGCGGCGCGGCAGCGCGGCCGCTTCGCCCATCAAAGACCGCCCCAGGAGTTGATACGGCACCAGCACCAGCCCGCCGGCCAGGCCCCAGCGCACCAGCGCGGCACCGGGGAAGGTCCAATCCGCCGTGGCCTGCCAGAGCAGGGCGGCGGCGTTGGCCAGCAGGCCCAGGGGCAGCAGAAACTTCCAGGCAAAGTGCATCAGTTGGTCCGCGCGCAACCGGGGCACCGTGCCGCGCAACCAGATGAACCAGGCGATGCAGACCAGCAGTTTGAGCGCGAACCACACGTAACTCGGCACCCACTCCAGCCAGACCAACGGCGCCCGCCAGCCGCCCAGAAACAGCGTGATGCCCACCGCGCTGTACCCGAACAGCAACAGGTACTCGCCCAGAAAAAACAGGGCGTACTTGAACCCGGAATACTCGACCAGGTGCCCGGCGATGATCTCCGATTCGCCCTCGGGCAGATCAAACGGCGCGCGGTTGGCCTTGGCGGTGGTGGCGGTGAAAAACAAGACCAGGCCCGCCAGGCCCCAGGGCGTGAAGACATGCCAGCGCGCCAGTCCGCCCGGGTACGCGCCGGCCTGACTGTCCACGATCACCGGCAGCGAGAGGCTGCCCGCCACCAACACCGCCGTCAGCGCCGCCAGGGCCAGCGGCACTTCGTAGCTGATGAGCTGGGCAATGGCCCGCATCGCGCCCAGCAGGGAATATTTGTTGTGACTGCCCCAGCCGGCCATAAACAACGCCACCTCCGTCACCCCTCCCATCGCGAAGAAAAAGACCAGCCCTGCATCGAGATTCAACGCCACCAGGTGCCGGCCAAAAGGGATGACCCCCAGCGCGCAGATCACGGGCACCACCTTGAGCAACGGCGCCAGCGTGTGCACCCAACGATCCGCCTCCCTCGGCCGGATGTCCTCCTTGATGAGCATTTTCAAGCCGTCGGCCGCCGGCTGAAGCAGGCCGTAGGGGCCCACCCGGTTGGGGCCGGGACGATTTTGGATGCGGGCCAGGCCTTTGCGCTCGAGCCAGGTGGTCAGGGCGAACAACCCGGCAAAGACGGCTACGAGGACGGCGGCCCCCAGGCAAGCGCCCGCCACGGGCTGCCAGGCCTCCGGCACCCGCGCAACCAACCACTGGCCCACCTTCAAGGGCGCTTGTTCGAGAAGCTCCACCACAAACGCGCGCGGATGCTAGGGAAAGGTCCGCACGCTGCCAACGCCGGTTTTCAACGCGTGTGGAACCGACAGTGGCGCAGTTCACCCGGGCAACTCGGTGCTTTACAGTGTCAGGGAATTCCCTTACAAGTGCCTCGTAAATTCCGGGAAGCAGGAGCCCCTGCTGCGTCCGGCCTGGCTGGCGGGATGAGGAGCGGAACCCGGGATGGAGCGGGTGCTGGGTCCCATGAGGGCCAAACAGCCAATGACGGGCGAACCAACAACGACCGGGCAACCCAAACTGAAAGGCCAGCAGGTCCTTCAGCTTGGGGGTGGGGTGTTGTTAGCGGCCGCGGCAGCTTGTATGGGGCTCTTGGTCCTTGGGGAGCGGGCCGCTACGGGTGCGCCGGCGTTGGTTTATGGGGTCGGCCTGGCGCTGTGGCTGCTCGCCGGATGGCGCGGAGCGGCGGTGCTGGCGGGCAGCGTCGGGCTCGCTGCAGGCGCGTGGGGCTTGCCCGCGGGCACGGCGTGTGTCCTGGCGGTAGCGGCCGCGGGCGTCGCCGGCGCGGGAGCCTGGTTGAGCCGCAAGTGTTGCGGCGGGGTCGAGTTTCTGAACAGCTTGGAAAATTTCGCCCGGTTCACTCTCGGCGTTGTCATGGGGGTGCCGGCGGTGGCGTTGCTGGTGACCTGGCTGTTCTGGAACGGCGCCGCGGGCGCGGATTGGGCGAGCTGGTTGGATGGCTGGCTGGTTTATGGCCTGAGCGCCGTGACGCTGACGCCGCTGGTGGTGCTCCTGGTCACTCGGCCCGCGCCGGTCGGAAACCTCAAGCGACTGCGAGGGTTGATTCTGCTGTATGTCGCCGCCGTGGGGGCGGTGCTGGTGGCGTTCAGTGGCGGCACCCAGTTCCCCCGGTTCCAGTTGTTATTGGCTTGTTTGCCGGCGCCGCTGGTCATCGTGACCGCTCTGGGCTTCGGCCCTCGGGAAACGGCGCTTTTGACCACCGGTATGACCGCGCTGGTGCTGCCGGCCGCCTCCTCCCGCTGGGGTTTGTTCGCGCAAGTGCCCGCAGGCATGGAGTTGCACTCCGCCGCGGCCTACCTGGGCACCACCAGCATCATGGGGCTCACGACCGCCATCCTCGTGGCGCAACGCCGTCGCGCCCGTCGCGAGTTGGAGCAGGCCAACCTGGAACTGGAGCGGCGCGTGGCCGAGCGCACCCAACAGTTGGCCACCGACAACGCCGCCCGCCGGGAGGCGGAAGCCGCGCTCCAGGCCAGCGAAGCCCGCGCGCGCGCCCAGTGGGCAGAGCTGGACCAGATTTATCGGCACGCGCCGGTCGGTCTGTGCGTGCTGGACCGGGAGCTGCGCTTCGAGCGGGTCAACGCCTTTCTCTCCCGGCTCACGCAACGCCCCGCCGAGGATCACACCGGCAAAACGCTGGCTGCCGTTTCCCCCGGCCTGGCGCTGGCGATGGGCGATACCTTGCGCCGGGTGCTGACCGGCGGCGAACCGATCCTGGATTTCGAGTTCGCCACGTCGGGCGCGGGTGAAGAGCCCCATCGCTGGCTGGCCAACTTCCACCCTCGCCGCAACGAGGCCGGCGAAGTGACGGGGGTGTTTGTGGCGATGACTGACATCACCGCGCTGCGGCGCGTCGAGGAGGCCCTGCGCGAGAGCGAAATCCAGCGAGAACGAGCCGAGGCATTTGCCCGGACGATGGTGTTGCACGTGGGCCTGGACGGACGCCTCCAGCGCGTGCCGGCGAGCTTTTGCGAACTGCTGGGCTACACCGCGGAAGAACTCCTGCAGCAGAGCTTCGCGGAGCTGACGCACCCGGAGGACCGGGCCCGGAGCCTGGCCTCACTGGCCCGGTTGCTCCGGGGCGAAGTGCCCAGCGTGGAGCTCGAGAAGCGCTACCTCACCCGCTCCGGCCAGGTGGTGTGGGTGCATCTGGATTCTACCGTGGTGCGCGACGCCGCCGGCCGACCGCTGCATCTGATGACCTATGTCCGGGACATCACGCGACAAAAGACGGCCGAGGCGGCCCTGCAAGCGGCGCACGCCGAGCTCGAGCAACGCGTGGCCGAGCGCACCGCCGAGCTGCGCCGCATCAACGAGGCCCTCCGCCGGGAAGTGGCCCAGCGCCAACAGGCCGAGGCCGCCCACCTTCAGGCCCTGAGCCGCCTGGTGGACCTGCAGGAAACCGAGCGCGCCTCGCTCGCGCGCGAGTTGCACGACCAGCTCGGCCAGGAGCTCAACGCCCTGAACATCGGGCTGGCGCTCTTGCATCATCATTTCCGGGACCTGGCGACCCTCCAGGACGAAGTCCAGCGCCTCCAAGGCCTCGCCTCCCACCTGGTGCAGGCCATGCACCGCAAGGCCTGGGAACTGCGCCCGCCCGCGCTGGACGATTTCGGCCTTCAGGTCGCGCTGCAACGTTACTGCACCGACTTCGCCCAGAGCAGCCGGCTGACCGTGCGCTTTTGGACCCAGAACATGGAGATCGAGCGCCTGCCCCTGCGGGTGGAAACCGCGCTCTACCGCGTGGCCCAAGAGGCGCTGGCCAACGTGTACTTCCACGCCCGCGCCCGCACGGTGAACGTGCTGCTCCAGCGCCACGAGCAAACCGTCTCGCTTATCGTCGAGGATGACGGCCAGGGCTTCAACGCCGAGGCGTTGCGCCGCCGGGGCGACATCCGCAGTTACCTCGGCCTGCTGGGCATGGAGGAACGGATGCTCTTGATTGGCGGGACCCTCACCGTCGAGTCCCAGCCCGGCGAAGGCACCACGGTCCTGGCCAGCGTGCCGGTGCCCCTCCGCCAGCGCGCCTCCCGACTCCAAGAAGCCGCCTCTTGAGCGATGTCGAACCTGCGCATCATCCTGGCCGACGACCACACCCTCCTGCGCCAGGGGCTTGCCCTGCTGGTCAGCAAGCAGCCCGGCCTCCAGGTGGTGGGCGAGGCCGGCAACGGCGCCGAACTGCTCGAACTGGTCCGTGCCCGCAAGCCCGACCTGGTGGTGGTGGACCTGTCCATGCCGGGCATGGGCGGCCTGGAGGCCACCCGGCGCTTGAAAGCCGAGTTCCCCAAGCTGCGCATCATCATCCTCACCATGCACGAGGACGCCAGCTATCTGACCGGCGTGGCGCAGGCCGGCGCGCACGGCTTCATCCTCAAACGCTCCGCCGCCGAGCTGCTCCTGGACGCCATCCGGACCGTGGCCGCCGGAGAAACTTGGTTCGACCCCGCCCTGACGGCCAAGGTCCTGCAACAGGAGCTCCAAGCGCCGGCCGGCCCGGAAAGCGGCGCGCGCGAACTGAGCGAGCGCGAAGAGCAGGTGCTGCGCTTGCTGGCCTGGGGCTACGCCAACAAGGAAGTGGCCGACAAACTGAGCCTGAGCGTCAAAACGGTCGAGACCTACCGCCACCGCATCGCGGAAAAACTCGGCCTGCGCGGGCGCGTCGAGATGGTCCAGTATGCCCGCCAACAGGGATGGCTGGAGACCGCGCCGTAGCGGCGACGCTTCCTGCCCCGAGGTCCTCGGAATGCCTCACGCGTGCGCCTCAGCGCCGCAGGCGAAACCACCGCTGCGGCTCACGCGACGTCAGATGCACCGTCAATTGATCGCCCGCCGGCTGTACCGCTGCCATCCACTCCTCCCAGACTGCGTCCCCAGTCAGGCTCGTGGCAGATTCGAGCACAAAGTCGCTCGCCCCGGCGGCCGCGGGCCAGCGCACTTGCACCTCGGCCGCGCCGGGCAGGCGCCGAATATGCAACGCCGCCAGCGCCGGGTGCCCCAGCTCGATCCGCACCGTGCCGCTGACTTGCAGAATCAACCGCCCGGTCGCGGCCTGGAATTCGTGCGGCGCATTGAGCAAGACCGTCCGCCCGTTCAACCGCACCTGCGGCGTCTGACGCAGGCCGGTGATCAACACGAAGTACGGCTCCGAGCGCCAGCCGGCAACCGTCAACGCCAGCCCGTCGGCGCGTTCCTCAAAATCGCGCAGTTCCCCCGGCGCATGCACGCCCAGGCCCTGTCGGTGAAACAGGCGGAACTCGTACAGCGGCGGTTGGCCCAGCGCGCCGATGGCCGGGGCCAGCAGCGTCGCCGGGTTGATGTTGGCCGGGTTCCGGGTCTGGGTGCGCAGGTTGAAGCTGTCGGGCAGCAGGCCGAGGTACTTCGGGTCGCTGGCCGGATAGGTCTGTTGAATGCCCGAGCGCACGATGCCCTCGGCCAGTTGCCGCCACGGACCGTCGGACCCGTGCCGGGCCAGGCGCCAGAGTGCGTCGGCATAGACCAAGCCGCACCACTGCACGGGCAGGCCGATCCAATTCGGCGCGATCCATTGCGTGGCGCCCAGCACCGGGATGGTGGCGTAGGCCCACACGGGTTGGTCGGTCGGGGCGTTCAGGTACACAAACGGCACGCCCGTCCAGGCCCAGTAACGGGCCTGGTCCAGGAAAGCGGCGTCGCCGCTCAACTCGTAGCCGAGTACGTAGCATTGGACCAGGTACGCCGAGGCCAAGATGTCCGGCGTGTGCAGCGGAATTTCCCAGGTCTGCGCGCCGCGGGGCACGCTTTCGCGGTAACGCTCCGTGAGCGCGCGCAAGTGCCGGAGCCCGGCGGCGATCAAGTCCCGATTCCCGGTGAACGCCGCTTCCTGCAACACCGCCGCCAGCACACCGGCGGTGAGGCCGTTGGCGTCCGGCGCCCAGTGCGTGCGGCCGTAGTCCAGGCCGCCGATCCCGCCGCCGGGCTGGTAGCGGATAAAGCCGTCGGTCTCGAACCGGCCGAGCAGCCCGCGGGCATGGGCTTCGGCTTGTTCGAGGTTCGCCGCCACGCTGCCGTAAACCAGCGCGGGGGAGGGATCGCGCACGTGCCCCACCCGGGCGTGGTTGTACTGGGCCGGCGTGACGCGGGCCAGGGCTTCACGGGCGGCGGTGCGCAGGCGGTCGGCCAGCGTGGCATCGCCCACGCGCCCGGCCAGCCAGTCCTCGTACAACGCCGCGTCGGCGGCGGGCACGCTGTTGAAGCCGGGCGTGGCGTGCCGGTAGAGACTGCCGTCGCGGATTTGCGAATCCAGCCAGCCGCGCGCCGCCAATTCCCAATAGGCGGCCGGCCCGCCGGGGATTTCCGGCAGCGGCGGCAGCCCGAAGTGGCGCACGTATTCCTGCACCGCCGGCACCACGCTCCGGCCGCGACCGCCCAGTAAGAGCCCCGCCACGCGCGCCGGCTTGTCGGCCGCCAACCGCACCGTATCGTACGGCACCAGGCTGCTCTCGTCGCGCAGGGTCCCGTCCGAGCCCGGGAAAAGCAGGCCCATGAGCTGGGCGCCCGAGTGGAGCAGGCGGTCGGGCGAGTCAAACACCGCGCAGGTGGGCGCGCCGGGCGGCTGGGTCCAGGCCAGGGCCACGTACCGCTCGCGCGCGGCCACGGCCATGAGCGGAAAGGTGAGCTTGGCGGTGTCGGTCACCTGGCGATTCGAGTCCGGCGGGTTCAGGTCGGCGGTCGAGCTGCTGGGCTCGTTTTCGAGGTACTCGACGCCCGCCAGCAGGGCCTGGGTTTTGTTGGTCCCGTAATGGCCCAGGCCGGGCAGGAGCGTGAAGAGCGGCAGGTAAAGCACGTCACGGTCCTGGTCGCAGCGGGCGGTCGCCTCGACCAACAGCGCGCCGGCGGTGTGGAGCTTGAAGGTGTGCTCGAGCTGCCACCGGCCACCGTCGGGGTCGCTCACGCTCACGCGCGCGGTCAACGTGCCGCCCCCCGCGGCATCGGCCAGTTGCGCGCGCGCGGCCTGCTGGACCACGACCACGGCATTCGAGCCGTTGACGGGAAACCGGCGGGGCTGGCCGTCGCGGACGTACCCGACGAGCGGCGCGTTGTGCCCCGCAGCCATGCGCTCGCCCGCCACCTCCACCCAGAAGCCGCCCCACGCCGCGCGGGCGTGGACCAACTTGAGCTCGCCGCTTTCCAGCACCGCCGCGTCCACGCCCGGCTCGGGCGGAGTGGGCCGGGGCCAGTCGGGCGCGGCGAATTGCAACCGCGCGGTCACCCACAGCCGGCCCAGCACGCATTCGCCACCGGTCCCGGGCGGGTCCAGCCGCAGCCGGTGGGCCGGCCCCAGCGCGGGCAGGCGCACCTTGACCTCGGTCCACGCGCCGGGCGGCACGTGGAAGCGCACCGAGTTCGGCTCCGACGGCGCGCCGCCGGCCGGGAAGTAAAACACCTGCGTCATGCCGCCCTGCTCGGAGCGCAGGCGCAGGTGCAGCCACAGCGGCTGGCCGACCGGGTAATCGCGGGCCGGGCTGATTAGCCAGGGGTCCGGGCCGTTGATGGTGAGCACCATGCCTTCGGGGGTGGTGACTCGCGAGGCCAGGTGATGAGGATCGCCCCATTGGGCGCTCTGCGCGGGATCGGTAAAGTCAAACGCGGGCAGGTTGGCGGCCAGCGCGGCGGACCAGGTTAGGCCGGCGGCGAAACCCGCGAGCAGACTCCGGGAAAGAGGCGTCTTCACCCGCCCAGTCAACCCCGGCAGGGCAGGGGAGGCAATGACGGCGTGGGTGGCGGCTCTGACTCCGGGCCTCGGAGTTCCTCTCCGGTCTTCCAGTTTTTCGATCTGCGATCCCGGATCCCGGATACCAGATGCCACCGACGGCCACCGACTATGGACCGCGGACTGTGAACTTCTGCTTCCCGTCTTCCCGCTTTCCAAATCCCTAAATCGAGAACGCCCGGTCCAGATGCCGTTTGACGCTGCCGCGCGGGCCGGTTCAAACTTCGGGGGTCGGCGATCCCCTGGGCGCGCGACCGGCGTGCCAACCGGATACGCCTCGCAGTTCCTGGTCGCGCGCGCACCTGGAGCGGCGGAGCGGTTGAATGGCCGCCGGGGCGTCGCCGTCGGATGCGCGTTCCACCGCCGGGCGGACGGCAAGACAATTCACCACGTGAACCGGGTTTTGGGCAGCATTTACGCGGGGCTTGGCCTGCTGGCCGTGCTCGCCGCCCTGCTTGTGCCCGCGTACCTGCGCTCGGTGGATGCGGCCGTGGTGACGTACGCCGGGACTCGAGGTCCAGGTCTTCTGGCCGAGGCGCAACAAGCCGCGCGCCTGGACAAGCTGGGCACGGCGGTCTTGCTGGCCCAAGCTGCCATGACGGCGGAGGTGCCCGAGGCCACGGCCACACTTTACGCCGTGCAGCGGTTGCGCGGCGAACAGCCCGTGCCCGCGGTCTGGGGCGGACCCAATTCCCTGCTGCGACAGGTTTGTTGCCCGCCCGGGGAAGTGCCGCCGGTGGGCGACTCGGTGATCGAAGTCCTCCTGCCAGAAAACGCGCGCGCGGCGGCGGCTCGAGCCCTGGGCGCCTCGCGGCGGGCGGATGTGCAGGAAGTCCTGAAGGCACGCGCCTGGCGGGAGACCGCCCTTTACCCGCCGGTGGGCTCGGCGTCCGGCCAGGCCTTCGAGGCGGCGGTGTTGCTCACCGGGCTGTTGTTGCAGGCCGAGGCGTTTCATCCCACCCTGCGCCAGCAGATCGAAGAACTGGCCGCCACCGCCAACCGCACCGGCGACACGGCGCGGTTCGAGTTGTGGTGCCTGAATTTGACCTCGCTGGCCAAGCGGATGAGCTGGGACCAATTGCTGGCCTTCATGCCCGGGGTGCGCGATCTCGAGGCCGCCCGCACCCTGGCCCGGGTCGTCACCGCCAAACCCGCGGACCTGCCGGTGGTGTTCGCCGCGCTGCAACTGGCCGCCCGGCCGGACGCGGTGAGTGATTACCTGCGCCGCCTGCCCCAAACCGGCGTGCGCGACCTCCGCCACGGCCTGGCCGCCGGGCGGGCCGGCCTGAACCTGCTGCTGGACCGCGGGCAGCCGGTGTATCAGGCGGGCTGGCGCGACTGGGTCCTGGCCGTGCCGGGCGCGGACGTCGCATACGGCTGGATCGTCGCTCTGGCGGCGCAGAGCACCCTGCTGGCGCTCTTGCTCAAGTACCTCCTCTGGCTGGACGGCGCGTTTTTCATTGCGCGCGCCATTCCGCACTTTGCCCCGCCGCCGAATCCGTTCGAGCGTCCGCTCGAGGTGCGCGGCATCCGCACCTTGCGCCAACAGACCGTGGCGGGGATGGTCGTGATGCTGGCGTTGATCCTCGGCGAACCCGGCCTGGCCCGCGCCCAGGCGCCCGCGCCGGAGCCGACCCTGTGGCTTTTCTCCAAACAGAAACCCGCGATGGTCGCGCAGACCTCGCCCTCCGTGCCCAAAGCTATGAGTAGCAACCCTGCCAACTGGCTCGCCCTGGCCGTGTTCTTCGCGGTGCAGATGACCGTGTACTTCATCGGCCTGATCAAACTGCGCGAGATCAAACGTCAACCCCTGCCCAGCCGGCTCAAGATCAAACTGCTCGACAACGAGGAGAACCTCTTCGACACCGGGCTCTACATCGGGCTGGGCGGCACCGGCTTCGCCCTGGTGTTGCTGGCGCTGAACCTTTTCACCGCCAGCCCGATGATCGCCTACGCCTCGACCGGGTTCGGCGTGCTCTTCGCCTCCCTGCTCAAAATCATCCACGTGCGCTCCTACCGGCGCACCCTGATCCTCCAGGCCGCGCAGGAGGCCGCCGCCGAGCCGGCCACGCCATGAACCGCGCCGTCCTCGTCGTCCTGGTGGACTTCCTGCTGATCAGCCTGGTCACGCTGTTCAGCTCGCAACGCACGCTCGAGATGGGCCAGCAGGCGGGCGCCGGCGCCGAACTCGGCGTCGAGGTCAAGGCCGTCCAGGACATGCTCGAAGTGCTCCAGCAGGCCCTGCTCCAGGAAAAGTCCGCCCAGGGCGAGCTGCGCCAGCAACTGGACCGCACCCGCCAACTGGCCGAAGCGCGCCAACAGGAGTTGTCCCAGCGCGAGCAGCAGCTCCAGGCCACCGAGGCCAACCTGCGCGCCGCCGAGCAAACCGCGCAGCAACTGGCCGCCGAGCGCGACCGTCTTCAACAAGCCCAGCTTCAGGCCCGGCAGCAACTGGCCCAGCTCGAGGCCCAGCGCAGCGAGGCCCAAGTGCGCATTCAGCGCTTGCAAGAGGACTTGACCAAGGTCTCCACCGAGGCCACCGCCACCCGCTCGACCACCGAGGCGTTGCAGGCCGAGTTGGCCGCCCGGCGCGCCGAAGTCCAGCGTCTGCAGGAGCAGATGGCCGCCCTTCAAAACGTGGCCCTGAGCGCCCAGGCCGAGAAGGCGCGCCTGGCGTCCAACCTGGCCCAGGTGGCCACCGAGGCCGCCCAGTACCGGGAGCGGCTGGCGGAAAACCGCCAGTTTTTAACCACCCTCGAGCAGGACCGCGAGCGCCTGCACGAGCACGCTTCCACCCTGGCCAAAGGGCTCGACACCCTGGCCGCCGGCTCGCAATTGCTGGCCGAGGAAATCCGACAGGACCGCGAGCTGGCGCCCAACACGATTTACAAGCGCTACCTGGAAAACCGCCTGGACAGCAGCTTCCGCGCGACCCGGGCCGGGCTCCTGGGCCTGCGTTCGGGCGATGTCCGCACCGAGCACGTGGTCCTGTTCCAGGACGCGGGGCGCGTCTTCGCCCTGTTTCACATCCACCATACGCCGTTGCCGACGCTGCCCGGCGGGCCGGATTGGGAAGAAATGACCTGCACGCTCGCCCGCGGGAGCGCCACCGTGCCGCTGTCCGCGCTCTCATTTGTGGCCGCGGACCCTCGCGTGCTGGTCGCGCCCCTCGACGAGGCGGCGGTGCGCGCGCTGGGCGTCGAGCCGTTTCAGGTCTCCGAAGACCCGGCCAAGTTCCAGGACGCGGTGGTGGTCGGCGCCAAGGAAGGGTACTACGGCGAGGTCGAGTTCAAGCTCGTGCCCGGGCTGCCGCGTTACTTGAAGATGCAGCGCCGGCCGCTGGGCAAAATCTTCGGCAAGTTCTCGCCCTCACGCGGCGACCTGGCCTTCAGCAAGCAGGGCGAACTGCTCGGCATCATGGTCAACAGCCAGTACTGCGCGCTGGTCCAGAGCCTGCCGCCCGCCCGCCTGGTCCGCTTGGGCAAGGAAATCGCCCAGCAGCGCACCAGTCAGATCGGCGCCGAGGTGGCCCGCCGCCTGCAGAGCCTGCCGCTGAGTTTGCAGTGAGCCAGCCGCGGTCCCGCTCGCGCGCCCCTTTCTCGCCGGGGGGTGGCGACGGAAAACTGTTTTTCCTCACGCCCGACCGGTTTAAGCTGCCTCCCCGGCCGGCGCCCGCTGCCTGGCGCCGACGAAACTGCGAAGCCTTGAATCGAAAGCGACACCATGGAACCCCGCGCTGACATCGCCGTCATCGGCCTGGCCGTCATGGGCCAGAACTTGATCCTGAACATGAACGACCACGGCTTCACCGTCGTGGCCTACAACCGCACGGTCGCGAAAGTGGACGAGTTCCTCGCCAACGAAGCGCGCGGCACCCGCGTGCTCGGCGCGCATTCGCTCCAGGAAATGGCCGCGCTGCTCAAAAAACCGCGCCGCGTCATGCTCATGGTCAAGGCCGGCCCGCCCGTGGACGAGTTCATCGAGCAGCTCCTCGGCGTGCTCGAGCCGGGCGACATCATCATTGACGGCGGCAACTCGCTCTTCGAGGACACCATCCGCCGCTGCCGATACGTCGAAAGCAAGGGCCTGCTTTACATCGGCACGGGCGTTTCCGGGGGCGAAGAAGGCGCGCGTCACGGCCCGAGCATCATGCCCGGGGGCAGCCCGGCCGCCTGGCCGCATGTCAAACCCATCTTCCAAGCCATCGCCGCCAAGGTCACCGACCCCAAAACCGGCGCCGTCGAGCCGTGCTGCGACTGGGTCGGCGAGGGCGGCGCCGGCCACTACGTCAAGATGGTCCACAACGGCATCGAATACGGCGACATGCAGCTCATCTGCGAGGCCTACCACATTCTCAAAGACGGGCTGGGCCTGAGCGCCGACGAAATGAGCGCCGTCTTCGCCGAGTGGAATCAGGGCGAGCTCCAATCCTACCTCATCGAAATCACCCGCGACATCCTCGCCTTCAAGGACGCCGACGGCCAGCCGTTGGTGGACAAAATCCTCGACACCGCCGGTCAGAAGGGCACGGGCAAATGGACGGTCATTTCCTCCGCCGAACTGGGCATTCCTATCACCCTCATTGCCGAGGCCGTCTATGCCCGCTGCGTTTCGGCCATGAAAAATCAGCGCGTGGAAGCCTCCAAGGTGTTCCAGTCCGGTAACCCGCGTTTCGCCGGGGAGCGCGCGCAGTGGATACGCGACCTGCGCAAAGCGCTGTACGCGGCCAAAATCATCAGCTACGCCCAGGGCTACCTGCTCATGCGCGCCGCCGCCAAACAATACGGCTGGAACCTGAACTACGGCGGCATCGCCCTGATGTGGCGCGGCGGCTGCATCATCCGCAGCGTGTTCCTGGGCGAAATCAAGAAGGCCTTCGACAAGAACCCGGACCTCGAAAACCTTTTGCTCGATCCGTTCTTCCGCAAAGCCATCAAGGGCGCAACGCGGAGCTGGCGCAAGGTCGTCAGCACCGCCGTGCGCAAGGGTATTCCCGTGCCGGCCTTCAGCACCGCGCTGGCGTTCTTCGACGGCATCCGCAGCGAGCGCCTGCCGGCGAACCTGCTCCA
>CAYXPA010000015.1:0-48085 GCA_964466945.1 uncultured Verrucomicrobiota bacterium | reverse complement strand
TGAAGACCTTGCCGTCCTGGATGGTGAACTCGAAGTCCTGCACGTCCTTGAAGTGTTTCTCGAGGATGGCGCGGATGCGCTCAAGCTCCGCGTAGGCCTCGGGCAGGTGGTTCTTGAGCTGGACCACCGGCTCGGGCGTGCGGATGCCGGCCACGACGTCCTCGCCCTGGGCGTTGATGAGGAACTCGCCGTAGAACTCCTTCTCGCCGTTGGCCGGGTTGCGCGTGAAGGCGACGCCCGAGCCGGAGCGCTCGCCGGTGTTGCCATAGACCATCGCCTGGACGTTCACCGCCGTGCCCCACTCGGAGGGGATGTTGTATTTGCGGCGGTACACGATGGCCCGGTCGTTCATCCACGAGCCGAACACCGCGCCGATCGCGCCCCAGAGCTGCTTCCACGGGTCTTGCGGGAACTCCTTGCCGCCAGTGCGGTCCTTGATGAGCGCCTGGAAGCGCTTCACCAGCTCCTTGAGGTCGTCCACGGTGAGCTTGGTGTCCTCGATGTCCGCGCCGTAGCGCTCGTGTTTGAGGCCGTGGATGACGGTCTCGAACGGCTCGTGGTCCTCGCCCGGGCGCTTCTGCACGCCCATGACGACGTCGCCGTACATCTGCACGAAGCGGCGGTAGCAGTCCCAGGCGAAGCGCTCGTTGTTGGTGGCCTTCACCAGCGCCAGCACGGTCTGGTCGTTGAGGCCGAGGTTCAAAATCGTGTCCATCATGCCGGGCATCGAGTCGCGCGCGCCGGAGCGGACGGACACCAGCAGCGGCATGGCCGCGGTGTCGCCGAACTTCGTGCCCATGATTTTCTCGATATGGGCCATGCCAGCCCGGACTGCCGGGTCAAGGTCCTTTGGGTAGGTCTTCTTGTGCTGGTAGTAGTAAGTGCAGACCTCGGTGGTGACGGTGAAGCCCGGGGGTACGGGCAGGCCGATGCGGGCCATTTCGGCCAGGTTCGCGCCCTTGCCGCCGAGCAACGGCTTCATCGAGCCGTCGCCGTCGGCTTTCTTGTTGCCGAAGAGGTAAACGTATTTCGGAGCTTTCGTTGCCTTTGCCATAATCGTGTTCGTGTTTTGTGGTCCGGCCGGGGGACGGTTCCGCCCGCGCGGAAGCCACAACTCAATCGAACGCGCGCCGGGGGGTCAACGGCTGAATTGTCCGGTTTCAGGACAAAATCTGGCCGGTCTGCGCGGCGCGCGACCGCCGGCCGGTGCCCGGCGCAAAGTCCATCCGTGCCCCGTCCCGACCGGCCGCGCTGCGGGTGCGCATGAAGTGGAAGAGGTACTGCTGGGCGTAGCCGGCGTACGGTCCGAAGTGCGTTTCGGCAAAGGCCAGCAACCGGCGCGGTGGCGCCCGGCGCCGGGGAAAGTAAAGCTCGCGCAGGGCCCGCATGACCCACACATCCACCGGAAACGCCGCGTCGAAGCCTCCGGCAAACAACAGCACGCAATCCGCGATCTTCCGGCCCACCCCGGGCAACGCCATGAGCGCCGCCCGCGCTCCGGCCAGCGGCAGGCGCGCCAGTTCCTCCAAGCGCATCTCCCCCGCCGCCACGCGCCGGGCCGCCTCGCGCAGGTACGGGGCGCGAAACCCCATGCCGCAGGCGCGCAGCTCCGCTTCCGTGCAGGCCGCCAGCCGCGCCGCCGTCGGAAAGGCATACTCGAGTTCGCGCCCGGGCGGCACCGGCACCGGGTCGCCAAACCGCCGGCACAACGCGGCCACGATGCGGCGGATGTGGACGATTTGCTTGGTCGAGGACAACAGAAACGACGCCAGACACTCCCAGGGTTCCTGGCGCAAAAGCCGCAATCCCCGCCACGCCGCCACGGCCGCGCGCAGCGGCGGGTCATCCGGAAAGGTCGCCAGGATGGCGGCCAGGTCGTCTTCGATCCGCAACCAGCGTCCCAACCAGGCCCAGTCCGCCTGCGGCACGCACGTCTCCGCCGTCAACCCCTCGGGCCCGCTGGTCAACCGCACCCAGCGCCCGGTCACGATGCCTTCCCAGCCGCCCGCGTGTGGTCGCCAGCGAAAGAACTGGCCCGACTCGAGCGTGGCCGCCAGATCGTAATCCCGCACCGCCCAGGTGTGGCGGCAGGTTTTCCCGTGGCCCGCGGCGGCCGGTTCAGCGCAATCCCCGGCAGGCATACAACTGCACCTGGCGCAAGGTCTGGCCGCGCACCACCACCGGGCGCAGGCCCAGGTCGCTCACCGACTCGAACTCGGCCACCAGCCGGTCCGGCGGCGGGCGCGGGCGGTCGGTGGGCATCACGAACAGTGCGTTTTGGCCCTTGCGATCCTGGTAGCCCGGCCAGAAAAAGAACTGGTTCAGCGGCACCTCGCTCGAGCGAAAAAACACCCAGGGTCGCCCGGCGCGGACCGCCGCCTTCGCCTCCGGCAGATAAAACGACAACTGGCCCGTGATGCCGTAGTGGTTGCCGATGAGAAACACCGACCGGCCCTCGGCCAGCAACTTCTGGCGCTCGGCCTCGACCACCCGCGCGGTCTCGCTCCAGCCGCGCACGCGGCGCAACGGGTCCAGGCGCGCGGGCAGCGGTTGCCCGATGAGCCGGGCGATCCAGCGGGTTTCGTGCAGCGGCACCACCAGCAACAGTCCCAGGGCCACGCCGGCCTGCAGCGCGCGGCGCACGCCCCGCAGCCCGCCGCGCCCGCGGGCGTCGGCGTACGCCACCGTGGCGGCGAAGAGCGGCACCACGGCCGTGGCAATCCAGTTGGGCAGCACCCGCGCCCGCAGCGTGTACAGCCAGTGCCCCAGCAGCACCGGCGCGCCCATCAGCAACAGGTAAAACCACAGCGGATGCGCCTGCCGCCGCCGCCAGATGCCCGCCGCGGCCCAGAGCACGGCGATGAAGAACACCGGGTTCAGCAGTCCCAGCGCCGCCCCGGCGAACTCGAAGAAGTACTTCGGCGTAAACCGCCAGGCCGTGTCGAGTCCGGCACGCTCGCCCAGATGCGTCACGGTGATCCAGCCGTGCCGGGCGTTCCAAATCACCACCGGCAACGTGCCGACCAGCGTAATGCCCAACGCCAGCCAGGGACCCGGCCGGCGCAGGTGCCGCCGCGCCGGCGGCCACAGCGCAAAGACCAGCGCGAAACACACCCATTGCAGCAGCGCCGTGTACTTGCTCAGAAATCCCAGCCCCACCCACAACCCGGTCCAGGCCCAGTCGCGCGTGCGCCCCTGCGGTTGCAGGGCGCGCCAGCCGGCGAGCATGGCGGCGGTCCAGCACAAGACCAGCGGCGGGTCAATCGTAAGCAACACCGCGCCGACGGCCGTCAATGGGGTCACGGTCAGCAGCACCACCAGCCAGAACCCGGCGCGGGCGTTGACGTGCGCGGCAAAAAACCGCAGCAGCACCAGCGCGGTGACCGCCGCGATCACCGGCGACATGAAGCGCACGCCCAGTTCGGTGTCGCCCCACAGGTGCGTGCCCAGCCACTGCAGGTAGGCGATCAACGGCGGCTTGCTGTAGTACGAAAGCGCCAGGTGCTTCGACCAGAGCCACTGGTAGGCCTCGTCTTCGCTCAGCTCGATGGTGCCGGAGGCGATGTAGCCCAGCCGCAACACCAGCAGCACCGCCACGAGCAGGTAGCCCAGATGCAGCCATTGTCGCTCGGCCGCGACTTCCGGCTGACGGACCGCCGGGGCGTCCGGCCGGGCCAGCAGCGGGTCCGGGCGAAAGACGGGCTGGCGCAGCGAGGGCAGTTGCCGCCACCACAACGGAAACCAGCGCCCGCCCAGCCCGCGCCAAACCCGGTCCGCCAGCGGCACCCCGACGCGGCCGATGCCCCAGCCCAGCAACGCGCCGGCAAGCACGTCGCCCGGGTAATGCACGCCGCAATAAACCCGTGAGAAACTCACCGCCAGCGCCAGCCCCAGCAGCACCCACCGGGCCCGCGGGTAGTACCGCCCCACCACGGCCAGGGCGAGAAACCAGTTCATCGCGTGCCCCGAGGGCAGGCTGAAACTGCCGCCCCGACCCAGGAGCAGCCGCGCGTCCGGCAGGTCCACAAACGGGCGCGGGCGGGCAAAGAGCTCCTTGAGCTGGTCCACGGCCGCGTTGCCCGCGGCCAGGGCCAGGAGCAACATCACTACGCACACCCGGCCCCGGACGCCACCACGCCAGAGCAGGAGCCCCAGCGTGAGCACCAGCGCGGGGAAGAACAGCGGGTTCCCGCTGAACCAGGGCATCACCGCGTCCAGCCAGGGATGACTCAGCGCGTGGTTGACCACGCGAAACAGCGCGGCGTCCGCCTGTACCAACCCGTCCACGGCTGGCGTTTATCCCCGCCGCCCTTGGCGCCCGGCAAGCGCGAAATCGGGCGTGCCGGGCCGCGGCGGGGGACTTGTGCGCGCACGCCCGGATGCTATTTTGAGGCCGCACACTAAGCGAACGAGAGCACAACGAACCTGCAAACACGAGCAACCGACCATGGCACACGAACTCCCCCCCCTTCCGTACCCCAAGGACGCCTTGGAGCCGCACATTGACGCGCTGACGATGGAAATCCACCACGGCCGCCACCACAAGGCCTACGTGGACAACCTCAACAAGGCCCTCGCCGGCCACACCGCTCTCGAGGCGAAATCCCTCGAAGCCCTCCTCGCGGACCTGGGCAGCGTCCCGGAAAACATCCGCGGCGCGGTGCGCAACAACGGCGGCGGCCATTGGAACCACACCTTCTTCTGGAAAATCATGGCCCCCAACGCCGGCGGCGCGCCCACCGGCGCCCTGGCCGACGCCATTAAGGCCGCCTTCGGCAGCTTCGACGAGTTCAAGGCCAAATTCGAGGCCGCCGGGCTGGGCCGCTTTGGCAGCGGCTGGGCCTGGCTCCTGGTCCATCAGGGCAAACTCGAAATCGCCTCCACCCCCAACCAGGACAATCCGCTCATGGGCAAGGCCATTGCCGGCTGCGAAGGCCGGCCCATCCTGGGCGTGGACGTGTGGGAACACGCCTACTACCTCAAGTACCAAAACCGCCGCGCCGACTACCTCAAGGCGTGGTGGAACGTGGTCAACTGGGCCGAAGTGGCCCGGCTCTACGCCGCCGCCTGACCGGCCCGGCCGGCGGACAGCGGCCGGCAGACTCCACGGAAGAGCAGCGGCAAGCTTGGACCCCATCGGCGGCCCGGAGGCCGCCGATTTTTTGTTGCCCCGGGCGACGAACGCGTGACGGTCCAAATGGGTTTTGACTCGGGGACGTCGCCCGCTAAGCTGCCGGTCCGGTTTCGTTCTCGAGTATGGCCAAGTTGTTCATCGAAGACCTCGACCTCAAGGGCAAGCGGGTGCTCATCCGGGTGGATTTCAACGTCCCCCAGGACAAGGCCACCGGCGCCATCACCAACACCAAGCGCATCGAGGCCGCCCTGCCCACCATCCGCTACGCCCTTGAACAGGGCGCGGCCGTCATCCTCATGTCTCACCTGGGCCGGCCCAACGGCCGCCGTGTGCAGAAGTATTCCCTGCGGCCGGTCGCGGCCCTGCTGGAGAAGTTCCTGAATCGGCCGGTAAAGTTCCTTGACGACTGCGTGGGCCCGGAGGTCGAGGCCGCCTGCGCGCAGGCCCGCCCCGGTGACGTGATCCTGCTCGAAAACCTCCGCTTCCACCTCGAGGAAGAGGGCAAGGCCAAGATCAAGAACCCCGACGGCACCGAGACCAAGCTCAAGGCCGACCCCGAGCAGGTGAAGGCCTTTCGCGCCAGCCTCACCCGCCTGGGAGACGTGTACGTGAACGACGCCTTCGGTACCGCGCACCGCGACCATTCCTCGATGACCGGCGTGGCGCTGCCGCTGCGCGCCGCCGGCTACCTGATGAAAAAGGAGCTGGATACCTTCGAAACCGTGCTCAAGAACCCCCGCCGCCCGTTGCTGGCCATCCTGGGCGGCGCCAAGGTCAACGACAAAATCAAGCTCATCGAAAACCTCCTCGACAAGGCCGACCAAATCATCATCGGCGGCGGCATGGCCTTCACCTTCAAAAAGGTCGCCCACGGCCTGGCCATCGGGAACTCGCTCTTCGACGAAGAGGGCGCCCGGGAAGTGCCCAAGCTGCTCGAAAAGGCCCGCCAGCTCGGCAAACAAATCCTCCTCCCGGTGGACTACGTCTGCGGCGACAAGTTCGCCGCCGACGCCGCGGTCCGCCCCGCCGACGACACCACCGGCATCCCCGACGGCTGGATCGGCATGGACGTGGGGCCCCGGTCGGTGGCCCTGTTCAATGAGGCCATCGCCCGCGCCCGCACCATCGTCTGGAACGGCCCGCCAGGAGTCTTCGAGTTCCCCGCCTTCGCCGGCGCCACCCGGGCCATGGTGGACGCCCTCATCCGGGCCACGGAGGCCGGCGCGATGACGATCGTGGGCGGCGGCGACACCGCGACCGCCGCGGAAAAATTCGGCGCCGAAGGCCGGGTTTACCACATTTCCACCGGCGGCGGCGCCTCCCTCGAATACCTCGAGGGCAAAATCCTGCCCGGCGTGGCCGCCCTGACCGACAAGCCCTGACCCTTTGCCTCATACCCCCCGAGCGCACCCCCGCACGGACCCGCCGCCCCATGAACAAGGACCGCAAGCTCATCATCGCCGGCAACTGGAAGATGAACAAAACCGTGGCCGAGGCGCTGGACCTGGTCAACGGCCTCAAGCGCGAGCTGGCCAGCGTGAAGGAGGTGGACATCGTGGTCTGCCCGCCCTTCACCGCCCTCGAGTCGGTCTCCCGGGCCATCCTGGACTCGAACCTCCGGCTCGGCGCCCAGAACATGAATGAGCACAACGTCGGGGCATACACGGGCGAAATTGCCGCCGTCATGCTCAAGGAGTTCTCCGTCCGGTACGTCATCCTGGGCCACTCCGAGCGCCGGCAGTACCAGAAGGAGACCGACGAGTTGATCGCCAAAAAAGCCGCGGCGGCGCACGCGGCGGCCCTCAAGCCCATCGTCTGCGTGGGCGAAACCCTCGCCGAGCGCGAGGCCAACCTCACCGAGCGGGTCCTCGAGACCCAGGTCCGCGGCAGCCTCGCCGGGCTGACCCGCCAGCAGATGGAGGAAACCATCATCGCCTACGAACCGGTCTGGGCCATCGGCACCGGCCGCAACGCCACCGCCGAGCAGGCCCAGGCCGCCCACGCCTTCATCCGCGGTCTGCTGGCCCGGATGTTTGACGCCGCCACCGCCCGCCAGGTCCGCATCCAGTACGGCGGCAGCGTCAAGCCCGGCAACGCCCGCGAGCTCATGGAACAGCCGGACGTGGACGGCGCGCTGGTGGGCGGCGCCTCCCTCGAGGTCCGCAGCTTTTCCGAAATCATCAAGAACTCGATCTAGCCCCTGCCTTCGCCGTCATGAACGTTGCCTCGCTCATCATCGGTCTGCTGACCATCGCGCTGGTCCTTAACTGCCTGCTCCTGATCCTGCTGGTCCTGATCCAACTGCCCAAAAAAGAGGCCGGCCTGGGCATGGCCTTTGGCGGGTCCGCCGCCGATGCCCTGTTTGGCGCCGGCTCCGGCACCGTGATCAGCCGCTGGACCAAATACGGCACCACCGCGTTCCTGATCCTCTCGCTGGTGCTCTCGGTCATGCGCAATCACCAGGCCCGCGCCGTGGGCCGCAACATCGCCAGCGAACTGGAACGCCAGGCCCGCCCGGCGGCCACCGCCCCGGCCGCGCCGCTCACGCTCACCAACCCGGCCGCCACCCCCGCGCTGCCCGCCCTGCCCGGCACCAACGCCCCGGGCACCGGCGCGGCGACGTCCGCCCCGGCCCCGACGCCGGCACCCGCGCCGGCGCAGTAAGCTTCATGCCCGTTGCCCGCCCCGCCCTCGGTCCTTCACCGAGGGCGTTTTGTTCTTCGCCGCCCGCGCGGGCCGGAGTCACCCTCCTTGCCGGGCTGGCCCTAGTGGGCGGGACCGCCTGCGCGCCCCGCCTGCCGCCGGCCGACCTCACCGTCATCAACGGCGCCGAGCCCGAATCGCTCGACCCCGCGCTGGCCCTGAGCATCGAGGACCTGCGCGTGACCCAGCCGCTGTTCGAGGGCCTCACCCGCAACGACCCCGTCACCGCCGCGCCCGTGCCCGGCCTGGCCGAGCGTTGGGAACTTTCGGCCGACGGCCGGACCTACCGGTTTTACCTGCGCACCAACGCCGTCTGGTCCACCGGCGAACCCATCACCGCCGCGGACGTGGCCTGGTCTTGGCAACGGGTGCTGGACCCACGCACCGGCGCCGGCTACGCCAGCCAGCTTTTCTTCATCGAAAACGCCGAGGCCTGGCACACCGGCCGGCTGCGCGACCCGGAGCAACTGGGCTTTCGCGCGCTGGACGCGCATCGTTTCGAGGTGCGGCTGCGCCAACCCACGCCGTTTTTCCTGGACCTGTGCGCCTTCCCGACGCTGGCCGTGGTGCCGCGCGCGGTGATCGAACGCCTGGGCGAGCAGTGGATTCGCGCCCGGCCGCTGCCCGCCAGCGGGGCCTACCAGCTCGAATTCTGGCGGCTCAACGACCGCGTGCGCTTGCGGAAAAATCCGCGCTACTGGGACGCGCCCCACACCGCGCTCGAGGTGGTGGACCTGCTGACCATCGCCAACCCCACCACGGCCTTCAACCTGTACGAAACCGGCCGCGCGGACGTGATCTGGGACCGCAACCTGGTGCCCGCCGAACTGCTCGACCTGTTGCGCGCCCGTCCGGATTGCCACCGCTTCGATTTCCTGGCCGTGTACTTCGTGCGCTGCAACACCACCCGCCCGCCGCTGGACGACCCGCGCGTGCGCCGGGCGCTGTCGCTGGCCATTGACCGGCGCCGCATCGTCGAGCGCATCACCCGCGGGGGCGAGCAACCCGCCGCCGGCCTGGTGCCGCCGGGCACGGCACACCACCAACCGGTGGAGGCGGTGCGCTTCGATCCCGAGGCCGCCCGTCGCCTGCTGGCCGAGGCCGGGTATCCGGGCGGGGCGGGCCTGCGGCCGCTGCGTTACCTGTACTGGACCGCTGGCGCGGGCACGGGCCAGGAGCACGCCAAGATCGCCGTCGAACTGCGCGCCCTCTGGGCGCAGGTGCTCGGGGTGCGCGTGGACCTGGACAACCGCGAAAAGCGCGTCTTCATCGCCGCGCAGCGCGGGTTGGACTACGACCTGAGCCAGAGCAGTTGGGTGGGCGACTACAACGACCCGAACACGTTTCTGGACCTGTTCCTGAGCGGCAACGGCAACAACCGCACCGGCTGGGCGGACCCGGCCTACGATGCGTTGCTGGCGCGGGCCAACGCCGAACCGGACCCGCGCCGGCGGGCGGCGCTCCTGGCCGAGGCGGAGCAACGACTGGTGGGCGAGGCGGCGGTCGTGGCGCCGGTGTATTTCTCGAGCGGCTTCCACTTCTTCCGGCCGGACCGCGTGAGTGGCATCTATCCGAACCTGCTGGACGTGCACCCGCTCAACGCCGTCCGCAAAGTTTCCCCGAATCCATGAACTGGGTGTGGCGTCGCGTCGCCTTTCTGGGGCCGTTGCTGGTGGTCATCAGCTTCGCGGCCTTCGCCCTCATTCGCCTGGCGCCGGGCGGGCCGTTTGACCGGGAACGGCAGGTGCCGCCCGAGGTCGAGCGCCAGCTCAACGCGCGCTACCACCTCGACGAGCCGCTCGGGCGGCAGTACCTGCGCTACCTGGGCGGGCTGGTGCGCGGCGACCTCGGCCCTTCGATGCGCTACCGCAACCACACCGTCGCCGACCTCATTGCCGCGGGCCTGCCCGTGTCGCTGACCATCGGCGGGCTGGCGTTTTGTTTCGCGCTGGGCGCGGGCATTCCGCTGGGGGTTTACGCGGCCATCCGCCGGCGGCGCTGGACGGGGCAGGCGGGCAACCTGCTGGCACTGGCGGCGCTGTGCGTGCCCACGTTCGTGGCCGGGCCGCTGCTGGTGATGGTGTTCGGGGTCAAGCTGCGCTGGTTCCCGGTGGCGTTGTGGGACTCGCCCGCGCACGCCGTGCTCCCGGTGCTCACGCTGGGACTGTACTTCGCCGGGCGCGTGTCCCGGCTCATGCGCGAAGGGATGCTCAACACGCTGCCCGCGCCGTACCTGGTCGCCGCCCGGGCGCGGGGGCTTTCGGAGGCCGCGGTGTTTTGGCGGCACGCCTTCCGCCCGGCGGTGTTGCCGGTGGTGAGTTACTCCGGGCCGTTGCTGGCGGACCTGCTCACCGGCTCGTTTGTGGTGGAGAACCTGTTTCAAATCCCCGGCCTGGGCGTCTTCATGGTCAACAGCTCGCTCAACCGCGATTACACGATGGTGGTGGGGTTGGTGCTGCTGTACGCCGGCCTGTTGCTGGTGCTGAACCTGATCGTGGACCTGCTCTACGCCGTGCTCGATCCCCGGGTGAGGTATGAACGATGAAGGCCCAAGTCCGAAGTCCGAAGTCCGAAGTCCGAAGTCCAGTGTCCGGACATGCTGCTTCAGGGGACCTGGGGCTTTGTGCCGCCGGTCGAAAGGGACTCCGGCGCGTTGGCCTCGGGGGCCGAACGGCTGGAGAAACACCGAGTTTGTAGGCGGGTGGACGCTGGGAAAAGCCCGAGGCTCGAAAAGCTCGCGGCGTGGCCGAAGGCGCGCACGCACACCCGGGGCATTTGCCATGCAGCGCCGCACGACGTCTCTGCCCGGGATTCTGCGCTCAGGGACCAAATTCGCCCCGCGGGGTCTCCACTTCGCACTTCGGACTTCGGACTTCGGACTTCGGACTTTAGACTTCGGACTTAAAAATCCCCCTGACGCACCGCTCAACGCTCTCGGTTCGCCATGAACTCCGCCCGTTCCCAATCCCCAACCGCGCGCGCCTGGCAGCGGTTTCGCCGCCGCCGCGCGGCGGTGTGGGCGGCCCGGGGGCTGGGGGCCATGATTCTGGCCGCACTGCTCGGTCCGTGGCTCTGCCCGTACGCCCCCGACGCGTTTGTGGCCGGGCAGTTCGAGCCGCCCTCCTGGCCACATTGGCTGGGCACGGACGTCCACGGCCGGGACTTGCTCGCCCGGGTGCTGGTCGGCGCGCGGCTCTCGCTGGGGGTCGGGCTGGTGGGCGCGATCCTGAGCCTGGTCATCGGCGTGCTGTGGGGCGCGGTCGCGGGCTACGCCGGCGGGCGGTTGGACGGGTTGATGATGCGCACGGTGGACGTGTTGTACGCGATGCCCACGCTGGTGTTTGTCATCGTGATCGTCACGGCGCTCAACGGGCTCCTGGCCAAATGGGAGGCCGCCGGGGTGCCGGTGGACCCGGGGCGGGCGCGGCTGGCGGGCCTGCTGCTGGGCATCGGGTCGGTCTCGTGGCTGACGATGGCCCGCATCGTGCGGGGCGAGGTGCTCTCGCTGCGCACCCGGCCGTTTGTCGAGGCGGCGCGGGTGTTGGGCGCCGGACCGGGGCGGATTCTGCGGCGACACCTGTTGCCGAACCTGGCGGGCGTGGTGATCGCGTACCTGGCGCTGACCGTGCCCGCGGTCGTGCTGTACGAGTCGTTTTTGAGCTTTCTGGGGCTGGGCATTCAACCGCCCGCGGCCAGCCTGGGCACGCTCATTGCCGAGGGGGCGGCCCAGATCAACCCGCTGCGCATCTACTGGTGGCTGGTGGTCTTCCCGGCCGGCACGCTGGCGGCGGCGTTGCTGGCGCTGAACCTGGTGGGCGACGGCCTGCGCGACGCCCTGGACCCGCGGCTGGCGGAGTGAGCCCGAATGCGCGAGTTGGCAGGGGCGCGCCCGCGCCCTGCGCGCCACCCCCCTCGGCACTTATTGGTTCCCAACGGACACAGGCTCCAGTTGGGCACCCTGCACTGGTGCCCAAGACGGCCGCGCCACAGCGCGGCCCGACCGAGCGAAGACAACGGGCAATTTGGTAGGGCACCGCTGCGCCGGCGCCGCGTTGGGAGAGATTGGCTCTCCTCGGAATCCGCCACTCGCGCGCCGGTCAGGCCGGCGGTTCGGCGGCAGGCGGCCGGGGCGGCGGATTCGCGGGCGGCCGCAGCAGCAGCACCTTGTCCACGCGGTGCCCGTCCATATCAATCACCTCGACCACGTACCCGCGCCAGGGGAAGGACTCGCCCTCGGCGGGCACCCGGCCGAGTTGTTGGAACACAAAGCCGGCGAAGGTGCGGTAATCGCGTTCGGCGGGCGGCGGCAACTCGAAGTCCGGCACCAAGCGGGCGAAGTCGTCCAGCTCGATGGCCGCGTCCACCAGCCATGAACCGTCCTCGCGGCGCTGGGCGGTGGGTTTGAGGCGCTCGTCCGGCGAGGGCAGTTCGCCAATGATGGCCTCGAGGATGTCGTGCAGCGAGATCAGGCCCACGATGCCGCCGAACTCGTCGGCCACCAGGGCCAGGTGTTTGCCGGAACGCTTGAAAGTGTCCAGCAGGGCCGCGGCCGAGAGCGTGGCCGGCACGATCAGGGCCGGGGTCATGAGGTCCCGCACCCGGGGCGGGATGCCGGCGGCGAGGTTGGCGTAAATGGCCTTCACCGTGACCACGCCCACCACGCGGTCGCGGTTGCCCTCATAGACCGGAAAGGTGGTGTGGCCGCTGACCACGATCTTGTGCCAGATGGCCTCGTGGGGGTCGTCCACGTTCACCCAGATGATCTTGGCGCGCGGCGTCATCAACTGGCGCACCGGCAAGCGGTCCAACGCCAGGACCCCCTCGACCATCGCCGGCTCGTTCGGATGAAAGACCCCGGCGCGCGTGCCCTCGCGCACCAGGAGCCGGACCTCCTCGTCGCTGATGGCCACGGCGGGGGCGGGCTTGACCGGCAACAGCCGCAAGACCGCCTCGGTGCAGGCGCTCAACACGGCCACCAACGGGCGGGCCAGGCGCGCGAGGGCCTGCATCGGCCCGGCCAGCGCGGCGGCGATGCCTTCGGGGTGGGCCAGGCCCAGGCGCTTGGGCACCAGTTCGCCCACCACCAGGCTCAAGCCGGTGATGCCCACCACCACCAGCCCCAGGCTCAGCGGGCTGGCCGCGGCTTGGAGCCCCGGCACCTCACCCAGGACCGCGGCCAGGCGCTCGGCCAACGTGGCGCCGCCAAAGGCCGCGGCCAGCACGCCCACCAACGTGATGCCCACCTGGATCGTGGCCAGAAACCGGGTGGGATTCTCCGCCAGTTCCAACGCCGCCCGCGCCCGCGCATCACCCGCCTCGGCGCGCTCGCGCAGCCGCGTCTTGCGCGCCGTGACGACGGCGATCTCGGTCATGGCCAACAGCCCGTTGACCAGCAACAGCGCCACAATGACGCCCAGCTCGAAGAAGATCGTGTTCATGGCTAGCCCGCAACTCCGGCGTCGGAGGACCGGTTTGCCGCAACTTACGCCGCCGCCCGCGCCACGTCACGCCCGGCCCGCGCAGCGCAGGCCCGGCCGGCCCGTATTGCCGACTACTTTCACTCGAAGCGCCCCGGAATGCCGGGACGAAGGCCGGAAACCGCAGCGTCAGCGTGATTGAAAACGTCTGCCCAGTTCGCTCGCAGACTGTCGGTTGTGGCTCGGGGCGGCGTGCAACCACCAAGGCACAAAGGCACCAAGAGAAAAAGAAGGCTTTGTGTCTTCGTGTCTTTGTGGTTACCCAGCGTCAGGAAGCCGGGTTGCCGCAGCCTGCAACCGCGTGGTTGCCGTGTCGCGCCCGATCCGCGGTAGCGCTGGTCCGGGCAGGATAATTGAAACCTTTGCCCAGTTTGCTCGCAGCCTGTCGGCCGCGACTCGGGACGGCGGGCAACCACCAAGGCACAAAGGCACCAAGAGAAAAAGAAGGCTTTGTGTCTTCGTGTCTTTGTGGTTACCCAGCGTCAGGAAGCCGGGTTGCCGCAGCCTCCGAGAGCGCCGGCGCTGCTTTACGTCCGGTCGGCGGCGGGGCGGGGTGCGGCCGGCGAACCGGCTTCCGTCCCGGCAGACTTCCCAAAGCGCGCTTGCCCGGGCGGCCGGGCATGGCATGATGCACTGCTTGTGACGGGGAGGAATCCGGACGAGACCCGCATTCTCCCCCATTGAGCCAGACATCATGCAACACATCCGAAACATCGCGATCATCGCCCACGTGGACCACGGCAAGACCACGCTGGTGGATTGCCTGCTCAAGCAGTCGGGCACCTTTCGCGCCAACGAGGCCAAGGCCAGCGAGGAGCGGATCATGGATTCGATGGACCTGGAGCGCGAAAAGGGCATCACCATCCGCGCCAAGAACGCCGCCTTCAAATACAAGAACTACCATGTGAACATCGTGGACACGCCCGGCCACGCGGACTTCGGCGGCGAGGTCGAGCGGATCATGAACATGATTGACGGCGTGTTGCTGGTGGTGGACGCCGCCGAGGGCCCGCAGGCCCAGACGCGCTTTGTGCTGCGCAAGGCCCTCGAGGCCGGCGCCCAGCCCATCGTGGTGATCAACAAGATTGACCGCGAGAACGCGAATCCCAAGCGGGTGCTGGACCAGGTGTTCGACCTGTTCGTCTCGCTCAACGCGACGGACGAGCAACTCGATTTCCCCTTCGTCTATTGCAGCGCCAAGGCCGGGTACGCCAAGACGGACCTCGACCAGCCCGCCCGCTCTATGGAGCCGCTCTTCGAGGCCATCATCCGGCACATCCCGCCGCCGCGGGCCCGGGCGAGCGAGGGCTTCCAGGTGCTGGTGGCCAATCTCGATTATTCCGATTACCTCGGCCGGATTGCCTTCGGCAAAATCGTCTCGGGCAAGGTCAAGCTGGGCGACGCCGCCTGCTGCCTGCATGGCGACGGCCGCGTCACCCCGGGCAAGATCACCATGATCTACCATTTCGAGGGCCTGAAGCGCATCGAGATCGAGGAGGCCCACGCCGGCGACATCATCGGCATCACCGGCTTCGAGGATGTCTTCATCGGCGAAACCATCGCCGACAAGCCCGAGCGCGGTGCGCTGCCGTACATCCCCATTGACCCTCCCACGATCCAGATGGAGTTCGCGGTGAACGACGGCCCGCTGGCCGGCCAGGACGGCAAACTGGTCACCGCGCGGCACATCTGGGAACGCCTCCAGAAGGAAGTCCGCACCAACGTCGCCTTGCGGATCGCGCAAACCGCCGACCCGAAGGTTTTCGAGGTGTCTGGCCGCGGCGAGATGCAGATCGCCATCCTCGTCGAGCAGATGCGGCGCGAGGGTTACGAGGTGTTGGTCAGCCGGCCCGAGGTGCTCTACAAGCTGGATGCCGCCGGCAACCTGCTCGAGCCCATCGAGCGGCTCTTCTTGGAAATCCCGCAGGAGTTCATGGGCGCGATCCTGGAGAACCTGGCCTTCCGCAAGGCCGAGATCACACACATGCACCACCACGGCGACCAGGTCACCATCGAGGCGTTGATCCCGATGCGCGGACTCATCGGCTTCGAGACCGACTTGGTGAATACCACCCGCGGCCTGGGCGTGATGAGCCACCTCTTCCACGAGTACGGGCCGGACCGCGGCGAGATTCCCGCGCGCAAGAATGGCTCGCTGGTCAGCATCGAGGACGGCGTGGCCACCGCCTACGCGCTGAACATGAACCAGGAGCGCGGCCGCCTGTTCGTCGAGCCGGGCGAGAAGGTCTATCGCGGCATGATCGTGGGCGAGAACGCCCGCGACAACGACATCCCGGTGAACCCCTGCAAGGCGAAACACCTCACCAACATGCGCTCCCAGGGCGAGGGCAAGGGCATCCAGCTCAACCCGCCCCTCAAGCTCAGTTTGGAGCGCGCCCTCGAATACATCGGGCCGGACGAGTACGTCGAGGCCTCCCCGCACCACCTGCGCCTGCGCAAGCGCATCCTGGACGAGAACCAGCGCAAGCGCGCCGAGCGCCAGCGCGTGATCAAGCTGGTCAAGGCCTGAGCGCCGGAAGGGCGAAGGCAGGTTTCCCCGGAAGTTTTTCCGCGCCGTCGCGCGGCGCGGCCCGTTGTCCTAATCCTCGTCGGGCGGCGGCGGCCGCGTGGCCAGGTAACGCTTCCACAGCTCCAGCTCCACGAACAACTCGAAAAACACCCGGGGCCGGTGCTCGTAGTACCCGGCGCTGATCCAGCGTTTGTCGGACTTCTCGTCCAGCGCCGCGTGCAACCGGGCGCTGGCGATGACCACCGGCGCAAACGGGTCCGCGGGAATGCCGTCGGCCCAGTGGGTCTCTTTGAGCGTCCGCAGATACCACGGCAGGGGCCAGTAATCACCGCCGAGGGCCAGCACGTTGACCGGCATCCGGGCGGGATCGCCGTGCGCCTGCGCAATCCCCAAGACGCGGTCCACCAGCCGGAGCAGGTCTTTCGAGGTGTGCGCGTACACCCAGGGATTGCGTTGGTCTGTACTGTACGGCCCGGCCGCGCGCCGGGCCTGGACCGCCAGGTGCACCGCGCCGGCCGCCAGCAGCCCCACCACCGCCGCCCGCAGTCCGGGAAAGCGCGCCCAGCGATACAGGGCGGCCGCGCCCACGCCTGCCAGCAAAATCAAGCCGTGGAGAAACCCCAAGACACACCAGGGCGTTTTGTAGCCGATGCTCGAGTAAAGCCCGGTCAGCACGAGGGTGTAAACCGCGAGCAACCGCGCCAGCCCGCGGTGAAACGGCGGGAACGGGTCGGGCAAAAACGCCGCCACCATGCCCGCCAGCGCCAGGAGACCGATCCACAGCTCGCTGAAGACCGACCCCGCCGCGGGGCGAAACCAAAACAGGCGCTCGAAGTAGAACGTCCACGGATGAATGTGTGGCGAGGCGCCGCCCGCCCGGTGCAGCCAGGGCGAATAGGTGCGCACCGAGTCCACAATCCCGCCGGGGTGCTGGAAGAACGAGGTGAACAACGTCACCGAGACGGCCAGGGCCGCGCCGGCCGCGAGCACCAAGTGGCTCACCCGCCAGGAGCGCCGCGCGGCCGCCCAAAACTCACGCCGGTCGGCGTCCAGCGCCCAAGTCGCGCCGGCGGCCACGGCCAGGGCGGCGAGGTTGAGGACAAAGGTTTCCTTGGTGGCGTGCATCAACCCCAGCGCCAGGCCGGCCAGCCCCGCCCAACCCCACCCGGGACGGCGGCTGTACCGCCACAGCGCGGCACCCAGCAGGGCGGTGAAGAACACCAGCAACATCTCGTGGATGTAGTACCGGCTGAAAAACACCAGGGCGGTCGAGACCGCGGTCAACAGCCCGGCGGCCAGCGTGCCCACCCGACCCAAGCCGTCCGCGAACAAAGCGGTGAGTAAAATCAGTCCCAGCCCGAAGACCAACGGCACCACGCGCAACGTGGTTTCGCGCAGTTGATCCGCGTTGGCCGCGCCGCTCCACCATGCCAGGGGCAGCGTGGCGTAATACAGCGCGGGCCCGTGATACTCGTGCGGGTCGTAGCGGTACTCGCCGCGGTCCCAGAGCCCGGCGAACTTGTAGGCGTGCACCGCCTCATCCGTATGCAGCGGGCGCTCGGCCAGGCGGGGCAGACGCAGCGCGGCGCCGAGGCCCAGCGCGACCAGCAGACCGAGGATGAGCCAGCGATTCATGATGTCCGCCTCCCGACGCCCGCGACGACGAGGACAACCACCCGGCTAGCGTATCCGCGGCCTACCGGCGTGGGCAGAAAAAAACGGCGCGTCGGTTCCCGCCCAACGCGCCGGTGGAAGCGATCGGCAAACCGGCTCACTCGATCGGGATGCCCCAGACCTCGATCTCGGTGTACCGGTTGAGGGCGCTGTAAGTGCTGCCACGGCTGTAGCAGCGGACGTAGCGGCCCTCGGCGCCCTTGGCATCAATCAACCGGCCCTCGTAGGTCTCGAAGTATTCCTTGTCGGTGCCCACGCCCAGACCGGAGCTGTTGTCGTAGTCGTTGTTGTAAAGCGTCTTCACGCCCTGGGTGAAGTCGGGGTCGTCGGAGACCTGCACGATCACGTCATGGTACACTTGGTAGGTATTGTGGGCGTGCCAGATCAGGATGGCGTAAATCTTGGCCCGCTTCTCGAGGTCAATCTGCACCCACTGCGTGCGCCGGTGCAGCTCCACGAAGCTGTTGTCGTTGGATTCCTTGTCGCCGTCGGTCACCAGGTCCAGCGAGCCGGTGATGGGGGCCTTGTCGCTGCTGGTCACCTTTTTGCCCAGGGCGAGGTTCTGGACGCCCTTGGGCGCCAGGAAGGGCGGGCGCGGTTTGTCCGAGGGCTTTTCGATGTGGTCGCCCAGCGGGATGTCCGTGGGCGTGCCCATGAAGGCCGGGATGGGCAGCTTCAAGGGCAGGGGCGCCAACTCGGCTTCGGCGGCGCGGGCGGCCAACGCCAGGGCGCCGGCCACGCCCAGGGCCAGGAGGGCAGGAAGGGACTTCGTCAAGACGGAGCGGTTTTTCTGGTTCATGGTTTCAAAACGCACAACGTTTAGATTCAAAGACCCTGCCGGTATTCAGGCAAAAAGGCAATGCCGGGAATCCGGTGCCCGGGGCGTTCCGCTTGTCGCTTGGCGCGGACCGCCGCACCGTGTTACAAGCGCCGAACGGCACCACGCGCGTGCCTATGTCAGGCATGATCGTCATCACCGATGAACGCTGCACCGCGTATCACCTGCCGGGGCACCCCGAACGCCCCGCCCGGGTGGCGGGCACCGTGGAAAAACTCCGCGCCCAAAATCGCCTTCCCATCACCTGGGCCACACCCGCGCCGGTGCGCGAGGAACAGTTGCGCCGCGCGCACTCGGCCAACCTGCTCGCCCGGCTGAGCGTGCCGGCGGATTTTGACGCGGACACGCCGGCCTACCCGGACATCCGGGCCCATGCCGAACGCAGCGTGGGCGGCGCGCTCCGCGCCCTGGACCTGGCGCTCGAGGGCCGGCGCGCCTTCAGCCTGTTGCGTCCGCCGGGACACCACGCCACACCCGTCCGGGCCATGGGTTTCTGCTACCTGAACTCGGTAGCCATCGCCGCGCTCGAGGCCCTGGCGCGCGGACACCGCCGCGTGGCGGTGTTTGACTTCGACGTCCACCACGGCAACGGCACCGAGGACATCCTGCGCGGCCGGCCTGACTGCGCCTTCTTTTCCGTCCATCAATATCCGGCCTACCCGGGCACGGGCGAAAGCTCCCACCAAAACGCCCACAACTATCCCGTGCCGCCCGGGGCCAGCCGCGCCGAGTATCGCGCCGCGCTGGAACAGGCGTTGGAGGACCTCGCGCGCTACCAGCCCGCGTTGGTGGGGGTCTCGGCCGGCTTCGACGCCTTCCGCGAAGACCCGTTGAGCGACGCGGCCCTGGAAGTCGAGGATTACGCCTGGTTGGGTGAACGGCTCCGGCAACTGGGAGTCCCGGTCTTCAGCGTGCTCGAGGGCGGGTACAGCAGCAAGCTGCCGGAACTCGTGCTGGCCTACTTGAGCGGACTGGAAGGCGCTTGAAGCCCACGGGCCGAACCCGCCCGGAGCGAGCGGCGGTCAGGGCGTGACCGGCGCGGGCGCGCCCAGGCCGGGCGGGAGTTTGGGCGGGACCGGTTTGGGCACCTCGGGCAGGGGCGTGGCGGCCTGCGCGCCGGTGGCCGGGCCGCTGGCCGGCGGCGGGGTGGGCGGGGTGAGCTTGCCGGTCTGCACGATCTCGCGCACCTGGCTGCCGTCGAGCGTTTCGTACTCAAGGAGGGCGTTGGCGATGAGTTCGAGCTTGTCGCGGTGCTCGAGGATCAACTGCCGGGCGCGTTCGTAGTTTTCGGTGATGATGCGCTTGACCTCGGTGTCAATGGCCTCGGCGGTTTGCTCGCTGTAATCCTTGGCGCGCATCATGTCGCGGCCCAAGAAGACGTACTCGGGGCTGTCGCCGTACTGGACCATGCCCAGCTTGTCGCTCATGCCCCAGTGCATGACCATGGCCTTGGCCATCTGCGTGGCCTGCTGAATGTCCCCGGCGGCCCCGGAGGAAATGTCGTCGGTGATCATTTCTTCGGCGATGCGGCCGGCCATGGTGACGGCGATGAGGTCGTTGAGCTCCTTGCGGCGGCGGCTCAAGAGGTCCTTTTCCGGCAACCACATCGTGGCGCCCAAGGCCTGGCCGCGCGGGATGATGGTCACCTTGTGCAACGGATGGGCGTGGGGCAGCAGCACGTTGACCAGGGCGTGGCCGGCCTCGTGCCAGGCGGTGGCGCGCTTCTCCTCGTCGGTCATGGCCAGACTGCGGCGCTCGCGACCCCAACGGACCTTGTCGCGGGCCTCTTCGAGCTCGGCCATGGTGATGGCCTTTTTGTTCATGCGGGCAGCCAGCAGGGCGGCCTCGTTGAGCAGGTTGGCGAGTTCGGCGCCGGAAAAGCCGGGGGTGCCGCGGGCGATCACCGCCAGGTCCACCTCCGGGGCGAGCTTCACGTTTTTGGCGTGCACCTTGAGGATGGCCTCGCGGCCGCGCACATCCGGGAGATTGACGGTGATCTGGCGGTCGAAGCGCCCCGGCCGCAGCAGCGCGGGGTCCAGCACGTCGGGCCGGTTGGTCGCGGCGATGATGATGATGCCCTCGGTGGTGTCGAAGCCGTCCATCTCGACCAGCAGGGCGTTAAGGGTCTGCTCGCGCTCGTCGTTGCCGCCGCCCAGGCCGTGCCCGCGACTGCGGCCCACCGCGTCAATCTCGTCAATGAACACCAGGCAGGGCGTATTCTTGCGCGCCTGCTCGAACATGTCGCGCACGCGGCTGGCGCCCACGCCGACAAACATCTCGACGAAGTCCGACCCGCTGATGCTGTAAAAAGCGGCGTCGGCCTCGCCGGCAATGGCCTTGGCCAGGAGCGTCTTGCCCGTGCCGGGCGGCCCCACCAGCAGGATGCCCTTGGGGATGCGCCCGCCCAGGCGCTGGAACTTCTTGGGGTCCTTGAGAAACTCGACCAGCTCCTGCACCTCCTCGCGGGCTTCGTCCACGCCGGCCACGTCCTTGAAGGTGGTGCGGTTGCGTTCCTTGCTGAGCATCCGGGCGCGGCTCTTGCCGAAGCTCAGCGCGCCTTTGCCGGCCATTTTGATCTGGCGGAAGATGAAGAAGTACACCAGCAGCGCCAGGAGCAGGAAGGGCAACATGCTGTACAGAAAACTCAAAAACAGCGTGTTGGGCTCCGCCACCTTGAACTTGCCCGAGTTGAGTAACTGCTCCTCCAACGACTCGCTCACCCGCGTCTCCAGCCGGAAGGGCGGGCCCACCCGGCCCGTCTCCGGGTCCACCAGCTTGCCGGTGATCTCCCGCAGCGGCGATTGGACGTTGTAGTGGATCACCCCCTCGGCGATCTGGTTGTTGCGAAACAACTCCAGAAACTCCGTGTGCGTAAGCTGCCGGTAACGCGGCTCGGCGCGGTCCTTGAAGAAGACCAGCAGCGGGATGACGCTCAAAATCGCCAGCCATAGCAGCCAGGCGCGCGGCGGGACCCGGCCCTCGCCCCCCTTGCGGTCGCCGCGACGCGGATCGTTGTTACGCTCTTCAGCCATGCAAATCCAATGCGGGGCGAAGCTACCATGCGCTTCTGGCCGACGCAACCGCCGCCCCGCGCCCGTCTTCCGTTGCGACCGGCGCGCGCTGCCAGCGCCATTCCAACACGCGCCGCGTGGCGGAAGTCAACCGCGCCGCCTCGCCGGGCCGCAGGCCCTCCACCCAGAAAATCCGCCCGTCGGCCCCGGCGGCCACGACCCGCCGGCGCCGCTCGTCCCGCGGCACCTTGGCGTTGGTGAACAGGTCCTGGAGTTTGGCCGGGCCTGCCAGTCCCAGCGGCTGAAACCGGTCCCCGGGCCGCCAATGCCGCAACACCACGTCCGCCCCCACGCGGTCCGCGTCCAGGCACTCCCGCCCGGGCCGGGGCTCGAGGCGTACCGCCCGGCCGGGGCGGCGCGCCCGAAGGCGCCAGGCGAAACGCACGCCGGCAAATGCCACCGTGCCCGCGGGCGCGGCCAGGACCACGCGCCGTTCGGCATCCGAAAAGCCGGCCGCCGCGGCCGGCACCACGCGCACGCGGCCGTCGGCCTCGCGTTGCACGCGCACGTTGCCCGGAGCCGTCACGGGCCGGCCGGGCGTGGTGCGCAGGGACTCGATCAACTCCCAGCCCGGCTCGACGCCGCGCTCGCGCAATTGCAATTGCACCACCCGCCGCTGCACCGCCGGGTGCAGCCGGGCGAAGGCCGGCCGCCGGCGGCGCAACCATTGCCGCGCCACAGCGAGCAAGTAGTCCGCTTCGTCACCCAGCACCGCCATCAGGCGCGGCACAGTGACCGCGAGGGCCGGCTGCAGGCGGCGCAGCACGGGCACCACCCGCCGCCGCAGCACGTTGCGGGCGGCCTCGAGCCGGCGGTTGCTGGCGTCCTCGCGGTAGGCCACGCCGGCCGCGGCGGCGTAGGCCTCGAGCGCGGCGCGCGGCTCGCCCAGCAAGGGGCGGATCAACCGGCGGGTCGGGTCGGCCGGGCCGGGCGCCCGCCACTTCATGCCGGCCAGGCCATCGCTGCCGCTGCCCCGGACCAGGCGCAGGAGCAGGGTTTCCACCTGGTCGTCGGCGTGGTGGGCCAGGGCGATTTTTTCCACGCCCAGGTCGCGGGCGGTGGCGGCCAAAAAAGCGTGGCGCAACTCGCGCGCGGCCATCTCGAGGGAGAGTCCCCGGGCGCGGGCGTGGGCGCGCACCTCGCCCTCGCCCACGCGACACGCCAGGCCCAGGCGGCGGGCGGTGCGCTCGACCAGGGCCTGGTCGGCCCGGCTGGCGCGACCGCGGAGGCGGTGGTTGAAATGGGCCACGCACAAGCGCCAACGCTCCGTGGCCGCCAGGCGGTGGAGCACGTCCAGGAGCACCATCGAATCACACCCGCCCGACACCGCCACCAGCACCGGTTCCCCGGGCCGCAGCAGGTCGTGTTCGCGGACGGCAGCCAGGACACGTTCGGGCAGCTCGGCCATGAGGCGACGCTAGCGGCTCGGGCGGGGCGCGGGCAAGGCCGGCGGGCTCAGCGCGGCCAGCCCACGGCCTGGGCCAGGATGATGTGTTGCCCGTCGCGCAGATTCAGGGCCCGGGCCAGCGGTTCGCGATTCAAGTCATGCACCACCGTGGCCAGGCCTTCCGAGGCGGCGAAGAGGTACACGTTTTGGCTGATGCACCCGGCGTCGAACGCCGCGTACATCCGGGCGGCGGCGTCCGGGGTGTCTGAGAACTTCGCAAGGTCCGCCACCAAAACCAGCGTGACGGGCGCCGCGACGGCAAAGTCCTGGTCGCCGGTGAGCCGGCGCAGGTCACCGGCGGCGACCCGGCGGAGGCGATGGGGACCGGGCTCGAACAAGAACGCGCCGTCGGCCCGGACCACGTACAGGTCAATCTCCTGGGCGTTTTTGGCCGAGGGCGCGGTGCGGCGGCCGCTGGCGGGGCGGTTCACGCCGAAGGCGGCCCAGAGCAGGTCGGAGAGTTGGCCGGGCGTGAGCGGATCGGATTTGAATTCGCGCCGGGTCTGGCGCTCGGCCAGGGCCTGGAGCAGCGGTTTGCCCCCGGTGGTGCGCGGGGCCGGCAGGGCTTCCAAATCTTCGGCCGGGCCGGCGAGGGCCGGTCGGGTCAGGCAACCGCCGAGGACGAGAGCGAGCAGCACGAGGCGTTTCACGGGCGCAGTCAATCCCGGGCGGGCGCAGCCTGTCACGCGCGTTTGCGCCGGGCCGGGGCGCTCGGGCCTGGCGCGGCGCGGCTTGCCGGGGGCGGGCCGCCGGGCGCAAAGTTGGGTCATGAACAGCCGCGAACGGGTGCTCGCCCATCTGGCGGGTCGGCCGGTGGACCGGCTCCCGCTGATGCCCATCACGATGATGTTCGCCGCGGACCAGATCGGCGCCCGGTACGGGGATTACGCGCGCGACCACCGGGTGCTGGTCGAGGCGCAGCTCCGGACGGCCCAGCGGTTCGAGTTGGATTACGTCTCGGTGATCTCCGACCCCGCGCGCGAGGCGGCGGACTGCGGCGCGCGGGTCGAGTTTTTCCCCGACCAGCCGCCGGCCATTGTCGAGACCGAGGCGCGGCTGGCGGACAAGACCGAGTTGGCGCGGCTGCGCGTGCCCGACCCGCTCGGCGGCGGCCGCATGACCGACCGCGTGCAGGGCGTGGCCCTGCTGCGCGAGCGCGTGCGCGGCGACAAGCTCATCGAGGGCTGGATCGAAGGCCCGTGCGCCGAGGCCGCGGACCTGCGCGGCATCAACACACTGATGCTGGATTTTTACGACGACCCGGCCTTTGTGCGCGACCTGTTTGCGTTTGTGGTGGAGATGGAGCTGCGGTTTGCGCGCGCACAGGTCGAGGCGGGGATTGACCTGATGGGCGTGGGCGACGCCGCGGCGTCGCTGGTGGGGCCCGGCCTCTACGAGGAATTCGTCTGGCCGTACGAGAAAAAGCTGGTGGACGGCCTGCATGCCCTGGGCACGCGGGTCCGCCTGCACATCTGCGGCAACACCCGACGCATCCTGGGCGGGATGGGGCGGCTGGGTTGTGAAATCGTGGACCTCGATTACCCCGTGCCATTGAGCGAGGGGCGGGCAGCGATGGGGCCGCAACAGGTGCTGCTGGGCAACCTGCACCCGGTGCAGGTGCTCCGGGACGGCACGCCGGAGGCGGTCACGGCCGCCGTGGCGGAGTGCCACCGCCAGGCGGGCAGCCGGTACATCGTGGGGGCGGGCTGCGAAATCCCGCGGGGTACGCCGGCGGCGAACGTCGAGGCGCTGACCCGCTACGCGCAGAGCCACCGACCCTGAGCAGAGCGTCACTACAGAAAAAGCGACCGGGTTGATGCCCGGTCGCTGGGAAAGCGATTCGGCCGGCACTGTGCCGGCAGGGCGTCACTTGGCCTTTTTCTCGGGCGCCGGCTTGCCCTTGGCGGCTTCGGCTTTGGCTGGGGCTGCGGGTTTTTCGGGCTTGGCGGCGGCTTCGGATTTGGCGGCGGGTTTGCCGGCCTTGGCAGTCTCGCCGCCGCGCGCGCCGCGTCGGCCCCGCCCCTCGGCGGCTTGAGCGGCGGCCAGCTCTTCGGGCGAGGGCAGCGGGGTGCTGCTTTCGATGAGCACCTTCAAGCGGGCGGTCACGTCCGGATGGAGGCGCAGCTCGACCTCGTGCTCGCCCAGCGAGCGCAGGGGGGCTTCGAGGTGAATTTTCTTTCGGTCCAGCGCGATGGCGAACTGGTTTTTGAGTTCATCGGCGATGGCGCCGGCGGTGACGGCGCCGAACATCTTGCCATCCTCGCCGGTCTTGACGGTGATTTTGCAGACCAGCTTGCCGATTGAGGCCGCCAGTTCGGTCATGGCGTTGAGCTCCTGGGCCTCGCGCTCGGCGCGGCGCTTGCGCAGGGCCTCGAGGCGTTTCTTGTTGGCGGCGGAGAGCGGGATGGCGAAGCCCTGGGGGATGAGGTAATTGCGGGCGTAGCCGGCGGCGACGGTGACCTGGTCGGATTCGGCGCCCAGCCCGACGATGTTTTTGAGGAGGATGACTTCGGTTTTGGCCATAGGAGCGGAGGTTGCGAAAGCGGGAAAACGGCGGCTTAGAACGGCACGTCGTCTTCTTCGGTGGGAGGGATTTCGGGCTCGGCGGTCCCCGGGGCCGCGGCGGCCGGCGCGGCGGCCGCCGGCCGGGCGGGGGCGGGAGCAGCACCCGTTTCAGCAGCGCCCCGCGGTGAGCCCAGGAACTGGATGTATTCCGCCACCACCGAGAGCTTGCTGCGTTTCTGGTTGGTTTGTTTGTCCTCCCAGGTTTCCAGTCGCAGGCGCCCTTCGACCAGCAGCGGACTGCCCTTGCGGAGGTATTGGCCCACGTTTTCGGCGGTGCGACCAAAAACATCCACGTCCACGAAGGTGGTTTCTTCCTTCTTTTCGCCGGTTTCGCTGGTCCAGGTGCGGTTGACCGCCACTCCCAGCTTGGCAATGGCGGTCCCCTTACCCGAGTAGCGCAACTCGGGGTCACGCGTCAGGTTGCCCACCAGGATGACCTTGTTGAAGCTGGCCATGATCGGGAGCGCGGCTCAGGCGGCGGTTTTTTCCGCGGGAGCCGGCGCGGCCGGGGCGTGGGTGAACAGGACCCGGAACACGTCGGGGTTGAGGGCAAACCGGTTGCGCAGTTGGGCCATCACCGCCGGCTCGGCCTGGAAGATGAAGTTCACGTAGTAACCGCTGGGATGCCGGCGGTCGGCCACGCGCGCGAAGGGTTTTTTGTCCATCTTCTGCGTGGTCTCGAGGCGGCAGCCGGCGGCGGTGAGCTCGGCAGCGATTTTGTCAATGATCTCGCGCACCCCCTCCTCGCGGCCGGAGGTGTCCAGGATAAACAGACCTTCGTAGCGTTTCACTCGGCTTGTGTTGGTTCGGGGCCCGTAACGGCCCGGTTAAAACGATTCATCGCGGTTTGGACGCCTTCCGTCAACCAGCATTCCACGGCGGCGGCGGCGTGGTCGAGCACCGGTTCAAACTGCTGCCATTCCTCGGGCCCAAAGGCGCCCAGGACATGCCCGGTGATTTCCCGCTGGCCCGGGCGGCGGCCGATGCCCAGCCGGAGCCGCGGGTAGCCCCGCGTGCCCAGTTCCCGTTCGACGGACTCCAGCCCGTGGTGACCGCCGCTGCTGCCGTCGGGCCGCAGCCGCACCGCGCCCAGCGGCAGGTCGGCGTCGTCCACAATCACCAGCAACCTTTCGGGCGGCACGCGGTAGAACCGGGCCACGGGAGCCACAGCCTCGCCGCTGGCGTTCATGTACGTCAACGGCTGGCAAAGCCAGCCTGAGCGACCGCCCCAAGTGAAGCGTCCCAAGCGGGCGTTGAACCGACGCTCGGGGCGCAACGCCACCTGCCAGCGAGCAGCCAGGCGCTCGACCATCAAAAAACCGGCGTTGTGCCGGGACCGGGCGTATTCCGGTCCGGGATTGCCCAACCCCGCGATGAGAAAGAGCGTTTCCATGCCTCCCGGGGAGGCAGCCGCGGCCGGGGCTTTCCGCCGCAGCGACCGAGACTACTTTTTCTTCTCGGGTTTCTCGGCCTTCTCGGCTTTTTCTGGCTTGGCCGCCGCCTTTTCGCCTTTTTCGCCCTTGACGGCCTCGGCCCCCTCGGCGGGTGCCTCTTCCTTCTTCTCCCGGATGACCTCGGGTTCGGCCGCGGCAGTTTCGGCGGCGGCGGCTTCGGCCGCCTTTTCTTCCTCTTCGGTCACCGGGGCGGCCACGGCCACGACGGAAAGGGTCTTGTCGCCCAGGACTTCACAGCCTGCCGGGGCGGGGATGTCCCCCAAGTGAATGGCTTTGCCGATGTCCAGGGCCGAGACGTCCAGGGTGATGACTTCCGGCAGGTCCTTGGGCAGGCCGCGGACCTTGAGCTTGTGCAGCAGCACTTCGAGCACACCGCCGGCCTTGACGCCGACCGCCTCGCCGACGGTTTGGACGGGCACCTGAATGACCACCCGCTCGTCCGCGCCGACCTCGTGGAAGTCCACGTGCAACGGCCGGCCGGTCAGGGGGTGGTGCTGCACCTCTTGGAGCAGCGCCAGCCGTCCGGGTTCAGGGTCGCCCTCGATCTTCAGGTCCACCAGAATGGTCTCCGAGGCGGCGTGGTGGATCAGGTCCTCCAAGGCCTTGAGCCGCAGCTCGAGGTTCTGCGGCTGGCGCTGGCGGCCATAAATGACGGCAGGCACGCGCTGGGCGGCCCGGAGTTTTTTGACCGCGGCCCGGCGCACGGCCGTCCGCGGATAGGCGGTCAAGGGCACTGATTTCATGTCGGCGTAAACACGGCGCGGGCGGCGGGCGCGGCTAGGCGGTCCGACCACCCTTGAACTGGAAAAGCGAAGTTACCGACGAATTGGTGTGAATGCGTCGGATCGCTTCGCCCAGCAACCCCGCCACCGAAAGCGTGGTGATCTTCACGCCCTGAATCGGCGGGCGGGCAACCGTATCAGTCGTGATCAGTTCGTCAATACAGGATTTGCGGAGCCGCTCGATGGCCAGATCACTGAGCACCGCGTGCGACACGCACGCCAAGATGCGCCGGGCCCCGCGTCGCTTGAGCAACTCGGCCGCCGAGGTCAGCGTCCCGGCCGTTTCGGTCAGGTCGTCCACCATCAGCACGTTCTTGCCGCGCACCTCGCCGATGACGGTGTCGTGCTCGACCTCGCTGGCGCTCTTGCGACGCTTGGCCACGATGGCCAGGCCGGCGTCCAGGACCTGCGAGTAGGCGTGGGCCATTTTGAGGCCACCCACGTCCGGGCTGACCACCACCAAGTTCGGCAGTTTCTTGGACCGGAGGTAATCGAACATTACCGGGGCCGCGTACAAGTGGTCCACCGGAATGTCGAAGAAGCCCTGAATCTGCTGGGCGTGGAGGTCCATGGTGAGCACGCGGTGGGCCCCGGCGGCCACGAGCAGGTTGGCCACCAACTTGGCGGTGATGGGCACCCGGGGCTGGTCCTTGCGGTCCTGACGGGCGTAGCCGTAAAAGGGGATGACGGCCGTGATGCGCGAGGCGCTGGCCCGCCGCAGGGCGTCCATCATGATGAACAACTCCATCAAGTTGTGGTTGGTGGGCGGGCTGGTGGACTGGACCACAAACGTGTCCACGCCCCGGACGTTCTCGTCAATCTTCACGAACGTCTCCCCGTCCGGGAACTGCGAGACCGTGCAATTGCCCAACGGGATGCCCAGCGAGCGGCAGATGGCCTCGGCCAGGGGGCGGTTGGAATTGCCACTGAATATTTTCACAAATGCCACAAAAGCACTTCCCGACCGGCACGAAAACGGCGGCAGGGTTGCCCGGTTGAACTCGGAAGCCGGGACGCTAACAACCACCCCGGGCCGCGCAAGTGGGAAGTATGCCCGGCGGATCATCCGATTCTTACCCGCCCGGCGCGACAGCCGTCACCGGCCGGACCGGTGCCTCCGGTTCATCCTCCAAAGTCGGCGTGCACGCCGCTGCTCCACTTCAGTGGCTAACAGGCCCGAGGTTTTCTGTCCGGTGAAACTTTCCCTGGCCGGGCCAGCGGTTTGGCGGATGACCGGCCGCAAAACGCGGTCCGTCGGGGCAAGCCGTGCGAAAGTGCGCACCCTCCGTCCGGGGAAAATGCCGCTTGCTATCGGGGCTGAAAGGTCCAGCTTCCAATCCGTGAACAAAAACTGGTTTCGGAAACTTTTCCCCCGTCTCCAACCTGCGGCCGCCACCCGCACTCGCGCCCTGGCCGAGGCTGGAGACCGCGAGGCGCAGTTCGCCCTGGGCATGACCTACGGCTCAGGCCCGGACGGATTACGCGACCTGCCGCGCGCGCGGGCGTGGTTGGAGCGAGCCGCCGGGCAGGAGCACGTGCTGGCGCAGTTCAATCTGGCCCAGATGTACGCCGGCGGTCAGGGCGGCGAGCCCGATGCCGCCGCGGCCGAGCACTGGTTGCGCCGCGCCGCCGCCCACGGCGACCCCGGAGCCCAGTACCAACTGGGTCTGCGCTGCCAACGGGCCGGGTTCCAAACCGATCTGCCGGCCGCGACCGAGGCCCGCATCGAGGCCTTCAAGTGGTTCGAGTTGGCGGCCGATCAAGGTTACGGCCCGGCGTTGGGCGCGCGGGAAACGCTCAATCTGAGCCTCGACCGCGCCGAACTGGCGGAGGCCCGGCGGCGCGCGGCTGCGTTCACGGTCGAGGTCGCGGCTTGAATTTCCGGTCCGCTTGTCCCGTCATTGGGCCTGTCGCTTATGCGTATGACCTCGCCCTTCTCGCGCCGCCGTTTCCTGGGCGGCCTGCTCACCGCCGCCGCTGCGCCCCACCTCCTGCCCGCCCGGGTCTGGTCGGCCACGGGCGACACCGCGCCCAACGCGCGCCTCACGCTCGGGTTCATCGGCGTGGGCAAGCAGGGCCGGCACCTGATCCAAAGTTTCCTGCCGCACCCAAACGTCCAGGTCGTGGCGGTTAACGACGTGGACACCACCCGCCGCCTGCACCACAAAAAGCTGGTCGAGGATTTCTACACGACCAAACAGGACAAGGACTTCAAGGGTTGCGCCGAGTACAAGGACTTCCGCGAACTGATCGCCCGCAAGGATATTGACGCGGTGGTGATCGCCACGCCCGACCACTGGCACGCCTACCCGGCGGTGCTGGCGGCCCGGGCGGGCAAGGACATTTATTGCGAAAAGCCGCTCTCACTCACCATCCACGAGGCGCGGGCCATGGTGAATGCCGTGCGCGAAAACCAGCGCGTCTTCCAAACCGGCTCGATGCAACGCTCGGACAGCGCCTTTTGGAAGGGCTGCATGCTCGTGCGCAACGGCGCCATCGGCGACGTCAAGGAGGTGTACGTCTCGGTGGGCGGCCCCAGCAAATGGTGCGACCTGCCCGAAGAGCCGATGGAACCCGGCCTGGACTGGGACTTTTGGCTGGGCCCCGCCCCGCTGCGCCCCTACAACTCCGTGCTCAGCCCCCGCGGCGTGCACGACCACTTCCCCGACTGGCGCAACTACCGCGAGTACTCCGGCGGCATGATGACTGACTGGGGCGCCCATCACTTCGACATCGCCCAGTGGGGCCTGGGCATGGACGAAAGCGGCCCGGTCGAAATCATCCCGCCCAACGGCCGCGACGTGAAACGCCTCACCTACAAGTACGCCAACGGCGTGGTCATGTACCACGGCGGCCTCGAGGGCTACAACTTCGGCGTCGTCTTTGTCGGCACCCGGGGCAAGGTCTGCGTGGACCGCGGCCGCTTCAAGGCCGAGCCCGAAAGCCTGATGAACGAAAAGTTCGACGCCCTGCCCGTCCAGCTTTACCGCAGCACCAATCACTACAAGGACTTCGTGGACTGCGTGCGCAGCCGCAAAAAGCCCATCTGCGACGTCGAGATCGGCGCCCGCTCCGTGACCGTGTGTCACCTGGGCAACCTCGCCTACTGGCACGACCGCAAACTGCGCTGGGACCCGGCCAAGGAGCAATTCATCGGCGACGCCGAGGCCAACACCTGGCTGGACCGCGAGAAGCGCGGTCCCTGGAAGGTTTAACCGGCCACCTGCTGCCGGCGTGTTTCGCGCGCCCGGTCTTGGGACCGGGCGATTTTTTTGCCGTCGTTCCACCACGTTGGGCGGCGCATGGTTTGGCGACGCCCAACGGCCGGGCACCAGAACTTGCGCAGGCTCTCAGTCTTCCCGCACCAAATCGCCCACGTCCGCCTCGCCCGCCATCACGTCCGCCGCCACGCGGGTCCCGTCGGCCGGGCCGCTGATGCGCACCTCGCCCACCCGCCGCCCGGCGCGGAACACGCCCAGGCGTTGCTCGAACCGGGGCATCTGGTGGAAGGCAAAATCCACGATGACGAAGCGCAGCCTGGGATTCAAAAACACCACCCGCCCCTGCACCGGCGTCACCGGCGTTACTTCCGGGTAGCGCGCCGGCGACCCGACTTCCGCGGCCGGAGGCGCGGGCGCGTTCGTCGCCCCGGCCGGGACGGGGCCGGGGCTTGCGACGGGCGGCCGGGCGTCGCGGGCGCAGGACACGGCCAGGCCCGCCACACCTACCCACGCAACTACCCGGGCGGCACGCATGGGGCCAATCTCCGGGCAGGCTGTCCGGCCGTCAATCCGCGGCAAGCCCACGAGCGCAAGCGTTCCGTTTTCCGTGTTCTTCCCCGGGACTTTGGGCTGTTGTCACGGGGCCGGATCGGCTAGGCTTGCGGCAGTGAAGCTCTCGGTTAAGAGCGATTACGCCGCCCGGGCCGTGCTGGGTCTGGCCCGGGCCCACGCTTCCGGCGCCGCCTGCAAGGTCGAGGACCTGGCTGCCGCGCAGGGCATCCCGGCCAATTACCTGGTCCAGATTCTCATCGAACTGAAGGCGCAGCAGTTGGTGCGCAGTCGGCGCGGCAAGGACGGCGGCTACCTCCTGGCCCGGCCGCCGCGCGAAATCACCCTGGGCGACGTGCTCCGCGCCGTGCACGGCGAACTGCTCGAATCCCCGGCGCGCAACGACCCGGCCTGCCCGCCCGAACTGCGCGAGGCCTGGGCCCGCCTGCAACAGACCGCCAACGCCGCCGCCGACAGCATCAACTTCCAGGACCTCCTGGACCGCGCGGCCGAGAACAGCAAGATGTACTACATCTGACCCGCCGGCCGGCCCGGCCCGGCCGCCGGCCCCCGCTCCCGTGCCGACCGTTGCCGACATCCTCCGGGCGGAAATCGCCGCCGCCGGGCCCGTAACTTTCGCGCGCTTCATGGACGCCGCTTTGTACACGCCCGGCCTGGGCTACTACGAACGCCAACCTGGGCGCATCGGCCGGGCCGGGGATTACTTCACCAGCGTGAGCGTCGGCCCTGTCTTCGGCCAATGCCTGGCCGCACGGCTCGCCGCCTGGCTGGAGGCACTGGACGCCGACCGCCCGCGGCAACTGGTCGAACTCGGCCCCCACGACGGCCGCCTGGCCCGGGACCTCCTGGACGCCCTCGACACCACCGCACCGTCCGGCTTCCCCCGCCTCGAATACGTGCTGGTGGAGCCCTCAGCGGCGCGCCGCGCCTGGCAGGCGGAAACGCTTGCGCCTCACCGCGACCGCGTGCGCTGGGTGGCCAACCTGGCCGAGCTGGCGCCCGGCTCGGTGAACGGCGTCATCTTCGGCAACGAGTTTTTCGATGCCCTCCCGGTGCATCGCCTGGGCTGGGACGCCGCGGCGCGAGACTGGTTCGAGTGGCGCGTCGGCTGGGACGGCGCGCGGTTCTGCTGGGTCCGCGCGAAGCCGGGCGGGACGCGGGATTTGCCCGCCGCCGAACGGCGCGAGACGCTGGCTGCCGAATACCCGGCGCTGAGCGACCCGGCCGTGCAGGCCGCGCTGCCGGACGGGTTCACCGTCGAAGTGTGTCCCGCCGCCCGCGCGCTCTGGACCGCGGCCGCCCGCGCGCTGGGGACCGGCTGGCTGGTGGCGTTGGATTACGGGCCGGAGCGCGAGGCCCTGCGGCCGGAGCGGCCCGCAGGCACGTTGCGCGCCTTCACCCGCCATCATCAGACCGCGGCCGTGCTGGCCGAGCCGGGGGAGCAGGACCTGACTGCGGACGTGAATTTTCCCGCGCTGGCGGCGGCGGGCGAGCGGGCGGGCCTGCAAACCGTGACGCTCTGCGCGCAGGGCCGGTTCCTGGTCGAAGCCCTGCGCGCGCAGCCGCTGGCCGCCCGCTGGAGCGCGGCGCAACGGCGGCAGTTCCAGACCCTGATCCACCCGCAGCACCTGGGCGAGCGGTTCAAGGTGCTGGTGCAAACCCGTCGGCCCACCCGGAGATGAACACCCCGCCCGAGCGCGTCCTGGTCTGCTTTGCCCTGCCCGGGGAAGCCCGGCCGTTTCGGCGCCGGGCCGGCGCGCGTTCGCACGTGCGTGTGTGGGTCACCGGCATGGGCCGGGACAACGCCCGGCGGGCGTTACGCGAGGCCCTGGCCGCGGCGCGTCCGGCCGCGGTGCTGACCTGCGGCCTGGCCGGCGGCTTGCACCCGGCCCTGGCGCGCGGCGCGGTGCTCTTCGCGGCGGCGCCGGACTTCCCGTGGCGCGCGCGGCTGCTGGCCGCCGGCGCCCGGCCGGCCGTGTTTCACTGTGCCGACCGCATCGCCACGACGGCGGCCGAGAAGCGGCGGTTGCGCGAGACAACCGGCGCCGACGCGGTGGAGATGGAATCCGGGGCCATTGAGGCAGTGTGCCGGGAGGTCGGCATACCGTGCGCCACCGTGCGGGTGATCTCGGACGCGGCCGACGAGGACCTGCCGCTGGATTTCAATCGTTACCTGCGCCCGGACTTCCGGCTGGACTGGCCGCAACTCCTGAGCGCGGTGGCGCTGCGGCCCGGGCGCTGGCGCGCGCTGCGGGCTTTGCAACTGCAGACCCGCGCGGCGGCCAAGCGTCTGGCGGAAGTCCTGGCCGCGGTTACGGCCGCTCCCCGCTGGTGAGGCGGGCGCCGGGGCCCGGCCCGGGGCTCGGCAGCGTCTTGGTCTGTTCGCTCCAGGCGACCAGCGCCGCCCCCACCACGATCAGCCCCACGCCCGCCCAGCGCAGGGCACTGACTTCCTCGTGGCGGATGAAGCGCGCGGCCACGGCGGTGATTACAAACCCCAGCGAGGTCAACGGCCAGATCAGGCTCACGTCCCGTTGCGAGAGCAAGTAGAGCAGGATGCCGAAGAAGGCCGCCTCGAAAGCCACGCCCAGCAGGATGTACCGGTTGGTCGCTCCCCGTCCGATCAGGCGGGCGATTTCGCCGGCGGAGATGCGCCGCAGTTCGCCGATCTCGTGCAGGCCCTGGCTCAACAGCACCACGCCCACGGCCTCGAGCACCAGACCGGCCAGCAGGATGAGCACAATCTTGAGCATGTCAGAGGTCCTGGTAGCGCAGGAGCCGGATGTTTTCCGCGGCGACGGCCGCCCGCACCCGCGGGCTGACCAGCGCCTCGAATTCCGCGCGAGCGTCCGGCAGCGCGGGGTGCGCGTAAAGTTCCGAATCGCCCGCCGGCAGGCGCGGCAAAAGCGCCAGCAGGTAATCTTCGGTCACCCGCCCGTTGAGTTGCAGGCCGAACACCCGGTCCGTGTGCCGCACCCCGGCCCGCCGCAGCCGGGGCCGCGCGGCCCGGCTGAGCAGGTGGAAAATCACCGCGTGGCTCACGCGATAGGCCCAGGCGCCGCCGGCCAGGCGGACGTTGAGCCAAAACGGGTCGCGCGTCAGCCGCAGCGCGCGCAGGCCGTGGCGCCCGCCCAGCTCGAGCACCACCGGCAAAACCCGCGGGTGCAGGTGGAAATGGAGATGGCCGTTGACATGGTCCAGCGGCAGGCCGGTGCGGGCGAAGGCCGCGAATTGCGCGGCGATTTCCCGCCGCAACGCCGCGCGCAGGTCGCGCCGGAAAAAAAACCGCCAGCCCGCGCGCACCGCGTCGGCCGGCAGTTGGCCCGCGGCGTCAGCCAGGCCGGGATTGTCCGCCACCGGCAACGCGGCGCGTCCGCAGACCAGCGCCAGGTGCAACCCCACGCCCAGGCCCGGGCAGGCGCGGGCCAACGCCACGGCCTCTTCGGCCGCCGGCTCGTTCACCATGAGGCTGGCGGTGGTGAGGATGCCCTCGCGATGGGCGGCGAGGACCGCGGCGTTGACGGCGGGCGAGCGGCCGAAGTCGTCGGCGTTGACGATGAGCCGGCGGGGTCGGGGCTCAGGGGACGCCATAGTTGGGGCGGAACGGGCCCACGCGCAACCGCCACCAGGTGCGGGCGGTGAGGTAGAGCTTGGCCGCCCGGCTCAACCGCGCGCGGGGTCCGGCAAAAACGTTGAAGCCCCGCGCGGCCAGGCGGCGCAGCAGGTTCCAGTACACCGCGCCCATCAACTCGGCGGCGATGAGCGCCCGGCGGTCTTCGGCCGGCAGCAACGCGGCTGCCCGGGCATAGTAATCGCGGGCGCGGGCGGCCACGCTTTCGGCCAGGGCGCGAAAACGCTCGCTGTAGCGGCCCTCGAGAATCTCGGCCTCGGTCACCCCGTGCCGCGCCAGCTCGGTTTGCGGCAGGTAAATGCGGCCGCGGGCGGCATCTTCGCGCACGTCGCGGAGGATGTTGGTCAGTTGAAAGGCCCGGCCCAGGGCTTCGGCGTAGTCGGCGCTTTGCGGGTGGCGGCAGCCGAAGATGCGGATGCTCAGCAGCCCCACGGCGGCCGCCACGCGGTGGCAATACAGGTCCAGTTCCGGCCAGTCCGGGTAGCGGGTGTGCTCGAGGTCCATCGCGCAGCCGGCCAGGATTTCGTCGAACAAGTCAAAGGGCAGTTGGTAGGTGACCAGGTGGGGCTGGAGCTCGCGGAGGACCGGCAGGCGGGGCGTTTCGCCCGCCACGGCGCGGCGAAGGTCCTCGCGCCAGGCGGCCAGGGCGCGGCGGCGCTCGGCGGGGGGCAGGGCGGAGTCGTCGGCCACATCGTCCACCTCGCGACAAAAGGCGTAAAGCGCGGCCATGGCCCGGCGCCGGGCCGGGGGCAACAGGACAAAGGCCAGCGCGAGGTTCGAGGCGCTGCGGCGGGTGATGGACTGGCAGAGCGCGTCGCTCACAGGCCGGCGGGCGGCTGGCCTTCCGGGCGGGGCGGCGGCAGGCCGCCGGTCTCGGCGAGGGTGGGATTGCGGCCGCGGTGACTGCGCCGGCGGCGGCGACGGTGATGGTGGTGTTCGCCGGCGGGAGAGTCTTCCGCCGCCCCTTCGGCGCTCTCCGGGGCGGGGGCGGGGCTGGATTCAGTGTGGTGCCGGTGATGGTGGTGGTGGTGACGATGGCGCCGGTGGTGGCGGCGCGCCTGCCACCACCAGAAAACCAACAACAGCAGCAGCGCGCCCAGGGCCGCGCAAACCACCAGGATGGTCAGCGCGTCCCGGCTGAATCCGGGCACGGCTGTGGGGGGGGTGCTGCTCGGGGCAACGGGCAGGGCGGCCAGCAACGGCGTTAACGGGTCGGCATTCATGCGTCCGGGGCGGCGGTCGGGGCGGAGTCCTGCACGTGGTCGAGGGGAATATTGTGGTGCTGGAGCCGGTAGCGCAAGGAGGCCAGGCTGATCTGCAACCGGGCGGCGGTGGGTTCCAGGCGGTAATGGTTGGCCTCGAGGGTCCGCAGCAGCAGCTCGCGTTCGTAGGCGGCCAGCCGCTCGTCCAGCGAGCCGGCGCCCTCCTCAGGCGGGGGCGGCAAATGGCGGAGGCGGTTTTCCACGGCGAAGTCCGGCAGATTGCGGGCCTGGAGCAGGTCAGTGGTCTCGAGGATGACGCCGCGCTCGATGACGTTGCGCAGCTCGCGGACGTTGCCGGGCCAGTGGTGGCTGCGGAGCTTGTCGGCCGCCGCCGGGGTGAGGTCGCGGATGGTCTTGTTCATGGCCAGGCTGTACTGGGCCAGGAAGTGGCGGGCCAGGAGCAGGATGTCCTCGCCGCGCTCGCGCAGCGGGGGCGGGCGCAGTTGCACGACGTTGAGGCGGTGGAAGAGGTCCTCGCGGAAGGCGCCGCGGCGGATGGCCTCGACGATGTCGCGGTTGGTGGCGGCGATGAGGCGCACGTTCACGCGCAGCTCCTGGTTGCCGCCCACGCGGGTGAAGCTGCCGTCCTCGAGGAAGCGCAGCAGCTTGGCCTGGAGCGGGCGGCTCATGTCGCCGATCTCGTCCAGAAAGATGGTGCCGCCGTCGGCCTCCTCGACGCGGCCGGCCTTTTGCCGGAGCGCGCCGGTGAAGGCGCCCTTTTCGTGGCCGAAGAGCTCGCTCTCGAGCAGGGTCTCGGGGATGGCGGCGCAATTGATGCGCACGTAGGGCCGGTGGCGGCGCTGGCTCAGGGTGTGGATGGCGCCGGCGACGAGTTCCTTGCCGGTGCCGCTTTCGCCGAGGATGAGGACGTTGGCGTTGGCCGGGGCGACGGTTTGGATGAGCTGGCGCAGGGCCTGCATGGCCGGGCATTCGCCGATGATCTGCTCCAGGCGCACGGACTGGCCGACCTGGGCGCGCAGGGCCTCCAGCTCGCGGGCCTGGCGGTACTCTTCGGCGCAGCGGCGGATGGCGTGCTGGAGCCGCTCGGGGTCGAAGGGCTTGGGCAGGTAGTCAATGGCGCCGGCTTTGATGGCCTGCACGGCCAGTTGGGAGGTGTCGTAGGCCGTGATCATGAGCACCGGCAGGTCGGGCTTGCGCAGCTTGATCTCGCGGATGAGGTCGTAGCCGCTCATGCCCCCGAGCCGGGCGTCGGTGATGACCAAGAAGAACTCCTGGGTGTGGATGAGCCGCAGGGCTTCCTCGGCCGACTCGACCGAGCGGACCTCGTAGTCCGGGCACACCGCCGCCATCATGCTCTCGAAGATCGCCCGGGCGTTCTTCTCGTCATCCACAAACAGCAGCGGCGGCAGGGTCACGGTCATGGGCGCAAACGCAACAGTGTGCGAGCCGGCAACGTTAGGACAAAACGGGCGCCCCGGCCAAGCGTGGAATCCTCGACCCAGACCCGGCCGCCGTAGAGTTCGACGTTGTGTTTGACAATGGCCAGGCCCAGCCCGCTGCCCTTTTCGCGGGTCGAGAAGTACGGCTCGAAGATGCGCTCGCGCAGCTCGACCGGCACGCCGGGGCCGTCGTCCTCGATCTCGACGCGCACGGTGAAGTCCGGCTCCAGCCGCGTGCGGATGCGGATGCGGCCGCGGCCGTCGAGGATGTCGCGGGCGTTTTGGAGCAAGTTCACGAACGCGTCCAGCAGGTGGTTGCGCTGGACCAGCAACTCGGGCACGCCCGGGGCGTAATCGCGCTGGATTTGCACCGGGTACTTCACGGCCGGGGGGAAGACGCGGGCGATGGCGGCCTCAAGCACTTCCTTGAGGTCGAGTTTTTCGACGCGCCCCTCGACCAGTTGGGCGTAGCCCATCAGCTCGGTGATCAGGCGGTCGGACTTGGCGACCTCTTCGCGGATGATCTGGATTTGCTGGGTGATGGTTTTTCCCTCGCGGAGGGTTTGTTGGAGGGTGTAGGAGGCGGTGTTGATGATGGCCAGCGGGTTTTTGAGCTGGTGGGCGATCTCGGCGGCCAGACGGCTGGAGGCGGCCAGTTGTTCCTGGCGCAGGGCCAGCTCCCGCGCCTCCTCGCGCGTCCGGCGCTCACGATCGAGCAGGTAGAACAGGCCCTGGAGCCAGAAGGCCACCACCAGGAGCAACAAGAGACGCAACCCGAAAGGACGACCCAACCCCAGCGCCAGCGTGAAGGGGTCGGTGGGCGGCAGCGGCGAGCCGATCAGCTCCGGGTTGTCCGGCTGGGTGAAGGTGTCCAGGCGCGTGATGTACGCGTCGGTGAGGGCGCCGCCGGCGTAGCCCAACGCGGTCAGAACGTTCAGGCCCATCTGCAGCGCCACCGAGGACAGGCTGCGGCAGTTGCGCAGCAGCAACAGCGGGTACAGCCAGTAAAGCTGGCTCTCCACCCCGCCGGTCAACGCGACGATCGCGCCCAGGAACCAGGCGTCCAGCAACGCCACGCCGAAGACCAGCCCCTGGAGGGCGGAGGACTTCAGTTGCGTCGCGCCCAGCAGCAGGATGCCCGTGCCCACGCTCAGCGCCACATACACGAAAAACAGCGCCTGCACGGTGCGCAGCGCGGTGCGCCAGGCCTCGTGCAGGCCGCCGCCCCGCAGCTCCCACGCCGTGCCCGGGCCGGTATCCGCCAGGCCGGTGCCGAAGAGGTAGTAGCCCAGCAGGAGCACGACCACCCCCCGGATGATCAGCACCACGTCGCGCTCCCAGAACAACGGCGCCTCGAGGTCTGGGGCGGGTTTGTCGTCGGGCGCCCCCCGACGCCGGAGCCCGGCAAACCAGGTTGGCCAGCGGGCGAGGTTCATGGCGCAACGGGCCTCAACCACCGTCCCCGGTCAGGGCCAGCGCGCGCGCGGCGATCTGCTCCACCGGCCAGAGCCGGCCGATGCCCTCGTACCCGCAGGCCAGCAGGCCCTCGTCCGGCCCGAGGAATTCCGCGCCGCGGGCCTTGAGCACTTGCACGTTTTGCTGCGTGGCCGGGTGGAGCCACATCTTGCCGTTCATGGCCGGGGCCAGGAGCAGCCGCGCCCCGGGCCGCAGGGCGAGGGCGATGCAGCTCAGGGCGTCATCCGCCAGGCCGTGGGCCAGTTTGGCCAGGCAATGGGCCGTGGCCGGGGCAATCAGGAGCAGGTCGGCCGCGTCGGCTAGGCGGATGTGCGCCGGCTCCCAGCCGGCGTCCACGGCGTAGAGGTCGGTGACCACCGGGTGGCGCGAGAGGGTCTGAAACGGCACGGGCGTCACGAACCGCTGCGCGTCGGCGGTCATCACCACGTGCACCGCGCGGCCGGCCTTGGTGAGCAGGCTGGCCAGGTCCACCGCGCGATGCGCGGCAATCGAGCCGGTGACGCCCAGGACGATGGTGGCGGGACGCGACATGGCGGGTTATCCGGGAGACGCGGCGTCCGTCCCGGCCCGACGTCGGGCGGTCCGCAATTTTTCGACTTCGAGAATGGCCTGCACGCGACGCACGTCGGCTTCGATGGTTTCGCTCAACACAAGATAATCGAACCGGGGCCAGGTGGCGATTTCGCGGCGGGCCTCGGCCAGGCGGCGTTCGATCACCTCGGGGGGGTCCTGGGCGCGGCGGCGCAGGCGCTCGGCCAGGATTTCGATCGAGGGCGGCGTCAGGAACACGGTCACCAGGGCCGCGCGCAGGCGGGGGTCGCGCTCGGCCAGGGCGCGGAGGTTGTCCGCCCCCTGCACGTCCACGTTCAACAACACGTCCCGGCCGCGGTCCAGCAGGGCCAGGGCCTCCGCGCGGCGGGTGCCGTAGCGGTGGCCATAGACCACCGCGTGCTCGAGGAATTCGCCCGCAGCCACCTGGCGCGCGAAGACCTCCGGGGTCAGGAAATGGTAGTCCACCCCGTCCTGCTCGCCGGGGCGCGGCGGGCGCGTGGTGCAGGTGATCACCCGGGTCAACCCGGGCACGCGGGCCAGGAGTTCCCGGCTCACGGTGGTCTTGCCCCCGCCGGAGGGGGCGGAGAGCAGCAGCAGGACCGGCGCGGGGGGCGGAAGGGGCGGCGCGCTCATGGCGGGGCGGGCTTACTCGATATTCTGAACCTGCTCGCGGAATTTCTCCAGCTCGGTCTTGAGCCGCACCACGGCGCGGGAGATGGCGGCGTCGGCGGCCTTGGCGCCGAGGGTGTTGATCTCGCGGCCCATCTCCTGGGCCAGAAAGTCCAGCAGGCGCCCCACCGGCTCGCGCGCGCGCAGCGCCTGGTCGAACTGGGCGAAATGGCTTTCCAGCCGGGACAGTTCCTCGGAGATGTCCGCGCGGTCGGCAAAGAAGACCACCTCGCGCACCACGCGTTCGTCGTCGGCGCGCACCTCCGTAAGACCGGCGGCACGGATGCGCTCCAGGAGCCGCTGCCGGTAATCCCGCATCACCCGCGGCACGCGGCGGCGGATGCCGGCCACCAGGCGGCGCATGGTGCGGATGCGCCCGGCCAGGTCGCGCGCCAGGTGGGCGCCTTCGGCCTGCCGGGTGCGCAAGAGCGCCGCGAGGGCTTTTTCGAGGGCGGCGTCCAGCAACGGCGCCAGGGCCTCGGCGTCGGCCTCAGGGTCCTCGGTGCGAATGACCCCGGGCACGCGCAGCAAGGTGTCCAGCGTCACCGCCCCGTCCAGGTGCAGGTCGCGGGCCAGGCGGCCGAGCGCCTCGGCGTAGGTGCGGGCCAGGGGCTGGTTCAAGTGCACCCGTCGCCGCCAGGCCTCGTCGGCGGCGTGCAGGGCGACGCGCACCTGGACGCGGCCGCGGGCGACGTGGCGGTGGATGAGGTCCCGGGCCCGCGCCTCGAGGGGTTCGAGCTCGCGCGGCAGGTTGAGCAGCAACTCGCTTTGCTTGCGGTTGAGGGAGCTGATTTCGACGGTGACCTTGAATCCGCCGCGCGCGGCTTCGCCGCGACCGTACCCGGTCATGGACTTCATCGCCCGCGGACTATGGGCCGGGGCGCGGGGCGTGTCGAACCCGGAATGGCCGGAGCCGGGGCGGAGTTCGCGCTTGAGCCGGCGGGGCGGGTGTCTATGCTGTGGGCGTGGCTTCGCAGGGCCTTCATCTCTCCCAGCGCCTGGCGCTGCAACAGGTCTTGGCGCCGCAACTCCAGCAGTCGCTGGCCCTGTTGCAGGCGCCCATGCTCGAGTTGCAGGCCCTGGTGCAGCAGGAGCTGGCCCAGAATCCCGTCCTCGAGGAGGCGCCCGCGCCCGAGCCCGCCGCGCAGGAGTTGCCCCCGTTGCACGACCCCCACGACCCGCAGGAGCCCCCGGCGGATGTGCGGTACGACCCGGCCACCGAAAAACCCTCCGCCGCGCCGGCCGACGACTTCGACGCCGAGTTCCAGCGCCTGGTCCAAATGGACCAGGAGTGGCGCGACGTGTTTGCACAGGGCAACCTGGCCGCGCCCCACAACGAGGAAGAGGAGGAGCGGCGCCAGTTCATGTTCGACTCGCTGGTGGCCGGCACCTCCCTCCAGGAGCACTTGCTCGAACAGGTGCGACTGTCCGAGCTGGATGAGAAGCAACGGGCCATTGCCGAGTTGATCGTGGGCAATGTGGACGAGCGCGGCTATCTCCAGAGCAGCCTCGAGGAAATCGCCTTCTCGGCCGGGGTGCCCGTCGAACAAGTGGCCGAGGTCCTCCAAGTGGTGCAGACCTTCAATCCGCCCGGCGTGGCCGCCCGGGACCTGCGCGAGTGCCTGCTGCTCCAGTTGGAACGCGCCGGCCGCCGGGACTCGCTCGAGTACCGGATCGTGGACCGGCACCTCGAGACCCTCGCCAAACACCGCTACCCCGAGTTGGCGCGCGCCCTGGGAGTGGACCTGAATGCCGTCAAGGCCGCCGCCGAGCGCATCACCCATCTCGAACCCCGACCCGGACGCGAGTTCGCCTCCGAAGACCAGCACTACGTGGTGCCGGAAATCTTCGTCACCCCGAACACCCCCGAGGCCTTTCACTTCTCCGAGGCGGAAATCCGGGACCTGGACCGCCTGGTGGCCACGTGGGCGCCGTTGCTCGACGCGCCGGCCGCGCCGCCTGCCGCCGCCCCGGCCGGGGCGCCGGGCGCTGGAACGCCCGGAGAAAACGGCGCCGCCCTCGCCACGCTCGTGACCGGCGGCTGGACCTTCGGGCCGGTGGACCCCTTCGCCCGCGCCGTGTGGGACGGGCTCTCGGACCCCACGCGCGCCCTGGCGCGGCAGTATCGCCAGACGCCGGACGCCGACACCCGCGCCGCTCTGCTGCGGGCGCTTTGCCGGGACCTGAACCGGCTGGTGACCGGCCCCTCGCTGTTCGACCGGGCCGCACTGAGCGGACGCAGCTTCAGCGCGGAGACGCTGGCACGCGGCCGCGAACACCCGCGCGGCATCAGCCGGGTCAAGCTCAACCGCCTGCTCCTCGAGGAAGCGTTCCCCCGCGTCTTCGTGCGCAACACCGAGGAGGACTACCTGGTCAGCACCAACAACGACACCCTGCCCCGCCTGCGCATCAGCCATGCCTACAAGGAACTCATGGCCCGGCCGGACAGCTCGGAGGAGGTGCGCGCCTACATCCGCGAGAAAATCCGCGCCGGCAAATACCTCATCAAAAGCCTCCACCTCCGCCAGCAGACCCTGCTGAACATCGGCCGGGAAATCGTCCGCCGGCAGCGGGAGTTCCTCGACAAAGGCCCGACCCACCTGCGCCCGATGACCATGGCCCAGGTGGCCGGCGCGGTGGGCGTGCACGAGACCACCGTCAGCCGCGCCGTCTCGGGCAAGTACATGCAAACCCCGCAGGGCCTCTTCGAGCTGCGCTACTTCTTCACCTCCGGCCTGCCCACCGCGGGCGGCAACGGCGCCGTCTCGAACGAAAGCGTCAAGCAGATGATCCTCGAACTGGTCTCCCAGGAGGACAAAAACAAACCGCTCTCCGACGAGGAAATCGTCCGGCTGCTCGGCGCCCGCGGCATCCTCATCGCCCGGCGCACCGTGGCCAAGTACCGGTCCGAGCTGAACATCCTGCCCTCCCACCTGCGCCGCGTGTACTGAAGCGCGCGCGCCCGTCCCGGTGTCTCGCCGCCTGCTGCTTCTCGCCAGCCCCGCCGTGGCCGCCCGGCCGCGCCTGCAAGCCCGGCTCCGACGCGCGCTCGCCTCGCTGGAACGCGCCGGCGTGGCCCTCGAGCGCATCGCCGCCTCCAGCCTCGCCCATGCCCGCCGTCTCGCGCACGAGGCCGCGCCGCTTTTCGACGCGGTCATCGCCGCCGGCGGCGACGGCACCACGCGCGCCGTGGCCGACGGGTTGTTGGCCGCCGGGGCAACGCGCGCCGCGCTGGGCCTGCTGCCCCTGGGCACGGGCAACGACCTGGCCGACCACCTCGAGGTGGGGCGCCTGCCCGCGGCCCTCGAGGCCCTGCGCGCGGGCCGCGAACAACGGCTGGACGTGATCGAAGTGAGCGACCCCACCGCGCCGGACCGCGCGCCGCAACATGCGCTGCTTTTCGCCGCGGCCGGCTTCGCCCCGGCCTTGCTGGCCCGCACCCGGCCCTGGCTCAAGCGCTGGTTGGGGCGCCCGCTGAGCTACTCGGCGGGGTTCTTCCTGGCGTTGGCCCGCTTCCGCGCGCCCTGGTTGCGTGTGCAGGCCGGGGACTGGCGCCGGGAGGGCCGTTTTTTCCACGTCTGCGCGGGAAACAGCGAGCGGGCGGGGGGCGGCGTCATGCGGCTCTCTCCGGGGGCACGCCTGAATGACGGCCGGCTCGAGCTGTGCCTGATCGGGGCGCTGAACCGGCTCGAAGTCGTGCGGAATTTCCCGCGCCTGTTGCGCGGCACCTTTCCCGGACACCCGCAGGTGAGTTACCTGCCGGGCCGCGAGCTGGTCATCGAGTCGGCTCAACCCCAGCCGCTGGCCCTGGACGGGGACGTGGCGGGCGCCACGCCGGCGCGCTTGCGGGTGCTGCCCGGCGCGTTGCGGGTGATTGCCCCAGGCGCGTGACCCTCGGCCGGACCCGCGTCGGCTGACAGCGCCGGCCAGCCGGCCTGCCTGCGCCAAGCGAAGCGCGGCAGGCAGGCGCACTCCACGTGCTTCGCGACTGACCGAGCGCCCGCATCACGCGCCAGCGTTTGGAGTGCGACCGCTTGCTGCCGCTTTTCTGTTCCAGGGCTTCGCGCCATCCCACGACAAGGTGCGCTCGAAGCGCCCTCCCCACAGCGGCTGGTAGGCCGCCGCCCCGGGCCAGTGGGCCGTTCCGCCACCCGGCTGGACTGCTTTGTTCCGGCTGAAAAAATTTGAAACCTTCCCGGCGCGAAAGGGGTTTGCCTCCCTGCCCGAAGAAGAACTGCTGGTCGTACCTACGGTTCCCGGGCAGAAACCATGACCACGACACTGCTCCTTGCTCCGAATGCGTTACGGACCTTTGCGCCGGTTTGCCGGTGGTGCGGCGCGAAAATTCCGCTGCTGGATTGCCGCTACACCGCGACGCCCGGGTGTCGCCGGGCCACCATGCCGTTGCACCGGCTGTGGCTGGACACGCTGGCCGCGGAGAGTCGCGGCGCCGCCCGGTTCGAGCGGCTGGGCTGGGCGGGGCTGGGGTTGATCAGCGCAGCGGCTGTGGCCTTGAGCGCGGGCCGGGGCGCGGAACTGGGGATGTGGTTGAGCACTTTGACCACCGGGCTCGGACGCTGGTTGGGCGCCGGCTGAAGCCGGCCTGCCACCCCGCGCGCGGATTCACGGGGCCTCGGACGCGGCGACCTTGTCCTGCACCGCGCGCCAGCGGCGCTCCCAGTCCGCCCAGGTCCAGAGCCAGGCCTCGCCGGTGTAGCGCGCGCGGGCGGCGGGGAGCAGTGCGGCCAGGCGGCGGACGGCGGGGGCGAGGTCGGGCTCGCCCCAGCGCAGGCGGGCCTCGATGAGATTGAGGTGGTTTTCGGGGTAATGCGGCGCCAGCTCGAGCGCGCGTTCGAGGTGCTGGCGAGCCTTGCCGCGATGGCCCACGCTCACCGGCCAGCCGGGCGCCTCGAGGTATAGCAGCCCCAGGTTGCGGTCCGGTCCGGCTTCATCGAAGTGCGGGTCCAACTGCCGGGCGCGGAGAAACAGGGTCTCCATTTCCCGGACCAGCGGCAGGGCGCCCAGGGAGCGGGTGCGGGCGAGTTGGCCGAGATTCATGCCCAGGTAATACGGCACGGCGGCCACGTTCGTCTCCCGGGCCAGGGCGGCCCGGCAGGCGGCAATGCCGCGCTGGGCGAGGGCGGCGCGTTCGGCGTCGTCGCGCGCAAACTCGGCGCGGTCAAAGCAGGCGCGGCCCAACTGCCAGGCGAGGGTGACGTTGGTGGGCGCCTGCTCGAACGCGGCCACCGCGGCCTGATACGCCTGCTCCGCGCGCGCCCGAGCTGCTTCCCGGGCGGCCGCGAGCGGTTCAGGAGAGGCCTCGCCGGCCCGCGCGCTGGGCAGGCACAGAAGGACCAGCAGCGCCCACCACGTTCCGCAGGCCAGGCTGCGCCGGAGGGAGTTCCTCATTGCGCGGGTGCGGCCGGGCTTTATAGTCGCCATGCTTTGAAACTGACGTGGATATGGATCGGACTGGCCGGCTTGTTGTCGGGCGCCGCCGGGTGCAGCGGAATCAACGCCTCCCACAGCGTCTCGCCGGCCTCGTTTTTCCTGCCCGGGCTCATCCGGGCGGAACCGAGCGGGGCGCCCGCGCCGGCCGCGACGCCGGCCGCGGCGGCCGAGCCAACGTTGGTGGTCCAAGCAAACTGACACCATGCGTTTCCCCTTCGCGTTGTCGGTCAAGATTGCCCGGCACATCATCAAGCACAAGCTGCGTCGCACGCCCAAGTTCGCCTTGGTGCTGCAACTGGAGCCGCTGCACACCTGCAACCTGACCTGCACCGGCTGCGGGCGCATTCGCGAGTACTCGACCAGCCTCAAGGACCTGGTGCCGCTGGAACGCTGCCTGGCGGTGGCCGCCGAGTGCGACGCGCCGATGGTCTCGATCTGCGGCGGCGAACCCCTGATCTACCCGAAGATCGAGGAACTGGTCGCCGGCCTGCTCGCCCAGGGCCGCATCGTGTACATCTGCACCAACGGGCTGTTCATGCGCAAAAAGCTGGTGGACTACCTGGCCGCCACGTACACGCCCGCGCGGGAGCCGCTCTTGCAGGAGCTGCTCCGGGAAAAACTCATCACGGACAAGCAACTCGAGACCATCCGCCAGGGCAAAAACGACGGCCGCCCGGTCATTCGCCCCACCCAGTGGCTGTACTGGAACGTGCACATTGACGGCCTGGAATACACCCACGACCTCATCGTCGAGCGCGAGGGCGTCTTCCGGGAATGCGTCGAGGCCATCAAACTGGCCAAGCGCCTCGGCTTCCAGGTGGCCACCAACACCACCGTCTATCGCGAGACCGACGTGCGCGAGATCGAGGACATGTTCAAGTTCTTCTCCTGGCTGGGCGTGGACGGTCATACCATCTCCCCCGGCTACGACTACGACGCCGCCAAGAAGGACATGGTCCGGCGCCTGGGCAAAAAGCCGGAGGACTTTTTCCTGACCCGGAAAATGACGGTCGAGAAATTCGCCCGCATCCTCGACTGGGGCCGGCAGTTCACCATCTTCGGCACGCCGGTGTACCAGGAATTCCTGGCCGGCCGGCGCGATCTGACCTGCACCGCCTGGGCCATTCCCACCTACAACATCAAGGGCTGGAAGGCGCCCTGCTACCTCATGACCGACGGCCACTACCCCACCTACCGGGAGATGCTCGAGAAGGTGGACTGGGACAAGTACGGCGTGGTCGGGGGCGTGGCGCGCGACCCGCGCTGCGAAAACTGCATGGTCCACTGCGGCTACGATCCCAGCGGCGCGCTGGGCACCAACTACCAGCCCGGCGACCACTGGAAAAACTTCCGCTACAACTTCGGCCCGCGGCCGCCCCGCTACCCCGGCGACCCCGACCTGGTCCGGCGCGCCTTCAACGGCTTCTCCGTCGGCCGCGGGCACCTGGCCGCCGCGCGCGAGGCCCTCAGGGCGGCCGGGGCGGAAACCGGCGTTGACGCGCGCCAGGTGCCGCAAACCGGCTCGACCTGCGCCAGCACGACCGGGGGCGAAAGCCCGGCGCAAAAGGTTGGCGCGCCCCGGCCCTGACAATCCCGCTGCGGTGTTCCACGCTCCGCACGCGCCCCTTCCGCCATGCTGAAAAAAATCAGCATCACCAACTTCAAGTCCATTAAGCGGCTGGAGTTCGAGGCGCGCCGGGTCAACGTCCTGATCGGCGAACCCAACACCGGCAAATCGAACGTCCTCGAGGCGCTGGCGGTGTTTTGCGAAGGGGTCTATGCCTCGCCGGAATTCCTGCGCGGGGTCTTGCGCTTTGTGACCCTGGCCGACCTGTTTTACGACCGGGAACTGACCGAGACCGTGGAGGTGCGGCTGGAGCACCCTTTGGATTACGACGCGTGGGTGCTGCGGTTTGACGCGGGCGCCTTCGAAATCGAAGTGTCGGACCGGTCTCCTGAAGGCCTGTTCGGCGAACAACAGTCGAGACCTCGCTGCATCCTAGATCATCAAGGGAATGCTTCAACCAGGCCGGTTTTGAAATTGCCCAAACCGCTTCGCTATTACCGCTACCAATCCCTGCCGAACTTTAGCCGGTCCGAGTACGGGGTCTTGGAGCCGCCGCACGGCGCCAACCTGGCGGCGGTCTTGACGACCAACAAATCCCTGCGCCGCCTGGT
>CAYXPA010000014.1:0-49853 GCA_964466945.1 uncultured Verrucomicrobiota bacterium | reverse complement strand
CACCTTCCTGCGCGCGCTGGCGAACCGGGAGTTCGAGGCGGCGGTCGAGACGCTGAACGTGGCGCCGGTTTCAAAACCCGCCGGATCGCCGACTTCCGAGTCGGCTGACGCCGTGGAATCAGCCGCGGTGGAGAAGCGCGCGGCGACCGCAGGTTTGGAAACCCGCGGTACGGCAGACTTGGAAGTCTGCGCTACGGAGCAGCCTTGGACGCCGGAACGCTTGCAGCAAGCGATGGAGGCTTACCTGGCCGAGCACGAGCGCCTGTTGCTCACTCCTGAAGCTCGCAACCAGCGCCACACCTACGTCACACCCGCCGAAGACCAGAGGAGCTGGCGCGTCCAGCAAATGCTGGTGGACCCGGCGGGCCACAACGACTGGGTGGCCGAGTTCGAGGTGGACCTGGCGGCCTCGCGGGCCGGCGGCGAGCCGGTCTTGCGGCTGTTGCGGCTGGGGCCGCTGACGAGCGCGACCTAGCCCCGCCCCGGCTTTTCCATTGACGGCCCCCGCGGCGTTGGCAAGTTGCCCGCGCGGACGACCAAAACCCTAATCGCAGGAGGCGCCGGACATGATTGCCACACAGATTCGCCAGAAAGACGCGCTGTTTTACTTCGTTGCGTACCCCGCGGAGGACCTGCTGGACCGCGTGCGGTTCATCAGCCGCTTCTACGCCGAGGGGGAAACGATCGAGCCGGAAAAACCGGGGGAGGAGGAAGACGAGGTGGCCCGGTTTGTCGCCCAGATCGAGCGCAGCGACCGGGCCTTTCAACGGCAACTTTCCCGGGCCAAGGTGCGCGCCATCCGCAATTTTTACGAGACGGCCGCCACGCAACCGCCCATTCCGGGACCGGTGCTGCTGTTCACGCCGGAGGCGTTGCGGTTCGAGCCGCTGGGCGAGCTGACCTCGGTGGGGCACCTGGAGGAACCGGACCAGCGTTACCTGATCATTGACGGGCAGCACCGCCTGGCGGCCCTGTACTTTTACGCGCGGTCCCACCCCGAGGAAGCGCGCGGCCTGCACGTGCCCTGCGTGATCTTCGACGGCCGCAGCGAGGACTTCGCCGCGGAGATGTTTGTCATCATCAACGCCACGCCCACGCGGATCAACAAGAGCCACCTGGTGGACCTGTACGAGCGGGTGTCCTGGGCCGCGCCGGACCGCCGGCTGGCCGCCCGGGTGGTGAACCTGCTCTATGCGGAGCCGGACAGCCCGTTGCGCTACCGCATCAACCGTCTGGGCGGACGCAGCCGGCAGGAGAAGTGGATTCTGCAGGCCGAGCTGTTCAACGAACTCCACCGCTGGATTCGCCGGGACTGGCCGACGCTGGCGGAGGAGGCCTCCGGGCCGCATCTCGCCCGGCGGCTTTACGGCCAGGTGCGGGATTTTCTGAAGGTCGCCGCCGAACTCTGGGCCGACGCGTGGGGCCATCCGGAGTACATGATCACCCGCCCGGTCACCCTCAAGGCCCTGATCCGCGTCTGCGCCGACCTCGCGGCGCAAGATGCCGAGCCGGAAGTGGGACGCCGCGGCCGCTGGGCGTTGCGCCTGGCGCCGTGGGCCGATTTGAAGCGCACCTTCCGAGCCGACGGCTTCTACGAGCGGTTTCCCGCCAAGGGCCAGGTGGAGCGCGTCGTCCGCATTCATCGCGAACTGGCGCGCGCCGCGGGGCTGTCGGTCCGCAACGCCGGGACGGCCCGCGCATCCGACTCCGAAACCTCGTAAGCCCCGGCCTCCGGCCGCCCAGCGCCCCGGGCCCGCGCGCGGGTCGGGTGGGTCCGTGGGGGTGTACGGCGTTCAACCGCCCCTGCAACCTGTTGCGCGGGCGAAGATTCGCCGCGCAGCGGGTGCCTGTGAATGCCCGGTGAACAGCGGCGAAGAAGTTTTTCCGCGGGGGCATTGCGTCCGCCGGGGCGGCTTGGTTTGCTTCCGCGCGTGATTGATTCCGTCCACGACCCCGCCGCCGGCGCCCCGGCCGGCACCCCCGCCGACGCCCCCGCGCCGGACTTGAAACGGCCGCGCCGCCAAAAGCCGGCCCGCAGCGACAATCTGCGCCTGGACCGTATTCCGCCGCACTCGATCGAGGCGGAGAAGGGTGTCTTGGGCTGCGTGTTGCTTTCCCCGCGCGAGGGAGTGGGTGCCTGCTTCGAACAGTTCGCGCGCGGCGAGGAGTTTTTTTACGACCCCCGGCACCAGACCATCTTTGCCACGATCGTCGAGCTGTGCGACCAGCAGGCGGCGGTGGACCTGGTGACCCTGGGCACCCGCCTGCAGGACAAGGGCGTGCTCGAGACGGTGGGCGGGTACGCGTATCTGAGCGCGTTGATGGACGCCGTGCCCTCCGCGGCGAACCTGGGTTACTACCTAGCCATCGTGCGGGAAAAGTACCTCCTGCGCCGGCTCATTAGCACCTGCACCCGGCTGGCGGGCGAGGCCTACGAGGAAACCGCCTCGGTGGGCGCCTTCCTCGACCGCGCGGAGGCCGAGATTCTGGCGGTGAACCACGAGAGCAAGGCCACCACGGTCAAATCCATCCACGAGCTGGTCAACCAGGCCATGCACCGGATCGAGCACTTCTTCAACCACCGGGGCCAGTTGTCCGGCCTGGCCACGGGGTTTCCCGATCTGGACCGCAAAACCAACGGCCTGCAGCCCGGCGAAATGATCGTGATCGCCGCCCGGCCGAGCATGGGCAAGACCAGCCTGGCCATGAACATCGCCGAGCACGTGGCCACGGCGCTCCGGCACCCCGTGGGCGTCTTCAGCCTCGAAATGACGGCGCAGGCGTTGACGATGCGCCTGCTCTGCTCGCTGGCGCGGGTCAACCACCACACCATCCGCGAGGGCGGGCTGCACGAGGCCGAGCTGGCCCGCCTGGCCGAGGCCTCCGGCATCCTGGCCCAGGCGCCGCTCTTCATTGACGACACGGCGGGCCTGACCATCCTCCAACTGCGCGCCCGCGCCCGACGCCTGAAGGAACGCCATGACATCCGGCTCTTTGTGATTGACTACCTCCAGTTGCTTCAGTCTGCTAACCCCCGCCGCGGGGACCCGAATCGCGCCCAGGAAATCGCGGAGATTTCCAGCGGGGTCAAGGCCCTGGCCAAGGAACTGGACGTGCCGGTCATCGTGCTCAGCCAGTTGAACCGCGAGCTGGAGCGCGACCGGACCCGCAAGCCGCGGCTCTCGGACCTGCGCGAGTCCGGCGCCATCGAGCAGGACGCGGACGTGGTGGGCCTGCTGTACAAGGCCAATCCAAAAGACCCGCGCGAGCCGGCGCCGGCGGACGAAGAAGACACGACAACACCCAATGAAGCCGTGCCGGTGAATCTCCTCATCGCCAAACAACGCAACGGCCCGACCGGGGACGTGCACCTGACCTTCTTGAAGGCCTTCACCCGGTTTGAGAGCGGCGCGCCCCTGGCCGTGGACGAAGGCGCCACCGAAACCGCCGAGACCGCCGCATGAACTGCTTCGCCTGGCTGCGCCGGCTCTGGCCGGTCCTTGGTCTGCTCCTGGGCGTGGCGGCCCTGCACGCCCAGACCGGGCCCGTCATCAAGGCAGTCGAGATCGAGCACATCGGCCCGCCGGCGGCCAGCGAAGGGCTCATCCGCGCCAGCATCCGCGTCCGGCCCGGGGAGGTGTACCGGCGCACCAGCGTGGACGATGACGTGCGCAGCCTTTACGCCACCGGCTACTTCTACAACATCCAGGTGGTCGAGTTGCCCGAGGGCGACGGCGTGAAGCTGGTCTTCCGCGTGCAGGGCAAGCCGACCCTCACGCAAATCCAGTTCCGCGGCAACACCAGGTACTCGGACAAGAAGCTGCTCAAGAAGGTCACCTCGAAGACCGGCCAGCCGCTGGACGAGCGCAAGCTCTTCAACGACACCCAGGAGATTCTCAAGCTCTACCAGAAAGCCGGCTACCAGCGCACCCAGGTCAAGTACGTGCCGGTCATTGACACGGCGCTGGGCCGGGGCACGGTGACCTTCGAGATCACCGAGGCGCCGAAGGTGAAGATTGACGACGTGCAGTTCATCGGCGCCCGGGCCTTCAGTCAGGGCAAGCTGCGGCGGGTCATCAAAACCCGACGCCACTGGATGTTCTCCTGGCTGACCGGCAGCGGCAAACTCAAGGACGACGTCTTCGCCGAGGACCGGCAGCGGCTGACCGAGTTCTACCGCGAGGCGGGCTACATTGACTTCGAGATTCGGGACGTGCAGTTCGAGCAGGTGAACCCGAAATGGATGGTGATCAAGTTTTACGTCAACGAAGGCACCCAGTACCGGGTGGGCTCGGTCGAATTCAACGGCAACCCAACCTTCCCGGCCGACGAGATCACCAGCCGCATGGTCACCCGCGACAAGGGCAAGTACACCCGCGGCCTGAGCATGGGGCCGGGGGCCGTCTTCACCCCCAGCGGCCTGACCCGCGACCGCGAGGGCATCCAGGACTTCTACGGGGCGCGCGGCTACATTGACGCCACCATCAGCCCGCAACTAACGCCCAACACCGCCCAGGGCACGATGGACGTGACCTACCGCGTCAACGAGGGCCAAAAGTCCTACATCGAAAAAATCGAAATCCGCGGCAACACCAAGACCCGCGACCGCGTCATCCGGCGCGAGCTGGCGGTCCATCCCGGCGAGGTCTTCGACATGGTGCGGGTCAAGCTGAGCACCAACCGCCTCTATGGCTTGAACTACTTCAGCAAGGTGGACGCCGCCCCCGAGCCCACCGACGTGCCCGACCGCAAAAACCTCGTCATCGGCGTCGAGGAAAAAAGCACCGGCGACGTGCGCGTGGGCGCGGGCTTCAGCTCGCTGGACCAGCTCACCGGCTTCTTCGAGCTGAGCCAGGGCAATTACGACCTGTTCAAGCCCCCGTACTTCCTGGGCACCGGCGGCGGCCAGAAGCTGCGTCTGCGCCTGGCCGTGGGCACCCGCCGGCGCGACTTCCAGCTCACCTTCATCGAGCCCTGGTTCCTGGGCCGCAAACTGGCCCTGGCCACGGACCTGTTCTACCGCGAGCTTTTTTATTACAGCGACCTCTACGACATCGTCCAGGGCGGCGCCCGCATCACCCTGACCCGTTCGCTCTGGAGCGATTTCTGGCGCGGCACCGTGGGCTACGCCGTGGAAAACATCGGCGTGGTCAACATGCCCAATGTCCAGATTGTGCCCGGCCCCGACGGCCAACCCGTCGAGGTGGACAGCGTGCCCCCCGAAATCCGCGCCGAGGAGGGCTACTCGCTGGCCTCGAAGGTCCTCGCCTCCCTCACCTACGACACCCGCAACAGCGTGTTGCTGCCCAACCGCGGCCAGCAAACCACCCTCCGGGGCGAAATCGCCGGCGGCCCGCTCGGCGGCGACACCGACTTTTACAAGCTCGAGCTGGAGTCCGCCCACTACTTCCGCGGCCTGCTGCCCGGGCACGTCCTCGAATTGCTCGGCCGCATCGGCGTGGTGGACAATCACGGCTTCGACACCCGCGTCCGTCTCTTCGACCGGTTCTTCTTGGGCGGCCTCTACACCCTGCGCGGCTACAAGTTCCGCAGCGTGGGCCCGTACGACGCCACCGGCGACGAGCCCATCGGCGGCCGCACCTTCTGGTTCGCCTCCGCCGAGTACAGCATCCCCATCATTGAACGCCTGCGCCTGGCCGCGTTCTATGACATCGGCAACGTGTATCCCGACGCCTACAGCTTCGAGACCGCCGGCCCTGACTACGGCACCTACACCGACAACTGGGGTCTGGGTATTCGCCTGAACATCCCCGGCATGGGGCCGCTGCGCCTGGACTACGCCATCCCGCTCCGCCACGACCGGTTTGTCAGCGACGACGGCCGCTTCCAATTCAGCGTCGGCTACACCCGCGACTACTGAGCTTTGCCCCCAGAACCCCACCCCCTCCGACCCGAATCCATGAAAACCCTCACTCGCACCCTCCTCGTCAGCCTGCTGTTGGGGCTGGCCTCCCTGAGCGCCCAGGCCCAAAACCGGTTTGCCGTCATCAACATGAAGGCCGTCTTCGACGGCTACTGGAAGACCAAGCAATCCGACGCCACCATCAAGGAACGACAGGCCGAGTACGAAAAAGAGCGGCGCAAAATGCAGGAAGACTTCGAGAAGCTCAACGCCGAGTTCCGCGAGCTGGACCGCAGCGCCCGTGACCCCGCCGTCTCCGAAGAGGAACAACGCAAGCGCCGCGACGCCGCCAACAGCAAACTGCTCGAAATCCGCGAAATCGAGCGCAGCGTCCGCGACTACGACACCAACTTCCGCACCCAGATTGCCGACCAGATTCAGCGGCTGCGCGAAAACATCTTCCGCGACATCCGCGAGGTGGTCGAAGCCAAGTCCAAGGCCGCCGGCTACAACTTGGTGCTCAACACCGCCGCCGAGCAAAACCAGGTGCCCGTCATCATGTTCAACACCGGCCTGCCGGACCTGACCCAGGAGGTCCTCAGCGAACTCAACGCCAAGGCCCCGCCGGGCGCGCTCGATGCGAAGGACGCGAAGCCCGAGAAAAAACCTTGACCCCGCCCGGCGCGCGCTCCCCTACCGCTTCCCCCAAGCCCCGCCCGTGCGGGGCTTGTTTGTTCCTGAAGCAGCGCGGCAAGACCTGGTCCGCGCGGCCCATCTCCGTCGGCGCGGGTCTTCCGCACCCAGGTTCACTCGTACTCGCTGAGCTGCTTGAGCCGCGGCCGGCGCCAGCCCTCCCAGAACATCCCGTCCGCGAAATCCCACAGCAGGTAGGTGTGCACGCGGAAGTCGTAGGTGCGGTCGTTCAGCGGCAACTCCACCCCCACAGCCGCCCGCACGTGGCCCCGCCGGCTCAGGCCCAGATTCAACTGCGGCAACACCGTCCACCGCGTTGCCTCACGCGTCCCCGGCTCGAACGGCACCGTGGCCGTCAACTCGACGCCGGGGAACACCCCGCGCGGCCACGGCGTGGGCACCCAGTGCAGGGCCGCCGCCCACGCCACATCCCCGCCGCTCACCTCCTCGGGCGGCAGGTGACTGCGCAAGCTGGTTTGCAAGGTGAACGAGTTGCCCAATCCTTTCGCCGCGGCCAGATAAGGGATGGCTTCCATCGAGGCGTCCCCGTGCAATGCAAAGGCCAGGTCCGCGCCTCCGGTGAGCAGGAAGGTGCGCTCGAGGTGATCGTACAGGGCGTATTTGAAACCGACCTCCAGTTCATCCCAGTTGCCCCGCGCGCCTTCCCACGCGTAGGCCAGCTTCAGCTCGGTCTGCCAGCGCGCACCCCAGCGTTTCTCCAGCTCCACCGCCGTGGTCAGCACATCGTCCCCGTCCCGGTCCTGGCGGTCAAAGCGCGTCCAGACCACCACCTCGTCCTCGAGCCACGCCTTCTTGGTGCGAAACGCCAGCAGATAATTCAGGTCGCCCGGCGGGTAACGATGGGGTCCGGGCAGGGTCTTCAAATAGGCCACCAAATCCCGGATTTCGTCGTCCGAAAACGCGTCCTTGAACGCCGGCATGGCGGGCGAAAACGCCAGCGCCGGCCCGCCGTGTTTGATCACCAGATACCAGTCACTGGTCGGCTCCCGGCTGTTGAAGAGCGGGTCGCTCAAATCCGCCGGCTTGGGGTCAAGCTGCTTGACGCCCGGCAAGCCGGGGTCGTAGCGCCCGGTGGGCCCGTGGCAAGCGGCGCAGGCCGCGTTGTAGTGCGTCCGGGCGCGCTCGAAATCCGGACTCTCCGCGGCGGCCGCGTTGCCCGCCAGCAGCGCCGCCGCGCTCCACGCCACCCATGCGAGCCTGCCCCGTTGCCATCCGCCGTCCGTGCGGCGTTCCTTTCGGGCACGCGGCGCGGCCGGGCCCGGAATCTGCCAATGCATGGCCGGCCTGTACCAGACCGCCAGCCGTCGTACAAGCCGGCCCTGCCCGCGCCCCCTTGACCCGGCCTTTGCTGCCCCTAACCTCCGCCCATGCAACAGGCCTCGCCGCCGCTGGTCGCCGTCCTCATGGGCAGCAAATCCGATTGGGACGTGATGCGCCACGCCCATGAAACGCTCGACCAGTTCGGCATCCCGCACGAATGCCGGGTCCTCTCGGCCCACCGCACCCCGAAAGAGACCGCCGAGTACGTGGCCGCCGCTGAGGGCCGGGGCCTCGAGGTGTTCATCGCCGCCGCCGGCGGCGCCGCCCACCTGGCCGGCGTGACCGCCGCGCACACCGTGTTGCCCGTGCTGGGCGTGCCCTTGGAAAGCAGCGCGCTCCAGGGCCTCGATGCCCTGCTGTCCACCGTCCAAATGCCCGGCGGCATCCCGGTGGGCACCCTGGCCATCGGCAAGGCCGGCGCCGTCAACGCCGCGTTGCTGGCCGTGGCCATTCTCGGCCTCAAACGCCCCGAGCTGCGCGAACGCCTCCGCGAGCACCGCGCCGCCAAGGCCCGCGAAATTCTGGCCGAGCGCCTGGCCTGACGCGGCCCGCTGGCGGACGCGCCCCCGGCCGGTTAAGTTCGCTCCATGTACAGGCGCGCCTGCCGTTCGGTCCCGCTCGGGGCCGGTTTGCTGTTGGGGGCGGTGCTCGCGCTCGGCCCGCAGGCCGCGGTGCCCACCAGCGCCCGCGCCCGGCTTGAGCAACTGACCCGCCTGCCCCAGATCAGCTTCCGGACCGGTCTCGATTTTCACCCGGTCCGCGGCTTTGCCCTGCTGCTGCCGGGCCGTGTTTCCCCCCGTGACCTCGAGCGCCTGGGGCGGCAACTGAAGGAAAGTCCGCACAACCCGGCGCCTTACGCCGAACTGGCCGAACGCTTCACCCGGGCCGGCGACCGGCGTGCCGGAGAAGGTTTCCTGGCTCGCGCCGCCGAGCTGTACCGCCAACAGGGCGCCGAAGACAGCGCCGACGCCGAGCAGCTCACCGCCTACGCCGAGGTGTTGCGCGAACTGGGCCGCTTGGACGAAGCCGAGCGCCTGCTCCGGCGCGCCGTGCAGGCCGCGCCCGACCAATGGCGCCCGCACGCCCGCCTGGCCGTGCTGCTTTCCAGTCGCGCCCTGAGCCTGATCCATCCGGTCTCGACGGCCGGCTCCGCCCCCTCCGGCCTGGAGAGCCTGCTGGACCCCGCCGCCGAACCTCCGGACCCCGCCCGGGCCGAACAAGCGCGCCGGCTCCTCGCCGAAGCCCTGACCGCCGCGGACCGCGCCGTGGCACTGGGCGACGACCAGGCCGGAGCCCACCTCGCCCGCGCCACCGTGCGCACCAACCACCGTTGGCTCGAGGCCCGCCTCAACCCGCGGCCCTCCCCGGACGAACCCGCCCCGCTGGCGCGCGCCGTCTTTCACCCCGAGGCCCTGCCGGACCTGCGCCGCGCGGTGGAACTGGCCCCCGACGACCCCGAAACGCGCGGTTGCCTGGCGCTTCTGGAAATCCTCGCCAGCGCCGCGCGCCCGCTCAACGCCATGCTGGGCGACCTGCTCAACCGCGAACTGTGGCCCACCCTGCCCGATGCCACCCGCGCGCGCGTGCGCGCCGCGCTCACCGAACTGGAGCGCCTGGGCCAGGACGCCGAGCCCGCGCGCGCCTCCGCCGCGCTGGGCGTGGCCGGGCTCCTGCAATTTTTCCTCCTGGGCGATGACGCCGGCGGGCTCGGCTCGCTGCGCCGGGCCGTGGCGCTGGACCCCGACAACGAGGGCGCCTGGGAGGCGCTCACCTTCGCCCTGGCCTTTGCCCGCGAATACGGCGAACTGCTCCAGGTCAGTCGCCAGCGCGTCGAACACCACGATTCCCCGCGGAACCGGCTTCTGCTGGCCAAGGCGCTCGAGAAAAATCAGCAGCTCGACGCCATGCGCCTCGAGGCCGAGCTGCTCCAGGCGCGCTATTCCGAAGACCCCCTGGCCAACCTCACCCTCGCCGCCGCCCTGCTCAAGACGGACCGCTCCGAGACCGGCCGCGCCCGCGCCCTGCAACACCTGGGCCGGGCCAGCCGCCGCACCGGGGAAAAGCCGCCGCCAGAGCTAGCGGTCGAGTTGCTCTACCAGCGCGGGCTGTGGTACGCGCTCGAAGGCCAGACTGAACGGGCCCGCACCCAGTTTCGCGCCCTGCTCGAACTGGCGCCCGACCACCCCGACGCCGCCGAGGCGTTGCACCTGCTCGAGCAACTCGGCGAAGCCGCCGATTAACCGGCGGAGGCGCCGTCCGCTTCGCCCGGCCCGCGTCCGGCCTCGGCCGCCGCCCGGCAGGCCTCGGCCACGCGCTCCAACCGCTCGAGAAAGGCGTCCCGCTCCCGCTCGGACAGTGCGGACAACACCTCCGCCTGCAACGCCAGGGCGATGGCCCGCGCGCGCTCGAAGCGGCGCCGGCCCGCCCCGGTGAGCGTGACCCGCAGCGTCCGGCGGTCCGCGGGGTCCGACGCGCGCCGCACCCAGCCGGCCTTTTCCATCCGGCCCAGCAACGCCGCGATGGTGTTCGGGTCGCTGGCCATGAGCGGCGTGAGCGCGCGCTGCCGCAGCCCCTCGTCCCCGGCCTCGGCCAACAGGCGCAGGGCCGTGTACTGGTCCGGGGTCAGGCGCAGATGCGCGATGCGCCGGCGGAAGGCCTGGTTGAGGCTGAACCAGGCCCGGCGCAGCAACGGTGGCAGGCGGCGCGGCCCGGGAGGCGCTTCCGTGGCGGCCGCGCGCGCGCGGGCGCGGGAGCGAAGCGGTTGGGTTGGTGACGGTCGGGTCACGCCCGCCAGCGTAGGCGCCGACGGCCCGGCCGCCAAGCGCGGGAATCGTACGTGTAGTGACGATTTGATTTGCCAAACCGGAAAACCGGCCAATAGTTGGCGCCCATGATGGCAATTTTCGCTTGCCCGCGGACTCGCGGACGCGTCCCGTCCGTCCGCTCGAGGAGTGTTTCCGACCGCCGCCGTGCGGTGTGGGCGGGAACCCTGGGGGCCGCGCTCCTGGCGGCACCCGGCCCGGCGGCCGCGGCCGTGGACGGTTGGCTGGCCTGGCGCGGCCCGGAGCAATGCGGGGTGTCCCGCGAAACCGGCCTGCCCGAGCGCATCGGCTCGAAGGACGAGGCCCTGTGGACCGCCGACTGGCCCGGGCAATCCACGCCGGTCATCGCCGACGGCCGGCTCTACATCATGGGCTACAAGGATGACGGCCCCGACCTCCAGGAAGGGCTGGCCTGTTTCAACGCCGAGACCGGCGAGCTGCTCTGGAAGCGGACCTACAACGATTACCTCAGCGACACCATTTACCTGCGCTACGCCACCGCCTCGCCCGCCGTGGACCCGGAAACGGGTCACGTGTACATGCAGGGCACCCAGGGCATTCTGGCCGGGTTCACCGCCGACGGCCAACCGCTCTGGAGCCGGGCGCTGATGGAGGAATTTGGCCGCCTGACCTTCCCCAACAGCCGCACCGCCTCGCCGGTGGTGGACCGCGACCTGGTGATCACCCGGGGCATCACCAGCAACTGGGGCGCGCAGGGCGCGGGCGGCGACCGTTTCTACGCCTTCGACAAGTTGACCGGCGAGCTGGTCTGGGCCAGCTCGCCCGGGGGCCGGCCGATGGACAACTCGTTTTCGCACCCTTACCTGGGTTGGTTCCGCGGCAAGCGGGTGCTCATCGCCGCCTGCGGCGACGGGTCGGTGGTGTGCGTCAATGCTCGCACCGGCGACCCGCTCTGGCGCGTGCCGCTGGCCAAGGCGGGCATCAACGCCACGGTGTTGGTGCACCGGATGGAAAAGGTGGTGGTCATCTTCGGCACCCCCTACGAGCCGGGTCAAATGGTGGCCTTCAAGATTCCGGACGTCGAGCCGGAGAAGGGCGTCCCCGGGCCGGTGCAGGTCGAGCGCGCGATGGTCGAGCTGTGGACCCTGGATGCCTCGACCTCGACCAGTTCGCCCATCCTCGTGGGCGAGCGCATTTACGTGGTCAAGGAAAAGGGCGATCTGATCGCCGTGGACGTGAACACGGGCAAACAGTTCTGGAGTGTCACGCTGGGCATCGAGCAGCGGAACTCCTCGCCGCTTTACGCGGACGGCAAAATCTACGTGCCCATCCTCGACGACCCGGCCAGCAAGACCGGCGGCGAGTCCAGCGAGGCCGGGCTCAAGGGCGGCTTCTACATTTTCCGCGATCAGGGCGACCGCGCGGAACTGCTCACCCACATGGACCTGGACGGGCGGTGCTTCGGCACGCCCGTGGCCTGGAACGGCAAGATTTACCAGCAGACCACCCGCAAGCTCTACTGCTTCGGCCGCCGCGGCGACAACCCGGGCCGCCCCCAACCCGCGGCGCCACCCGCCTGGCCCGCGCCCGGCCCGGCCGCGCAACTGCAAATCATCCCCGCCGAGGTCGTGCTCAAGCCGGGCGAAAAGGCCCGCTTCCGCGCACGCAAGCTGGACGCCCACGGCCTGTTGGTGGCCGAAGTGCCCGACGTGAGCGCGTTGCGCTGGGCGCCGTACGTGCCGCCCACCGCGCTGGTCAAAGCCACGATGGCCGGGCGTTTCAACGCCGCGGGCGAACTGGAAATCCCGGCCGACGCCCCCATGTCCGCCGGAGCCTGGGAGGCCACGCTGGACGGGCTCAAGGGCTACATCCGCGGGCGCGTGTTGCCGCCGCTGCCCTTGCGCGAGGATTTCGAGAGTTTCGAGCTGACCAACACCACCACCAACACGGTCGAGCCGCCCACCAAGTTCGCCTACCCGCCCCTGGCGTGGATCGGCGCGCGCTTCCGCTTCGAGGTGCGCGAGGTGGACGGCACCAAGGCGTTGACCAAGACGATTGACAACAAGTTCTTCCAGCGCGGCACCGCCTTCATCGGCCGGCCGGACATGAGCCGCTACACCATCCAGGCCGACGTCCGCAGCGAGGGTACCCGCCGCAAGATGTCCGAGGTGGGCGTGGTCAACCAGCGTTACGCGATCATCCTCAAGGGCAATTCTCAGGAGCTCGAGGTCAACTCGAACCAGGAACGCCTCAAGGTGGCCGTGCCTTTCCGCTGGTCGCCCAACGAGTGGTACACCCTCAAAGCCCGCGTGGACCTCCAGCCGGACGGCTCGGGCATCGTCCGCGCCAAGGCCTGGAAGCGGGGCGAGCCCGAGCCCGCTGCCTGGACCCTCGAGGTGCCGCACCGCACCGCCCACAAGACCGGCAGCCCCGGCCTGTTCGCCTTTGCGCCGCAGGACATGCGGGTGTACCTGGACAACATCATCGTCACGCCCAATCCCTGAGCCCTTGCCCGCGAACTCCATGAAACCATTGCTCCGAAATTTGAAACCCGCGCCCGCCCTCGCCGCCCTGGCCCTGCTGGCCGGAACCCTCGCCAATCTTCGCGCCGAAGATTGGACCATGTGGGGCCGGACCGTGCACCGCAACATGTACTCGCCGGCCAAAAATCTGCCTGATCGCTTCGAGCCGGGCCGTTTCAAGCCGGGCACCGAAGACGTGGACCTGGCGACCACCAAGAACGTGAAGTGGGTCGCCAAGCTCGGCACGCAGAGCTACGGCAACACCAGCGTGGCCGGTGGCAAGGTCTTCGTGGGCACCAACAATGATTTCCCCCGTGACCCCCAGCACCAGGGCGACCGCAGCATCCTGATGTGCTTCGATGAAAAGACCGGCAACTTCCTCTGGCACCTGGTCGTGCCCAAGCTCAAATCGGGCAAGGTCAACGACTGGGAAAACCTGGGCCTGCTCTCCTCCCCCACCATCGAGGGCAACCGCCTTTACCTCGTCACCAGCCGCTGCGAGGTCATGTGCCTGGACACCGAGGGCCTGGCCAACGGCAACGACGGCCCCTTCACCGACGAAGCCAATTACTTCGTCAAGGACACCGGCCGCCCGCCCGCCAAACTGGGGCCGCACGACGCCGACATCATCTGGGTGTACGACATGATGAACGAGCTGGGCGTCTTCCCCCACAACGCCTCGAACAGCTCGCCGCTCGTCGTGGGCGATCTGGTCTATGTCTGCACCTCGAACGGGCAGGACTGGACGCACGTCAACATCCCCTCGCCACTGGCGCCGAGCTTCATCGCGGTGAACAAAAAGACCGGCGAGCTGGCCGGTGAGGACAACGCTGGCATCGGCCCGCGCATCTTCCACGGCCAGTGGGGCTCGGCCTCGGCCGGCCAGGTCAACGGCCGCTGGCAGGTGTTCTTCGGCGGCGGGGACGGCGTGCTCTACGCCTTCGGCGCCGAGCCCGCCAAGGGCAGCGGCCAGCCCATCGTCCCGGTCCTGCCCGGGCCGCCGCTCAACCATGAGGAAGACCCCGAGCTGAACTACCTCAAAAAACTGTGGTGGTTCGACTGCAACCCGCCCGAGTACAAGGTCAAGGACGGCAAGCCGATTCGCTACCCGGACGCCGAGGGCCCGAGCGAAATCAACGCCACGCCGGTCTTCTACAAAAACCGCGTCTATGTCGCCATCGGCCAGGACCCCGAACACGGCGAAGGCGTGGGCCGCCTGGTCTGCGTGGACGCCACCAAGACCGGCGACGTGACCGGGTCGGCGCTGATCTGGGACTACCGCGGCATTCACCGGAGCATTTCCACGGTCTCGATTGATCCGGAAACCGGCCTGCTCTTCGTGGGCGATTTCTCCGGCTTCGTGCACTGCCTGGACGCGGAAACCGGCAAGCTTTACTGGACCCACGACATGAAGGCCCACATGTGGGGCAGCACGCTGGTGGCCGACGGCAAGGTGTACGTGGGCGACGAGGACGGCGACCTGGTGGTGCTGGCCGCGGCCCGCGAGAAAAAGGTGCTCAGCGAATGCAACCTGGGCGCGCCGATTTACTCGACGCCCGTGGTGGCCAACGGCGTGATTTACGTGGGCTGCAACACGCACCTCTACGCCTTCCACGACTCCGCCGCCGCGCAACCGGGCGACCGTCCGGCCGCGGCCACCCCGCCATCCAGCCGCTGAACCCGCCCGTCACTTTGCCATGAATCCCTCCCCACCTCCTTCGCGGACCACCCCCGGCTCACGCCGGTGGGTCATCGTCCTGTTCCTGCTCCTCTTTATCCTGCACCACGATTTTTGGGCCTGGGCCGACCGGCGCCTGGTCTTGGGCTTCCTGCCCGTCGGGCTGTTTTACCACGCCCTGTTCTCGATTGCCGCCGGCGGGCTGTGGGCGCTGGCCAATCACTACGCCTGGCCCGACGCCCTCGAACGCTGGGCCGACGAACCCGCCGTGGCCGAGAATGAAGCGGCTCCCCCGGCGGCCGCGCCTTCTGCCGCCACCTCCCTTCGCGCCCACTGACTCCGGCCATGTTTGCTTTGACCGAAGGCGTCCAGGTGGTCCTCATCATCGCGGGCTATTTGGCCCTGCTGGTGGTGCTGGGCCTGGCCAGCAACCACTTCTTCAAGGGCACCAGCGCGGACTACTTTGTGGTCAGCCGCTCGGTGGGCCCGTTTCTGCTGTTGATGTCCATCTTCGGCACCACCATGACGGGCTTCGCGATGGTGGGCTCGACCGGCAAGGCCTACACCACGGGCATCGGCGTGTACGGACTGATGGCCTCGTGGTCCGGGTTGATCCACTCGGCGGTGTTTTTTCTGGTGGGCATCCGGCTCTGGGCCCACGGCAAGAAATACGGCTACCTGACGCAGTGTGAATTCTTCCGCGAACGCTTCGGCTCGCCGGCTCTGGGTTACTGGCTGTTTCCGGTGCTGGTGCTGCTGGTCATCCCCTATCTGTTGGTGGGCGTGATTGCCGCGGGCAAGTTTGTCCAGGCGACCACCGCGGGCGCCTTCCCGCAATGGTTCGCCCTGCCGGGCATCCCCGGCCCGGACGGCACGCTGCGACCCAATCCGCTCTCCGGCGGGGTGCCGTACTGGCTGGGTGCGGCCGTGGTGTGCTTGATCGTGCTCTGCTACGTTTTTTACGGCGGGCTGCGGGGCGCGGTGTGGGCCAACACCTTTCAAACCGTGGTGTTCATGGCCGCCGGCCTGGTGGCTTTCTGGCTCGTGGCCGAGCGCATGGGCGGGCTGGCCGAAGCGGGCCGGCGCGTGGCCGCCAGCGCCTACGGCGCGCCGCGGCTGGCCCGGGAGGGTCTCATCGGCCAGGCCCAGTTTTTCTCCTACTTCCTGGTGCCGCTCTCGGTGGGCATGTTCCCGCATCTGTTCCAGCACTGGCTCACCGCCCGCAGCGCGCGCAGCTTCCGGCTCACGGTGGTGGCGCACCCGATTTTCATCATGCTGGTCTGGGTGCCCTGCATTTTGATCGGGCTCTGGGCCACGGCCCAATTGGGGCCCGGCACCAACCCCAACGCCGTGCTCGGCCGCATGGTGAACCAACTGGTGCACTCGCCGATCCTCACCGGCATTGTCGCCGCCGGCGTGCTGGCCGCCATCATGTCCAGCCTCGATTCCCAGTTCATGTGTCTGGGCACGATGTTCACCCAGGACATCGTGGTGCGCCTGGTCGGCCCGGACCGGTTCAACGACCGCCAGAAAATCCGCCTCGCCCGCGGCTTCATCCTGGGCATCGTGGGCGTGACCTACCTGCTCTCGCTCTGGCTCAAGGACACCGCGCACGTCTTCGACCTGGGCGTGTGGTGCTTCTCCGGCTTTGCCGCGCTCTTCCCGCTGGTCTTTGCCGCGTTGTACTGGCGGCGGGCCACGGCCGCTGGCGCCCTGGCCAGTCTGGCCGCGGCGGTGGTGGCATGGTGCATCCTGTTTTACCGGGACATCGTGGCGGGCGCGGACAAGCCGCCGGGCGAGGACGAGCTGCTGCTGTTCGGCCTGATGCCGGTGGTGTTCATCTGCGCCGCCAGCACGCTGGCGCTGGTGGTCGTGTCGCTCGTGACCCGCCCGCCCGCACCGGCGATCGTCGCCCGGTTTTTCCCGCCGCAAGGCCCGCAAGCGAAATAACCCCCGCGTCCTGACCATGCCCATCCCCACCGTCTCCCCCGAGGCCATCGAGCAAGCGCGCGCGCAACTTGATGCCCACGTGCGCGAGATCATCGCCTGGCACTTCAGCCCCGAGACCGGCTGCCCGTTCTGGCTCGAATGGGCCCGGAAAAACTGGGACCCGCGCCGCGAGGTGCGGGGCTTCGACGACCTGCTCAAGTTCCCGCACTTCCAGGACGAGTGGTTGCGTGACCTCCAGCCCGAGGTTTGGGTGCCGGCGGCCTACCGCGGCCGGCCCTTCAACATCTTCGAGACCGGCGGCACCACCGGCATGCCCAAGCAGCGCATCGGCTGGGAGGACTACAAGGTGGATTACTCCGAGTTCAGCGCCAAACTCGCCGACGAGCATTTCCCCCGCGGCGGCGCCTGGCTCATGATGGGACCCACCGGCCCGCGCCGCCTGCGACTGGCCATCGAACACCTGGCCAACGTGCGCGGCAGCTCGTGCTACTTCATTGACCTGGACCCGCGCTGGGTCAAAAAGCTCCTGGCCACCAAACAATTTGACCAGGCCCGCGCTTACATGGCCCACGTGGTGGACCAGGCGGTCACCTTGCTGACCCACCGCAAAATCTCCGGCCTGTTCACCACGCCCAAGCTCCTCGAGGCCCTGGCCGAGAAAATCAACCTCTGGGACGCCGGCATCCGTGGAGTCTTCTGCGGAGGCACCTCGATGAAGCCGCAGGAGGTGCGCTTCATCGTCGAGGAGCTGCTCGAAAACCGCATCGGCTTCTACCCCACCTACGGCAACACCCTCATGGGCCTGGCCGCCAGCGTGCCGCTCCAGCCCGAGGACAACTTCAGCGTCACCTACTACGCCCCGCAGCCCCGCGCCGTGCTGCGCGTGGTCCACCCGAACCGGACCGACGAACTGGTGCCTTACGGCGAGTTCGGCCGCGTCGAGCTGACCACCATGACGCGGGAATTTTTTATGCCGCGCTTCCTCGAACGCGACGAGGCCATCCGCCGTCCGCCCCGACCGCCCTACGCCTGGGACGGCGTTGGCGACGTGCGCCCCTTCGGCGCGATGGAGAAACAAATCGTCGAGGGGGTGTACTGAAGCGGCGCAACCGGTCTCCCGCGCACTCCGCAAAAAAAAGCCGGCGCGTGCGCGCCGGCTGGTTGTGTTTTTTCGAGACCCTCCGGATCAAACCCGGCGATGGTTCCGCGACCAACGATGCCAGGCGGCAAAACCCAACAGCAGGGCCGAACCCCAGAACGCGGACGGCTCGGGGGTAATGACAAACGCCATGTCGAGCGAATCCCCGATGAGGGGATCGCGCAACTCTTCCCAACCACCCAACTGCCCGTTCCACCACACCGCATCATCGTTCCAGTGGTCTGGTGAGGTTTTCCAACCGACCAGACTGTTCCAATCCGGCGCGAAATTGACTCCCAACCAGTAGGTATTCCCTTGGAGTTGTATGAACGGATTGAGAATCTGGGTCACATTCAACTGCCAGATTTGGGCATGGTCATTCGGGATAAACTGACCCGGAGGTTCGAGCCAACCTTGATTCCCGGTGCCCCAGAAACGGATCGAGTATTGGGCCGGGCCAAACACCCCGCCCCACAGCATCTGTCCCGGTTGACTGTAACGGCCGGGACCAGCCGGCACATCGGTCCAAATGCTGAACGCCACCAGCCCCGGTTGGAATGGTGCGTCCCGCTGGACGGAGAACCAGATGTGGATGTCGCTCACCGGGCCGGTCCGGGTGCAGAGCCAATCATCCGCAACAGCCGCCGGGGGCGGTGGATTGGGCGTTACCGCCGCCACATCCCATCCGGCCGGGTCCGGCAACTGCGGGAAGTGCATTTTGTACGGATCGCCAATGTTCCAGTCAGCGCGGGCGATACCCACCGCCAGCACCGTGGCGACCGCCAACAGGATTTGGGTCTTCATGAAGCCTCTCCGGCGCGGCCGGTCTTTTCCGCCCGCGGAATGGGTCAGAAAGCCCAACCCGGTCATTCTACGGGCTACCGGGAAAAGCCCAAACGCCACGCTTTCCAGAGAGTAGCCCTGCGTTACGCCCAAGCACAGTTTGTGTCAACAACTAATTTTGCACCATGACACCCGCACTGTGCGGCGGCCAGGGGAGTAATCCGTCTGGCAATCCCCGGCGTGCCGGTGACAATCGGCCCGCCATGACCTCCCCGGCTGCCAGTCCGGCGGGCGCCCCACTGCCCCGCATGGTCCGGCTGCGCCAACGGTTTCCCGAACTGCCGCCGGTGGACCTGACCGCAGCGGTCGAGTGCGGCCTGCGCCCGTTGGCGGCCCGCTTGCGCCCTGGCGCGCGCGTGGCGGTGGCGGTGGGCAGCCGTGGCATCACCGGCCTGGCCGAGCTGGTTCGCGCCGCCATCCGCACCTTGCAAACCGCGGGTGCGGCCCCCTTCATCCTCCCGGCCATGGGCAGCCACGGCGGCGCCACGTCGGAAGGCCAGACCGCTGTATTGGCCGGCTACGGCATCACCGAAACCGCCCTGGGCGTGCCGCTGCGCGCGGGGCTCGAGGTGGCCGAAGTCGGCACGACCGCCGCCGGGCAGCCGGTGGTGTGCAGCCTCGAGGCGTTGCTGGCGGACGCCGTGGTGTTGATCAACCGGGTCAAGCCGCACACCGATTTCTCCGGGCGGCTGGGCAGCGGGTTGTTGAAAATGCTGGTGGTGGGCCTGGGTCAACCCGCCGGCGCGGCGGCCTTTCACCGAGCGGCGGCGGTCCACGGCCACGAATCCGCCCTGCGCGCCGCGGCGGCGGTGCTTCTGGCCCGCGTGCCCCTGCTGGCCGGTGTGGCGGTGGTCGAAGACCCGCGTCACCGCCCGGCGCGCGTCGAGGTGGTGGCGCCGGCCGATTTTGTCGCCCGCGACGAAGCCCTTTGTGCCGCGGCCCGGGCCTGGATGCCGCGCCTGCCCGAGGAAGTCGTGGACCTGCTCGTGGTGGACCGCCTGGGCAAAAGCATCAGCGGCACCGGCATGGACCCCGCGGTCATTGGTCGGATGATCCACGGCTACTCACTGGCCGTGGACGCCCCGCCGCCCCGGCCGCACGTGCGCCGGCTGTTTGTGCGCGAACTCACCCCGGAAAGCCACGGCAACGCCATCGGCCTCGGCCTGGCGGACTTCACCACCACCCGCTTGGTGCGGGCGATGGACCGCCACGCCACCGCCACCAACGCGTTGACCGCGCTGTCCCTCCAAGGCGCGAAGGTGCCGATCTATTTCGACACCGACCGCGAAGCGCTCGCCGCCGCGCTGGGCTCCCTGCCGGACATTGCGCCGTCCCGGGCGCGCGTGGTCCGCATCCGCGACACGCTCTCGCTCGAGTGGCTGGAGGTTTCCGAAACCCTGGCTGCCGAGCTGGCCGGTCGCGCCGACGTGGAAATTCACGGTCCGCCCGCGCCGTGGGCCTTCGACGCCGCGGGCAACCTGCCGCCGCTGGCTTATCCCGAATCGGAACACCCCGAGACCCGCCCCCCACTGGCGCCATGAACAACCGCATCCCCCTCCTGCTCGCGTGCGTCGGCGGTCTGGCCACCGCCGGACTCGCCCAGCCGACTGCCGAGCGTTTCCCCAATCTCGCCGCGCAGAGCCACCTGCCCCAAGGCCCCGGGCTCGCTGCCCGTTTTCCGGCCGACGCCGGCGTGGCCGCGCACCCAGCCGTGATCTTTGCCGACGACTTCGAGCACGGCGAACCGGGCGCGCGCTGGGACGAGAAGGGCGCGGGCAAGGGCCGGGCACTGAGCCAGGCGGCACCGGGCGACCCGGTGTGCGGGCAGCGCTGCCTGCGGGTGACCGGTCGGCTGGGCGAAAACCAGGGCGACGGCCTGACCAAATGGTTCGAGCCGGCGGACCCGGTCTTCATCCGCTTCTACGTGCGGTTTGATCCGGGCTGCGACTACGTGCACCACTTCGTGACCCTCCGCGCCAACCGGGGCCCGCGCGGCGGGGACCGTTGGAGCGGGTTCGGCGGGGCGGGCGTGCGCCCGGCGGGCGACGAGCGCTTCTCCACCGCGCTCGAGCCCTGGGGCAACTGGGGTCGCTGGCCGGCGCCGGGCAAGTGGAACCTTTACAGCTACTGGCACGAGATGACCGCCGCGCCCGACGGCAAGTACTGGGGCAATTCCTTCCTGCCCGAGCCGCAGGAGGTCATCCCCAAGGGTCGCTGGATTTGCGCCGAGTTCATGCTCCAGCACAACTCCCCCGGGCAACCCGACGGCGAGCAGGCCTTCTGGATTGACGGCCGGTTGCTGGGCCACTGGCGCGGCCTCAACTGGCGCAAGACCGCCACCCTCCAAGCCAACGCCCTCACCCTCGAGGCCTACATCACCGACCGCTGGACGAAGAACCCGACCAACATCGTGGACTTCGACAATGTGGTGATCGCCCGCGAGTACATCGGCCCGGCCGGACGGCCGTGAACCGGGCGGGACCGGGCGGCGCATCCGGCCGCAGGCTGCGTTTTTTCAACCCGCCGCCAGCGCCACGGGCACGGTCCGATTCAGCGCCAGGAAGTGCAACCAGGCCGCGGTGACGGGCCGCGCGTACACCCGCGCCAGCGCCAGCGCGTACAGGCGCAATTGCGGCGCATAGCTCGCCGCGCGCGCGGCCACTTCCTCCGGCGTCACCGCGTCGGTCTTGAAATCCGCCAGCCAAATCCGGTCCGGCGCCACGACCGCCAGGTCCACCACGCCCTGCACGACCACGAATTCATCCGGCCCCAGACCCGGCTCGCACGGCAGGCCCAGTGCCGCAAAGTCTGCCGGAAGCAGGCGTGCGGTGAACTCGAGCTCGCGCCGCACCCAGGCGGCGTCCGCGCGCACCGCCCGGCCCAGCTCCGAAGCGCCCAGCGCGCCCAGGGCGGCCGCATCCAGACAGGCCGCCTCGGCGCGCGTCAACCGACCGGCCGCGACCAGGCGCTCGGCTTCCGCCCGCACCCCCGCCGCGTCGGTCAGGGTGGCCCAGTCGGCAAATTGCAGGAAACGGTGATGCGCCACGCCGCGTTCGACGGCGCTGAGGCCCGCGCCGGGCGCGGCCTCGCCGGCACTGCGCCGGGTCACCGGTTCGGCAAACCATCGCACCGCCTCTTCGTCCGCGGCCTCGACCACGCGCCGGCGCAGCGCGGACACCGAGGCCTTGGCCGGCTCGCGCGTGGCGGCCCGGTGGGGATATTGCCAGGCCAGGCGCGCGGCCAATTCGGCCAGCCGGGCCGGGTCAAGCTCCGGCGCCGCGGGCGCGGCCGGTTCCGGCGCCGCGGACGCGATGGCTTCCGAGGCGCGGGCCACCCGCCAGCTCAGCAGGGCGCCGACACCTTGGGATTGTTCGAGCCAGTTCGGGTCGCCACTGAGCCGCGGCATCAGCGGGCCGATCCAATCCAACGGGCAGCGCGCGTCCAGCAGGACGGCAAGACCGCACTGCGGCCCTGTAACGGACGGCCATTTCTTCGCCTTTTGCGCGCTCACCGTGCCGGCCAAAATGAGGTGGTCGCGCGCGCGGGTGAAGGCCACGTACAACAGGCGCAACTCCTCGCCCAGGGACTCGCGCCGGCCGCGCCGCTCCGCCCGCCAGCAGGACAGGCTCGGGTAACTGGCGTGCTTGCCGGGCGGACGCACGCGCAGTGCCGGTCCGGATTGCTCGTCGAGCACCAGCGCGGCGGCGTGGTCGCGCGCGTGGAACAGCTTGCCCAGGTCGGCCACGACCACCACGGGAAATTCCAGCCCCTTGCTCTGGTGAATGCTCATCAGCCGCACCGCGTCGGCGTGGTCCAGCGGCGCGGGCTCGGGATCGAACTCCGCCTCGACCTGGGCCTCGAGGAACTGGAGGAACCGCAGCAGGCCCTGGCGTTGCAGCCGGTCAAACTCGCGCGTGATGGCCAGCAGACGGCGCACGTTGGCCACGCGGGCCTCGCCGCGGGGCAACAGGCGCAGGGCGTCCTCGTAGCGTGTCTCCTCGAGCACCAGCTCCAGGCATTGCGAAAGCGGCAACAGCCGCGCCGCGTCGCGCCAGCGGGCAAACTGCGCGAGGAACCGGTCCACCTTGGGCCGGGCGCTCGCGCGGGCGGACGCCTCGGCATCGGTCTCGCCGGGCGAGGGAGGCGCCGCCGGCGGGTGGGCTTGGGCAAAACGGACCAGCGCAGTCCAAAACCGCTCCCGGAGCGCGGCCAGGCGGATGACGGCCAGCTCGTTCACGTCCAGGCCCACCAGCGGCGAGCGCAGCACGGCCAGGAGCGGCAGGTCCTGGAGCGGGTTGTCCAGGAGTTGGAGCAAGCAGAGCAGGTCGCGCACCTCCGGCGTCTCGTACAGGCCGGCGCGTCGGGCCAGCAGAGGCACACCGGCCCGGGCAAACTCGCGCGCGTAAATCTCCGCGCGCAGCCGCGGCGCGCGCAGCAACACCACCATGTCGCTCCAACGCACCGGCCGCCACGTGGCGGCGGCCTCGTCCCACACAAGCCGGCCGGCGGCCCGCAACGCGCGCAGGCACTCCGCCACCAGGGCGGCTTCGCGCTCGGCCGCCTGACGGTCGTCGCCGTCTCCGGCGTCGGCGGACTCCTCCGCCCCGTCCGGTGCAGTGGCATCGTTGCCGGTTAGGTGCAGCAACAGTTCGACGGGCGGACCGGCCGGGCCGGGCGGTGGATCGTGCGCGCGGCCCGGGCGCAGGTGCGCGTCCGCATCGTAATCCACGCCGCCCACCTCGCGGCGCATCAACGGGGCAAACAGGGCGTTGACGAACTCGAGCAGCGCGGGCCGGCTGCGGAAGTTTTCGTTCAGGGGCAGGCAAACGCCCCCGGGTCCGCCGCGCCAGGTCCGCGCGTAGTCCTGGAAGATGCCGGGATCGGCCAGGCGGAAGCGGTAGATGCTTTGCTTGACGTCGCCCACCAGGAAGCGGTTGGCCGCCGGGCCCTCGCGGCTGAGCGCGCGCAGGATGGCGTCCTGGGCGGCGTTGATGTCCTGGTATTCGTCCACGAACACGTGGGCGAAGCGCTCGCGCCACTGCCGGGCCAGGTCGGTCAGGCCGGCGCGGTCGCGGCCCAAGAGCAGGTCCAACGCAAACTGCTCGAGGTCGTGAAAGTCCAGCGCGGCCAGCTCGCGCTTGGCGTCGGCGTAGGCCCGGCCAAACTCCTCGGCCAGGTCCAGCAACGCCAGCCGATGCGGCCGCACCCAGGACCAGTCCTCCACCAGCGGGTCGGCGCCGTCCGGAACGACGGCCAGGTCGGCCAGGAATTGCGCGCCTTTGAACAACTCGACCAGTGGCGGGCGGAGCTTGGTTTTGGTGCCGCGCGGCCAGTCCGCGTCGAGAGCCAGTACATGCTCGAGCACGGCGGCGATCTGCGCGCGGTCGGGAGCCGCGGAACAACCCGCCAACAAATCGCGGGCGGCGGCGGCCTTGGAATTTACCGAGGCCAGCTCGGCCAGCCGTTCCAACCACTCCGCGCGCCAGTCCTGGAAGGCCGCGCGCAGCTCCTGCCACATCTGCTCGGGGGTGGTCTGCTCGCCAGCCTCCCGCTGCGCGCGCAGCCAGGCGGCCGGGTCGGGCAGGGTCTGGGCGTACTCGTGCAGGCGCAGCACGCTGGCGCGGATGACCTCGTCGCGGCCCTGGCCGTGCGTGGCGACCAGTTCCCGCACGGCGCGGTCCAGCGGCGCGGTGCCGGCGTAGTGGCGGCGGAGCAGTTCATCGAGCGTGCGCGCAGCCAGGAGCGCGGCCTGCGCGGGGTCCAGCACGGTGAGTAGCGGGTCCAGGCCAAGTTCGTGGAAGTGCTCGCGGACCAGCGCGAGACAGAAACCGTGGAGCGTGCCGATGTGGGCGGTGTCGGCCAGGGCGATGGCCTCGGCCAGGCGGGAGTCGGCGGGGTTGGCGGCGGCGGCTTCCTCGAGGCGGCGGCGGATGCGCAGGCGGGTTTCGGCGGCGGCGGCCTCGGTGAAGGTGACGACCAGGATTTGGTCCAGGCCGATCGGGTGGTCGGGGTCGAGCAGGCGTTGGAGACAGCGCTCGACCAGGGTGCGGGTCTTGCCCGTGCCGGCGCCGGCCATGACCAGCACGTTGCCGGTCGCGGCCACGGCCTGTTGTTGCTGGGGGGTGAGCTCGGGCACGGGCTTCAGCCTGCCGGGGCCCCTGGATATGGACAACTCAATGCGCGGGCGGCGCGCTTAGCGAATCCGGCGCGTGGTCCGGTCTTGAATCCAGAGAATGTCCCGGTTGTTGGGCTGGGGCACGTTGAGCTGAAGTCCCTGACCCTTCTTGAGGACCGGTGTTGTCCGCGGGTCGGTCCATTTTTTGATCTCCGAGTGTCCGTCCGCAAAGGCGAAGCCGGCGGCGTTGTTGTGGTAGCTGGCCGGGTAATCCACCATCACGGTCGAGGCGGGGATGGGATAGCCGGGCATCCAAGTGACCCAGAAGCCGTCATTGATGCTGTCCTCGCGTTCGTCCAGCAGGACCCAGGTCATGGCCGGGCCGGGGTCCACAAAATCACTTTGCTGAAGGTACATGCGCCACTCCGGCCCGCCGAACCAGGTGTGGACGCCTTCGTTGCCACCCACCCACGAACTCATCGAAACACTGCGCGGGCGGGAGATGGTACGGCCGGCAAAGGGCCCACTGGTGGGGCGCACGGTGCTCTTGTCCGCCGGGCACTTGTAGATGGCCGCCGCGTTGCCGGTGTAGGGCCAGATGGCGCCCACCATGAGGGTGTTGGTGACGTCCCAGTTGTCTCGGTTGCCGTTGTTGAAATCGAGCAGGCCGTGGACCCAGGCGTACTTGTAGTTCGGGTGGTTGGGATTGCCTTCCTGCGCGTAGGCGAAGGGCAGCCGGCCCTTCGAGTCATCCGAGTACATCTGCCAGGCGAGCATGAGCTGCTTGGTGTTGTTCATGCACATGATGCCGCTGGCCTTGGCCTTGGCCCGGGACAGCGCGGGCAGCAACATGCCGGCCAGGATGGCGATGATGGCAATGACCACCAGCAACTCGATCAGGGTAAACCCCGCCGCGTGGCGCCGGGAGGAAGCAGCTTGGCTCGTCTTCATGTTCGACCGTGCGTTGGAAAGGCACCAAAGGCCGTTCTGCGAACGTGGAAAGGCTAAACCGGGTCTCCACCCGGGGCAAGGTGTGTTTTGCGCCGCACAGATCAAAACGAAACCACCGTCCCCCCGCGGTGCGTTGACTTTCCCGGCGGCTTCTGCCAGCCTGCGGCAACCACTGGATGCCGCCCCGGCAAACACTTCTATGCAAGACCTCCAAGCCCTTTCCCAGGCCATCCTCACCGGCGACGCCGGGACCGCCCGGGACCTCACCGAAAAAGCCCTGGCCGCGGGCGTGGACCCGCTGGTGCTGGTCAACGAGCACATGATCCCCGCCATGGCCGAGGTGGGCCGGCGCTACGAGTGCAACGAGTACTTCGTGCCCGAGCTGCTTCTCTCGGCCCGCGCCATGAAGGCCTCCCTCGAATTGATCCGCCCCCTGCTGGTCGCCAGCGGTCGCGAACCGACCGCGCGCGTGGCCATCGGCACCGTCAAGGGCGACCTGCACGACATCGGCAAAAACCTCGTCGCCGCGATGCTCGAGGGCGGCGGCTTCGAGGTGATTGACCTGGGCGTGAACGTGGCGCCCGAGCAGTTCGTGGCCGCCGTGAAGGAAAAACATGCCCGGATCGTGGCCATGTCCGCCCTGCTCACCACCACCATGCCCTCGATGAAAACCACCATCGAGGCCCTCGAAGCCGCCGGCGTGCGCCGCCAGGTCAAGGTCCTGGTCGGCGGCGCGCCCATCACCCAGCGCTTCGCCGACGAAATCGGCGCCGACGGCTACAGCGAAAACGCCCCCGGCGCCGTCACCCTCGCCCGCCGGGCGCTGCAACTGGCTTGAACGGCCCGCCCCGCCCGGCCATGTCCGCCCTGCTCACCCGGCTGCTGGCCCAAGGGCCGGTGGTCACTGACGGCGCCTGGGGCACCGAACTCCAGGCCCGCGGCCTGCCCGCGGGCGAAATCCCCGACGCCTGGAATCTCACCCACCCCGAGCGCGTGCTCGAAGTGGCCCGCGCCTACGTCGAGGCCGGCAGCCGCGTCATCCTCACCAACACTTTTGGCGCCAACCGCCTGCGCCTGGCCGGGCATCACCTGGCCGACCGCGCGCCCGAAATCGCCCGGCGCGGCGTCGAAATTTCCCGCGCCGCCGCCGGCGGGCGCGCCTGCGTCTTCGCCTCGCTGGGGCCGTCCGGCAAAATGCTTTTGAGCGGCGAAGTCACCCCCGACGAGCTGGCCGCCGCGTTCGCCGAACAGGCGCAAGCCCTGGCCGCCGGCGGCGCGGACGCCATCGTCATCGAAACCATGTCCGACCTCGAGGAGGCCAGGCTGGCCCTCGCCGCGGCCCGGGCCACCGGCCTGCCGGTGGTCGCCTGCATGGTTTTCGATGCCGGGCGGGACCGGGACCGCACGATGATGGGCGCCACGCCGGAACAGGTCGCCCGCGAGCTCACCGCCGCTGGGGCGGACGTCATCGGCGCGAACTGCGGCGTGGGCATCGAACGTTACGTGCCGGTTTGCCGCCGCCTGCACGCCGCAACCGACCGGCCCATCTGGATCAAACCCAACGCCGGCCTGCCCGCGCTGGAAGGCGGCCGCGTGGTCTATCGCACCACGCCCGAGGACTTCGCCCGCCACGTGCCGGAGCTGCTCGCGGCCGGCGCCCGCTTCATTGGCGGCTGCTGCGGCACCAATCCCGACTTCATCCGAGCGGTGCGCGCGCGGCTGGAACAAACCTGAGCCCGGCAGCGCGGCGGCTAGGCGCTCCAACGCGGCTCTTGAATTGAGGCCGCGCCCGGCGTTCCATCTCCGCGAAACCGCTCTTCCGCTATGCGCCCCGTGATAACGCCAATTCCCCAAGCACCGGCCAGCCCCACCTTTAACCGGACCGCCCGCGCGCGCGCCGCGTCCAAACGCCCGCCATGCGCCCGGGTTGCGCTCGGGCTGGCGGGCGCTCTGGGCGTGCTCGTCGGTCTGGCCGCCGGCGCCCCGGCCACCCCGTCCGGCTTGAGCCCCGGCGCGCCGGTGGACGTGGCGCCGTGGGGCGAGCGCGCGTCGTGGGCCGACGGCCGGGACATCGGCCTCTGGTGGGAAGACCCGCGCGACATCCATCGCGTGGTGGTGACGTTTGCCGGCACGCCGCCGAGGCCAGCCCGGGTGAAACTGCAGTGGTGGCATTCGCAGTGGCCGGAGCACCGCGTCCCGCGCGACCAACCGGCCGGCGCCGGCGAGTCCGGCTGGGGCCATCTGGGCGATCTGTACCAGGGTGAGTGGCGGGACGCCGACGCCTACTTCGAGGCCGCGGGCCGCACCTGGAGCTGGAGCTTCCGGCATCTGAACCTGAACGAGTTTCCCCGCCTCAAAGACTGCGCCGCCGAGTACCGCACCACGATGAAAATCCGGCTGCTCTTCGACGGCCCGGCGCCAAAGGTCGAGAAGCTGGCGGCGTACACCGACTCGGTCTGGCAGGAAACCGAGCTGGTCCTTTTGGGCGGCACTCCCGGGTTGAATGAGGCGTTGCGCGCCGCCCGGCTCGAGGTCTTCAACGGCCACGCCGAGCGGCTCGACCCGCCGGGCGGCGCCGGCGCACAGGCCGGGTTGCGCCTGCGCGTGTGGTTCGCCGAAAGCCCGAACGTCAACAGCTTCGACCACACCGTGGTCACTGTGCGTGCAGCCGCGGGCGGCTTCAGCTTCGATCCGGCCGAGGTGGCCGCCGGCCGGCGCGTGCTGGCGCCCGAGCCCGGCTGGTTGGTCAAGCGCGTCGAGGACCCGGTCACGTTCGCCGAGGCGCTGGCCCGGGCGAAGTCCGCGCCGGAGCGGCCGCTTTACGCCCGCGTGTTTGCCGAGCCCGAGCAAAGCCTGGCCCGCGCGCTGGCCGAGCAACCGCCCAAACCGGGCCGGATTTACCTGCCACTGGGCACCGAAGGCGGCCGGCAACGTTTCGGCGTGAACCCGGACGGCTCGGTCTTTTGCGTGAACGACCGCATGGACCATCCGCGCGGACGCGACACCGGCCGGTTGCACTGGGGCGGGAACCGGCTCGATTACGATTTCGGGCTGCCAGACGGAGCGCCGGCGAAGCGTTGGATCGAAGACGAATGCCTGCCCATCCTTCACACCGAGTGGGAGCGCGAGGGCATCCGGTACACGCAGACGGCCTTCGTCACGCGCCTCGAGCCCGGGAGCCTTGGTTTCCCGGACATGCAGGCCGACGACACCGCGGTGTTGCTGGTCAAAATCCACGGCCGCAACGTGGCCCAGGAATACCGCCCGGCGCACGCCACCTTGTCCCTGCGCACCGATGGCCGGCTGGTGCCGCTGGCGATGCGGGAGGGCCGGCTGTTCGCCCGGCAGGACGGCGCGGAGCGCCTGCGCGCGGCGGTCGAGGTGCAGGGCGCGGTCCAGGGCACCGCGGACGCGGGCAAAATCCACTTCGCGGGCAACATGCCGCCGGGCACGGACGGCTTCATGGTGCTGCGCATCCCGTTTGTCACGCTCGACCGGCCAGAGGAGATCGAACGGCTGCGCGACCTGGAGTTCGACGCCGAGCTCCGCCGCGTGAAGAGTTTCTGGCAGGCCCGCGCCGACGCCGCCGCGCAGCTCACCACGCCCGTGCCCGAGCTGAACCACTTCTACCGCGCGCTCACTTCGCACCTGCTCATCAACTGCGGCCGCGAGCCCGGCGCCGACCGCCTGGGCGCGCGCGTCGGCAGCTTCAGCTACGGCGTCTTCGGCAACGAATCCTGCATGATGATCACCGAGCTGGACCGCCGCGGGCTGCACGACGTTGCCCGGCGCTGCCTCGAGATGTTCCTGCACTACCAGGGCACGGTGAAACTGCCCGGCGATTACGAGACGCAGGACGGCATCTTTAACGGCGCGGCCGGCTGGGAACAGGGCGGCTACAACCAGCACCACGGCTGGATTCTCCGGGCCATGGCCGAGCACTACTGGTACACCGGCGACAAAGCCTGGCTGGAACGCAACGCCCCGAAATTGCTCAAGGCGGCCGCGTGGATCAGCCACGAGCGCGCCCGGACAAAAAATCTCACCGGCCTGCGCGCCATCGAGCGCGGCTTGTTGCCGCCCGGCTCGCTCGAGGACATCGGCGACTGGCGCGTGTGGCTCTCGAACAACGTGTTCAGTTGGTGGGGCCTGGACGCCCTCGCCCGCGCGCTGACGGACCTTGGCCATGCGGAAGCGAAGTCGCTCCAGGCCGAGGCCGACGCCTACCGGCGCGACATTCTCGCCGCCTTCCAGGAAGCCAGCGTGCGCGCGCCGTTGGTGCCGCTGCGTGACGGCACCTGGATTCCCCAAATCCCCAGCGAGGTGCATCGCCGCGGCCGGACGTTTGGCTGGATCACCGTCACGCTCGAAGGCCCGATCTACCTGCTGCGAACCGGCCTGATGGCGCCGGACGATCCGATGGCCGTGCCCATCCTCCAGGACTACGAGGACAACCTCTACCTGTCCGACCGCTACGGTTACTCGTGGGAGCGGCACGGCGCGCAGTGGTTCAGCCGCGGCGGCATTTCGATGCAGCCCAACCTGCTCTGCTCGCCGCATCCGTACCTGCTGCGCGACGAGATCAAGCACTTCCTGCGCGCCTACTTCAACGCCTTCGCCGCCTGTTACTACCCGGACACGCAGATGATGTGCGAGCACCCGCTGCCCGACCTGGGCGACTGGCGCGGCGACCACTACAAGTCCAGCGACGAGTCCAACTCCGCCTACTGGCTGCGGCTGATGTTCATCGAGGACGACCGCGGCGACGATGTGCTGCGCCTGGGCCTGGCGTTGCCGCGCGCTTGGCTGGCCGACGGCCAGACCCCGGCCATCGAGCGGGCCGCCACGCATTTCGGGCCGATGAGCCTGCGCTTCGAGTCCAAGGCCAACGCCGGACAGATCACGGCCGTGGTGGAACCCCCGACCCGCCGCGCGCCGAAGCAAATCCTCCTGCGCTTCCGGCATCCGGAGGAGAAGCCGCTGCGGCGCGTCGAGGTCAACGGCCGGCCCTGGGACCAATTCGACGCGCGCCGGGAATGGGTGGCGCTGCCGGCGTTGACCAACCGGACCACCGTCACCGCGTTTTACTGAGCCGGCGCAACGGACGCCAGATACTGGATACCGGAGGCCAGATGCCGGTTGCCGGCCCTGAACTTCGGACTTCGCACTTCGGACTTCGGACTTTCACCCCTCGCCCCTCGACTCTCGTCCCTCGACTTTCGACCTTCGACCCTCGCCCCTCGCCTCTCGACCCCCCAAAGCGCTTGGCCTAAGCTCGCGTCATGTCCCGCGAGTTGGCTCACGGACCGCGCCGCCTCCTGCTCGAGGCCCTGTGGAGCTCGCCGTTGCCGCGTTCGTACACGAACCTCGTCGGCCGCTGGTTGCTGGGCGCCGTGCACACCGCCCGGCAACTGGCGGCCTTTGCCCTGATCACCCTCGGGGTGCTGGTGACCCGCCGCGGCCAGGCGCCGGCGGTGATGCGGCCGCTGCTGGCGCATCACCTGGCGCGGGCCGGGCTGCATCTGTTGCCGATGACGGCGCTGCTGGCGGCGGCGTTGGGCTGGGTGGTGGTGGGCCAGACCGTCGCCCTGCTTTCGCGCGTGGGGGCCCAGGACTACGTGGGCACGGTGATGGTGCTGGCGGTGGTGCGCGAGCTGGGGCCGCTGGCCACGGCGTTGCTGGTGCTGCTGCGGGTGGGCGTGCCGGCGGTGATCGAGCTGGGGACCGCGCGCGCGCACGGCGAGGTCGAGGCCCTCGAGGCCCTGGGCATTGACCCGGTGCATTTCCTGGTGGTGCCCCGGGTGGTCGGCATGACCGTGGCCGCGGTGGCCCTGTGCGCCTACCTAGTGTTGGGCGCGGTGGCCGCCGGGTTTCTCTTCGCCTTTTTGCAGGACGTGCCGTTGAAGCCCGGCGAGTACGCCCGGCAGATCGCCGCCGCCCTCACGGGCATGGACTTTTTGCTGCTGGGCCTGAAGTCCGCGGGCTTCGGGCTGATCATCGCGCTGGCCTGCTGCTTTCAGGGCCTGGCCCGGCCCCTCGAGTTGCGCGAGGTCGCCCGCGCCTCGACCACCGCCGTGGTGGCCGCCGTGCTCGGGTGCGTGACGCTGGATGCCGCCTTCATCGTGGTGTATCTGCTGCTCTGAACGCCCATGCCCGCCGCCGACCCCGTGCTCGAACTGACCGGCTGCACCATCGCCGCCGACGAGGCGGACGGGCGCGTCTGCGTGCGCGAGGTGAACTGGACCGTCGCCGCCGGGGAACACTGGGGCATCTGCGGCCCGGCCGGCTCGGGCAAGACACACTTGCTCGAGGTGGCCGCGGGGCTGCGCGCGCCCGCCACCGGCCGGGTGCGGCTGTTGGGGCGCGACCCCGCCGCGCTGCGTGGACCGGCCCTGGCGGCGCTGCGGCGCGAGGTGGCGCTGGTGTACGGCCGGGGCGGCCGGCTCTTCGGGCATCTGACCCTGGCGCAGAACGTGGCCCTGCCGCTGTGCTACCACCGCAACTGCCCGCTCGAGGCCGCGGCGGAGGAGACCGGCCGGGTGCTCGCGGCGTTTGGCCTCGAGGCGATGGCGGCTCGCCTGCCGGGGCAGGTCAATCCCGCCTGGCAACAACGCGCCGCGCTGGCCCGCGCGCTGATCCTGCGGCCGGCGGTGTTGCTCCTGGACCATCCCCTCGAGTGGCTCAACGAGGCCCACGCCCGCTGGTGGCGGGAGTTTCTGGGTGGCGCGGATTTCGGCTGGCCCTGCCCGGCCACGGTGGTGGTGACGGGCGATGACGCGCAACCCTGGCGTCTGCCCGGCTGGCGGTTGGCCCACATTCGCGACGCCACGTGGACGGTGGAAGCCCCGGGACGCCCCGCCGAACCACCGCCGCCGCCGGCGCGTGAAGGGCTCGCCGCGGAAACGCCGCCCGATTAGACTGCGCCCGTGCCCGACCTGACGCCCCAGTTGCGGACCCGGCTCAGCCGCGTGGAACGCGCGGTGGGGGTGTTTGTGCTGCTGGCCACGCTGCTGCTGGCCGGGGGATTCGCCTGGTACGTGCGCCAGACCGCGCTGCGCAAAGGATGGTTTCTCACCAAGGCCCGCTACTTCACCCTGCTGGACAGCGCCACGGGGTTGAAGGTGGGCGACCCGGTGATGCTCATGGGCTTCACGGTGGGCGAGATCACGCGCATCACCGGCCAGCCGCCGGAGGATTTCTACAACGTGTACGTCGAGTTCACCGTGCGCGAGCCGTACTTCGGCTACCTGTGGACCGGCGGCTCGAAGGTGCGCGTGAGCCCGGCGGATTTCCTGGGCAAGCGCACGCTCGAGGTCACCAAGGGCACCAACTACCTGCCCACGCACCTGGTCTGGCCCATCCGCACTTACGCGCTGCGCGAGGCCGAGGCCCTGGCCACGAACCCGGCGGTCGCCTCCCGCCGCGACAAACTCCTGGTGGACCACGTGCGCGACCCCGCCTCGCTCACCAACCCCGCCGCGCCCCGCTGGCTCACCTTGCGGCCGCTGGACGAGGAGGTCATCGCCGCCCTCGCCGCCGAGGGCCGGGAGAGCGTGCGCGTGGCCGACCGCAGCCAGACCGCCGAGGGGTTCACCGCCGTGTGGGACCTGCGCCGCGATGAGTATGTGCCGTACACGGCCGCGACGCCGCCGTTCTTTTTGCCGCCGGACGAGGCGCCAGCGTTGTCGGACCGCCTGGTGGCCATCATCCAGCAAACCGAGTCGGCGCTGACCAACCAGGTGGCCGCCACGCTGGACCATCTGGCGAATCTGACCTCGAACGCCAACCGCGCCGTGGTCGAGGCCACGCCCCTGCTGAGCAACCTGGCGGTGATCAGCGGGCAGTTGCGCGACCCGGACGGCTCGCTGGGGCGGTGGGTCCTGCCGCCCGAGCTGCACGCCCAGCTGCTGGCCGCCAGCACCAACGCCAACTCCCTGCTGGCCGACGCCCGCGGGGCACTCACCAACACCAGCCACGTGCTCACCAACGCCGGCGTTGTGTTGAGCGCGGCCCAAACCAACCTGGGCGAACTGGTCGCGGCCCTGCAGCCGCCCCTGACCCAGCTCACCGCCATCGTCAGCAACCTCAACACCCAGGTCAGCGCCAACACCAACTTCGTCACCACCCTCCACACTTTGCTGGTGGACCTGGACGACCTGATCCAGGGCTTCAAGCGCCACTGGCTGCTGCGCGGCGCGTTCAAAACCAAACCACCCGCCGGCCCGGCGCCCACCAACGCCCCGCCCCGCCGCCTGACCAGCCCGCGCGGGGCCGAGCTGTTCCGTTGAACGGGCGGCGGGGTCCGGCCCGCGGCGCGCCGTGCCGGGCGAGGGCGCGCCGTGCCGGTCGCGTCCGGCTCGCCGCGTGAGACGGGGCGCGGCTCCTTTTCTGGCCGCGGGTCGTCGGGGCGATGCCGTAGCGCAGACTTCCGAGTCTGCCGTATCGCGGATTTCCAATCCGCAAGCGTGGCGCACTCCGGGCCGGCCATCCTTGGCCTTGGCCCGCCGACTGGCAGTCGGCAATACGGCAGGTTGGAAAACCTGCGCTACGCCAGGGATCCCAACCCAGTGTTAAACCGAGATGCGTCCGCAAGGCGGGAGAGCGCCGGGTTGGGCGTTGCCGGCGCGTCCGGCCCGTTTTACCTTCGCCGGCGATGTGGGACCTGTGCAAAGAGTTCCTCCAGTTCCTCCGCCAGGAGAAGAAATGGTGGCTGGTGCCGCTGGTGTTGATCCTCCTGGCGCTGGCGGCGCTGCTCGTGTTCGGGTCCGGCAGCGGCATTGCCTGGGCGATTTACCCCTTCATGTAAGCCATGCCCGGCGGGCCGCACATCCTCGGCCTCTCGGCCTATTACCATGATGCCGCGGCCGCGCTCGTCAGCGGCGGCGAGATCGTGGCGGCCGCCCAGGAAGAGCGCTTCAGCCGCCGCAAGCATGACGAGCGCTTCCCCGAGCAGGCCGCGGCCTGGTGCCTGCGCCAGGCCGGCCTCACGCCCGCGCAACTGGACGCGGTGGTGTTCTACGACAAACCGATCCTCAAGTTCGCCCGCCTGCTCGAGAGCTACCTGGCCGTGGCCCCCGGCGGCTGGCGCACCTTCCCGCAAGTGCTGCCCGGTTGGCTGGGCGAAAAGCTCAACCTGCGCCGCACCCTCCGCGAGGAACTGCCCGGCCTGCGCCCCGAGTGCCCGATCCTCTTCACCACGCATCACCAGGCCCACGCCGCCAGCGCGTTTTACCCCTCGCCCTTCGCCAAGGCGGCCATCCTGACGGTGGACGGCGTGGGCGAGTGGGCCACCACCACCGTGGGGCGCGGGCGCGGCACGGCCATCGAGCTGCTCCGGGAAATCCGGTTCCCGCACTCGCTGGGGCTGCTCTACAGCGCCTTCACCGGCTACTGCGGCTTCCGCGTCAACTCCGGCGAGTACAAGCTCATGGGCCTGGCGCCCTACGGCGAACCGCGCTACGCGGACCTCATCCGCACCGAACTGCTGGACCTCAAGGACGACGGCTCGTTCTGGCTGAACCTCGATTACTTCGCCTTCCTGCGCGGCACCACCATGACCAACGCGCGGTTTCACCGGCTCTTCGGCGGGCCGCCGCGCCGGCCCGAGGACCCGCTCGAGCCGCGCCACATGGACCTCGCCCGCTCCGTGCAAGTGGTGACCGAGGAAGTCATGCTCCGCCTGGCCCGCCACGCCCGCGAACTGACCGGCCTGCCGCACCTGTGCCTGGCCGGCGGCGTGGCGCTCAACTGCGTGGCCAACGGCCGCCTTTTGCGCGAGGGCCCGTTCGAGCGGCTGTGGATTCAACCCGCCGCGGGCGACGCCGGCGGGGCGCTCGGCGCCGCGTTGGCCGCCTGGCATGAGCATTTCCATGGTCCGCGGGATCGCGCGGCCGCGCCCGCCACGGCCGGAGCCAGCACCGACGCGATGCACGGCGCGTTGCTCGGGCCGGAGTACACGGACGGGGAGATCGAGGAAACGCTCCGCCGCCACGGCGCGGTGTGGGAACGGCTGGACCGTGACGCCCTGCTGGACCGCACGGTGCAACTGCTGGCCGCGGGCAAGGTGTTGGGCTGGTTTCAGGGCCGCCTCGAGTTCGGCCCCCGCGCCCTGGGCAACCGCTCGATCCTGGGCGACCCGCGCTCGCCCGCGATGCAGTCGGTGATGAACCTCAAGGTCAAGTTCCGCGAGTCGTTCCGGCCCTTCGCCCCGGCGGTCTTGCGCGAACGCGTGGGCGCGTACTTCGAGCTGGACACCGACTCGCCCTACATGTTGCTCGTGGCGCCGGTCCGCGCCGAACTGCGCCGGCCGGTGCCGCCGGGGCTGCGCGGGCTGGACCTCTTGAAGGCCGAGCGCTCGACCCTGCCGGCCATCACGCACGTGGACTTATCGGCGCGCATCCAGACCGTGGACGCGGCGCGCTTCCCGCTCTTGCACGCCCTGCTCCGGCGCTGGGAGGCCGCCACCGGGTGCGCGGTGCTGGTGAACACCTCCTTCAACGTGCGCGGCGAACCGATCGTGGGCTCGCCCGACGACGCCTACCGCTGCTTCGTGAACACGGAGATGGATTACCTGGTCATCGGCAGTTACCTGCTGGACCGGCTGGCCCAACCGCGCCGCCCGGTGGCACGCCGCGTGGCGCCGCAACCGGATTGACCCGCCGTGAAACTCCGCCTCAAGGAAGACCCCCGCGAGTGGCGCAAGTTCGGCCTGAGCTCCGCGCTGGTGCTGGCGCTGCTGACCGGGCTGCTGTGCTGGCGCGGCTGGGTGTCCCGACCGGCGGCCGTCGCGGCCCTGACCGGTCTCCTGGCCGTCGCGCTGCTGGCGATGGCGCGGCCGCGCTGGCTGCGCGGGCCCTACCGCGCGGGCATGAAGGTGAGTCACGCCCTGGGGCGCGTGGTGGCGCCGCTGGTGCTGGGCGTGATCTTCCTGCTGGTGCTCACCCCGCTGGGCCTGGTGCTGCGGCTGCTGGGCAAGGACCTGCTGCGCCTGCGCCGCAACCCCGGCGCCACGACCTACTGGCAACCGGTCTCCGGCACCCGCGACCTGACGAAGATGTTTTGAGCGGGCGCACTGGCGGCGCCGCGGGCCCGGGCGCCGCGGCCCGGTCAGGGCGCCACGACGTTGGCGTTGGACGGCGTGCCGGCCGGAGCATCGCCCACGCGGACGATTTCGTAGGTGTGTTCGCGCGGCTGCTTCAACTGCGCCAGGCGGGCCTCGAGTTCGGTCACGTTGGCGGGCGGCGCCTCGCGCTGGCTGGCCGGGCGGTCGCGCTGCGCGGCCCACCAGCTTTCCCAGGCCCGGTTCTTTTCGACCACGGTGCGACGGAACTCCTCCGCCTGGTCCCAGGAGGGACCGCGCTGGAGGGTGCAGTAGCGATGCCAATCGGCGTGCGTGCCGGTGAGCACGGTGCGGCCGTCCACGCGCAATTCGTACAGGCCCTCCTTGAGGTTGCGCACCTGCATGTAGGCCAGCGGTTCGTAGCCCTCGTAGCTTTCGTCGCGCGCGATCTCGACCGGCGGCGGCGGCGTGGGCAGGCGTTCTTCGGTGAAGACCACCTTCACGTAGTCGTCCCGGCGCTCGTGCGTGCGGATGCGCGCGCCGAAACCGCCGTCACGCCACTTGCCGTCGGCCATCAGGCCCCAGCGCCAGAGGTTGCCCGGCCAGCGCAGGCCGCGGTCCAGGGCCAGGGTCAGGCGTCGCAGGCCGTGGGCGGTGGGCCGGAGGCCGTCCTCGGTGAGGCGGGGCCGGAGTGAGCCGCGCTCGGCGGCGCGCAGGCCGCCCAGGACCTCGGCGCGCGAGAAGGTAAACAGGTCCACGTAATCCGCGCTGAAGCTCATGGCCAGGTCGCGGGCCGCGTCGGCGAAAAGCTGGAAGGTGGCGTTGCGGTTGGTGATGTCGGCGAACGTGCCGCCTTCGGGCGGGGCGTAGCTCAGCGGGCCCAGCAGGATGAGGTGCGGGGGCAGGTTGGTGTTGTACGTGCGCAGCGCATGCAAGACACGGCCGCAGACGTTGGTGAAAGCCGCCAGGCGGTCCGCGCCCAGCCCGGCCGCGGCCGTGCCGTAGCTAACCAACACCACCGTGGGCTGCACGGCCCGCACTTCCTCGAGCAACGGCGCCAGCCAGGCCGGGTCCTCGGCAAGCCTGGCGGGGTCGGCCTCGCGCAGCCGGTTGTGCGGGCTGCGGGAGAGGTTGCGGAAGGTGAACCGGAGGTTCGGGTAATGGGTGTCCATCCGGGTCTCCAGGTAGCCGAAGTCCGCCTCGGCCTCGAGCACCGCGTCGCCCAGGAAGAGCACCCGGTCACCCGACTTGAGCATCACGGGCGGGCGGAAGACCAGCGCGCGCCCCGCGCCGGGCGGGACTAGCGGGCTGCCGGCCCGGGGCTCGGGCGGGCGCAGCACCGCCGGGGGGTGCTCGGCCCCCGCCGGCGTGGGCGGGCGAGGGGTGAAGAGGTCCGCCACGGGGTCCGTGACGGGTTGGGCACCCGCGGGGAGGCCCATCAGGATGCCCATCACGGCAAGGACGCAGCGCATGCGGTTCATAGCGGGCGGGCATTTAAGGGACAAATTCCCCCGCCGGGCAAGGGGGAAGCCGCCCGGTGAGCCGCGGCCCGGCGCATCTCAGTTTATGGCAGGCGGGTATCTCTGGCGTCGCGCAGGTTTCCAACCTGCCGTACCGCCGACTTCCAGTCGGCCGGCCAAGACCGGTGGCTACCGTTCGGGAGTTCGCCGCGTTGGCGGATTGGAAATCCGCAGTACGGCAGACTGGGAAGTCTGCGCTACGGCATCGCCCGCCCCGGCGACCCGCGGTCAGAAAATGAAATGCGCCGGCCGCGGCTGGAACCGCTCCGCACGGCGTCGCCGCCGGGTCAGTGCTCCTCCTTGAGGATGATGAGACGGTTGACGCCCTCGCGCACGACGTTGAGCTGGACGCCGGCGGACAGGTCCGCCTTGCCCAGGGCCTCGCGGAACTCGCTCAGCGTGGTGACGGCCGCCTGGTTGATCTCGGTGATCACGTCGCCGGGCTGGAGGCCCTGCTCTTCGGCCACGCTTTCGGACTTCACATCGGCCACCACCACGCCGGGCACAAAGGTCAGGTCCATCTCCTGCGCCAGCTCGCGCGTGAGCGGCTTGACCGTCAACCCCAGGCCCGTGGCCTCGGTCGGACGCGCCTCGGGCGAGCGCCGGGTCGCGGCGCGCGTCACCTCTTCCGGCCAGGGCTCGGGCCGCACCTGGACCTGCAGGGGCTTGCCGGCGCGCACCACGTCGAGGGTCACGGTCGAGCCGGCGCGCTTGGTGCGGACGGCGTTGCGCAACTCCTGCGCCGTGGCCACCGGCCGGCCGTCCACGGCGGTGATGACGTCGCCCAACTTCAGGGTGGACTTGGCGGCCGGGCCGTCCCGAACGATACCCCGCACCACCACGCCGTCCCGCAGGCCGGGGGTCAGGCGGCGAAACTCCTCGTCTTCCCGCAGGGCGCGGATTTCGACGCCCAGCCAGGCGCGGGTGAATTTGCCTTCCTCGATGAGCTTGGCGGTCACTTCGCGGGCCAGGTTGCTGGGGATGGCGAAGCCGATGCCGGAGCGCAGGCCGCGGATGAGGGTGTTGATGCCGACGACCTCGCCCTCGATGTTCACCAGCGGCCCGCCGCTGTTGCCGGGATTGATGTTGGCGTCGGTCTGGAGGAAGTCCTGGTCCATCGTCGGGTCGGGCAGAATCTGCGAGCGGCCCTTGGCGCTGACGTGGCCGAAGGTGACGCTGTAGTCCAGCTCGAAGGGCGCGCCGATGGCGATGGCAAACTCGCCCACGCGCACCCGGTCGGAATCGGCAAACCGCGCGGCCGGCAGCCCCGTGGCGGCCACCTTGAGCACGGCCAGGTCCGACTGCGGGTCCACCCCGCGCACCTCGGCCTCGAGGACGCGCCCGTCCCGGAGCCGGACCTTGATCTGGTCCGCGTCCTCCACCACGTGGCCGTTGGTCAGGATGTAGCCGTCTTCGCGGACGATTACGCCCGAGCCCTGGCCGCTGAAGACCGGCGCCCGGCGGCGCGGCGCGGGGGGGGCCGATTCCGGCTGGCGGCGGAAACGCTCCTCCAACTGGCGCCGGAACTCCCGCGGCAGCCATTCCCAAAACGGGCTCGATTCCAGGTCCTCTTCCGCCTCCGCCCCCGCCTGGCGGGCCACGGAAATGACCACCACCGCGGGCGAGACCCGCTCGGCCACGGTGATGAAGGCTTCGTTGAGCTGGCGGGCCAGTTCGAGCGCATCGGCCGGGCGCTCGGCGGCGGCCCGGGACGGCGCCAGTGCCAGCCCGAGGACCAGGCCGGCTTTCAAAACCAGACGGAGCAAACGGTTCATGCGAGGAATCTGCGTATTCGGTGCGCCATGCAATCATGACCGCCGCGGCCCGTGCAAGGCCCGGGGCGTGGCGTTCGTTGACGGCCCGCCGCCACGCCGATAACGTGTCGCCCGTTACGCGGGTTGCAAGCGATGCTGACCGTTCTCGAAAAACTGCTGGTGCTCCAGGACCGCGACCGCCAGATCACGCGGCTGGGCGAGGAACTGGCCGCGTTGCCCCCGCAGCGCGCCGCCGCGCAGGCGCGCCGGGACGACGCGCAGCAGGCGGTCGAGGCCGCCCGCCAACACGGCCTGCACCTCGAAGCCGAGCGCAAAAAACTCGAACTCGAGGTCGAGGCGCGCAAACAGCAAATCGAGAAGTACTCGCTCCAGCAGTTCCAGACCAAGCGCAACGAGGAATACCGCGCCCTGGCCCACGAAATCGAAACCTGCAAGGCCGAAATCCTGCGCCTCGAGGACCGGCAACTCGAATTGATGGAACAACAGGAGCAGACCCAGCATCAACTGGCCCGCCTGCGCCAGCAGTTCGACGAGGTCCGGCGCGAAACCGAGCGGGTGCTGGCCGACCTGACCGCCCGCGAGCAAAACCTGCAACAGCAACTGCAGGAATTGACCGCCGGCCGGGCCGCCCTGGCCGCGGAGGTCGAGCCGGGGCTCTTGTCCCGGTACGAGCGGCTGCGCCGCCATAAGGGCCCGCGCGTGGTGGTGGGCGTCGAACACGGCGCCTGCGGCGGCTGCCACGTGGGGCTGCCCTCCCAGGTGGTCATCGCCTGCCGCACCGAGGCGGAGCCGGTGCAATGCCCCAACTGCGGGCGCTTGCTCTTTTACACGCCGGACATGGACATGGTGCGCGCCGAGTAACCCCGCGCGGACGAAACCCCGGTCGGCGCCCGGCGGCGCGTACTTGTCTGCAAAAGCCGCCCCGGCCAAAGTCGTCCCCGCGGCGGCTCAGCCCGGGGTGGGCGATTGCAGTCCCGATTTTCCACGACGCGTCCGTAGCTCAACTGGATAGAGCTTCTGACTTCGGATCAGAAGGTTGCAGGTTCGACTCCTGCCGGACGCGCCACGCCCCTCGGGAAAACGCCTCGCGCAGTGCGTGCCATCGGCGCGCCGTGGTTCTCAGCCCTCACCGGCGTCCGCGACGAGTGGAAGCGCGGACGGGTATCTTGCGCCGCGCGTCCCGGCGGACCCTCCGACAGCCGGCGCCGGTTTTGCTCTTGGCAGGCGGCGGGGTTGGCCCATGTTGAGCGCATGGCATTGCGGCGCGTTTTGAAGTTCACCGGACTGGTGTTGTTGGGGCTGTTGTTGCTGGCGGGCGGCGTGGCGGGCGGGTTGTGGTGGTACTTTTCACCGGCGCACGAGCTGACCCGCGGGGTCAAATACTCCTCCCGCCGCGGCGACCAACTGGTGTTGGACGTGTTCAAGCCCCGCCGGCCCAACGGCTACGGCGTGCTGGTGATGGTGAGCGGGAGTTGGAAGTCCAGCCGCGAGGGCCTCCACCCCGCGATGGTCGCCCCGCTGTTGCGGCGCGGGTACACCGTCTTCGCGGTGCACCACGGCTCCCAGCCCGAATTCACGGTGATGGAGATCGTCGAGGACGTGCGCCGCGCCGTGCGGTTTGTGCGGCATCACGCCCGCGAGTACGGAGTGAACCCGGACCGGCTGGGCGTGTGCGGCGGCAGTTCCGGCGGGCATCTGAGCCTGATGATCGCCACACGCGGCGGGCCGGGCCGGGAGTTCGCGCCCGACCCGGTGGACCGCGAGAGCGACGCGGTGCAGGCCGTGGCGGTGTTTTTCCCGGTCACGGACCTGTTGAACCTGGGCCGGTCCACGGAGAACCCCGGGGACGGCGGGCCGCCGAAGAGTTTTGTGCGCGCGTTCGGGCCGGAGTCCACCAACCTGGCCGTCTGGCGGGTCATCGGCCGCGAGGTCTCGCCCATCTACCACATCGGGACCAACCTGCCGCCGGTGCTCATCGTGCACGGCGACGCGGACACGCTGGTGCCCCTGGAGCAATCCGAGTGGTTTGTGGCGCGGGCGCGCGAGGCGGGCCGGGAGGTCAAGCTCGTGGTCCGGCCGGGCAAAAAGCACGGCTGGCTGACCATGCTCTGGGATATCCGGCTCTTTGCCGACTGGTTCGACCGGCACCTGCGCGGCGCGGGTGCGTCGGCTCAGCCGATAAAGGCCTCGTGAACCGCGCGGGCGGCCTGCTCGCCCCGGGCGCTGTCCACCACCACGGTGATCTTGATCTCGCTGGTGGAGATCATCTCGATGTTGATGCCCTGGCGGGCGAGGGTGGCAAACATCTTGGCGGCCACGCCCGAGTGGCTGCGCATCCCCACGCCCACGATCGAGAGCTTGGCAATGGCCTCGTTGGCGAGCAGCTCGCTGAAGCCCAGTTCCGCCCGCAGACCCTCGATGACCTTGCGCGCCTTGAGCAGGTCCGGCTTGTCAATGGTGAAGGACAGGTCCGTGGCCGGGCTGGCCGTGCCGTGGCTGACGTTTTGCACGATCATGTCCACGTTGATGGCCGCGTCGGCCAGGGCGGAGAAGATGCGGGCGGACACGCCGGGGCGGTCGGGCACCGCGACGACGGTGATCTTGGCCTGGTTCTTGTCGAGCGAGACGCCGCGGACGACCACGCCTTCCATGCTCTTGGTTTCCTCTTTCACAATCGTGCCTGGGTTGTCGTTCATGCTGGAACGCACTTCGAAGATGACGCCGAACTTCTTGGCGAACTCCACGGACCGGAGCTGCATGACCTTGGCGCCGGCGCCGGCCAGCTCGAGCAATTCGTCGTACGCCACCTCGTCGAGCTTGCGCGCAGCGGGCACCACGCGCGGGTCCGCCGTGTAGATGCCGTCCACGTCGGTGTAGATCTGGCACAGGTCGGCCTTGAGCGCCGCCGCCAGGGCGATGGCCGTGAGGTCGGAGCCGCCCCGGCCGAGGGTGGTGATCTGGCCTTCCTGGGTCTGGCCTTGAAAGCCGGCAACAATCACCACCTGGCCGTTGTCCAGCAAGGCGTGGATCTGCCGCGGCGTGATGTTCATGATCTTGGCCTTGGTGTGGACGCGGTCGGTCACGATGCCGGCCTGGGCGCCGGTGAGGGAGACCGCCGGCACGCCCAGCGCGTGCAGGGCCATGGCGGTGAGCGCGATGGTGGTTTGTTCGCCCGTGGCCAGCAGCACGTCCATCTCGCGCTCGGTGGGCAGGGGCATAATCTCCTTGGCCAGCTTGATGAGGTTGTCGGTCACCCCGCTCATCGCGGAGACCACCACCACCAGCCGGTTGCCCCGCTCGCGGTAGCGCGCCACGCGGGCGGCCACGTTTTTGATGCGCTCGGGGTTGGCCACCGAGGTGCCGCCGTACTTCTGAACAATCAACGCCATGCCTGGGTGCCGGGTCCCGGCAGGGCTCCCGGCCGGCCGGCGTTGCCGACGCTACCGGGCGTGTCCGGGGTGTCAAGGCGCCTTATGAGCCGCCCCGGCGCGGATTCGCGGGCATCACACCCCGCCCGCCGGGGGCCGGCCCGGAAGGTGCCGGGGCGTTTTTCGGTTTCGTCGCCCGCGGCCCGGCGCGTTAAGCTGCCGGGCGCATGGACACCAAGCCGACCCTCTTGATCGTGGACGATGAGAAGCCCACCCGCGAGGGCTTGCGCGCGGCGCTCGAGGAGCGGTTCGACGTGTACGTGGCCGAGGACGCCGCCAGCGCCATCCAGCTCCTCGAACAGGAACGCTTCGACGTGGTCCTCACCGATTTCCGCCTGCCCCGGGAGGACGGCATGAAGGTCATCGCCCGGGCCAAGTCCCTGAGCCGCCCGCCGGTGTGCATCCTGATGACCGCCTACGGCTCGGAGGAACTGGCCGTGGAGGCGATGAAACGCGGCGCCGACGACTATATCGCCAAGGGCCGGCTCCAGATTGATGAACTCGAGCTGCGCATCGCCCGGGCCCTCAAGTCCCAGCGCCTGGAGGGCGAGGTCCGCGAATTGCGCCAGCAACTGGACGAGAAGTTCGGCCTGGAAAACATCGTCGGGCGCTCGCCCGCGATGCTCGAGGTCTTCGAGACCATCAAGCAGGTCGCCCCCACCCCGGCCACGGTGCTCATCCAGGCCGAAAGCGGCACGGGCAAGGAACTGGTCGCCCGCGCGCTGCACCAGTTGAGCCCGCGCGCCCGCATGCCGCTGGTGACCGTGCACTGCGCGGCGCTGCCGGCCACGCTGCTCGAGAGCGAGCTCTTCGGCCACGAAAAAGGCGCCTTCACCGGCGCGCACGAGCGGCGCATCGGCCGCTTCGAGCAGGCCAACGGCGGCACGCTCTTTCTGGACGAGATCGGCGAGATTGACGCCAGCACCCAGGTCAAGCTGCTGCGCGTGCTGGGCGAGCGCACCTTCGAGCGGGTGGGCTCGAACAAGACCATCTCAGTGGACGTGCGCCTGATCGCCGCCACGAACAAGAACCTGGCCGACCTGGTCAAGGCCGGCCAGTTCCGCGAGGACCTCTACTTCCGCCTGCGCGTGGTGGAAATCTGGCTCCCCCCTCTGCGCGAGCGCCCCGGCGACGTGCCGCTGCTGGCCCTGCACTTCCTGCGGCAAATCGCCGCCGAGTACGGCAAGCCGGTGACCGACTTCACCCTCGACGCCATGCAGGCGCTCATCAATTACTCCTGGCCCGCCAATGTGCGCGAACTGCGCAACGCCATCGAGGGCGCAGTGGCCCTCTGCCGGGGGGACAAAATCACCTTGCGCGACCTGCCGCCCAACGTGCGCGGCGCGGCGGCGGGTCCGTCGCCGGCGGACCGCGGGCTGTTGGCGCCGGGCAGCCCGACCCCCACGCTCAAGGAGGCCGAAAAACAGCTCATCATTCGCGCCTTGCAGGAATCGCGGGGCAACCGCAGTCTCACCGCCAGGAAAATCGGCATCAGCCGGCGCACGCTCTACCGCAAGCTGGAGGAGTACCAGCTCGAGGGGCTCTGAGCGGGCGACCCGAGCGCCGGCGTCGGCTGACACGGTCATCCATGCGCATACCACCTGTCCAAGAGATCATTCACTGGCTGGAAGTCGGCCCCGGCGCCCGCCAGCTCCGCCTCCTGGTCAGTTGCCTGCTCATCCTGGCCGTGACCGGTTGGTACGACCTGTATCAGCTTCGCAACTTGAGCGCCCCGGAGGCGATGGAGGCGGCGCAACTGGCGCGCAACCTGGCCCGCGGCGAGGGCTTCTCCACCCAGGTGGTCCGCCCGCTGACCCTCCAGATGGTCGAGGACACCCTGGGCGTGGAAGCCCGCCTGGGCCGCCGGCCGCATCCGGACCTGGTGAACCCGCCGCTGTACCCGCTCCTGCTGGCGGGCTGGATGAAACTGGTCCCGTTCGACTACGAGACCGGGGGCTACTTCTGGCGCTACCCGCCGGACCTGTGGATCACGGTGTTTAACCAGCTCCTGTTCTTGGTGCTGGCCTGGCACCTGTGGCGGCTGACGCGGCGCCTCCTCAACGCCGAGGCGGCCTGGGTGCTGGTGGCGGTGCTGGTGGCCTCGGAATACCTCTGGCGCTTCAGCGCCTCGGGCCTGCCCACGATGTTGGCCATGGTGCTCTTCGTGGCCTTGCTCGAGACGCTCTCGCGGCTGGAGAGCCGCGACCGCGAAGGCCACCATCGCTGGCGGCATTTCCTGCCCGGCGCGGCCCTGGCCGGGCTCTTCCTGGGGCTGCTGGTGCTGACCCGTTACGGCCTGCTGGCGCTGGTGGCGCCGGTGGCGTTGTTTTACCTCTTTTTCCTGGGCCGGCGCGCGCTGCCGTTGCTGGGTGTGACGCTCGCGGTTGCCGCGGTCGTGGTCGCGCCGTGGTTGATCCGCAATTACCGGCTCAGCGGCGCGCTCTTCGGCGTGCGCGGCTACGCGCTCTACCAGGAGACGCTGCGTTTCCCGCAGGGCCGGCTGGAGCGCACGTTCCGACCGGACCTGGAAACGGTGGGTTTTTTTGATCTGGCGCGAAAGGCCGGCGAGGGCTTGCGCCAGGTGGCCGGCGATGACCTGTTGCGGCTGGGCGGAAGCTGGGTGGGCGCGTTCTTCCTGGTGGGACTGCTGGCCCAATACGGTCAGCCGGGCCTGAACCGGATGCGGGTCTTTCTGCTGCTGTGCCTGCCCGCGTTGGGACTGACACAGGTGCTGGGGCGCACGCACCTCTCGGTGCTCAATCCGGGTTTCACCGCCGAGAATCTCCTGGCCGTGCTCACGCCGGGGGTGTGTCTGGTGGGCGTGGCCTGCTTTTTCTGGTTGGTGAGCCGGCTCACGTTGCCCTATGCGGAGTTTCGGCACGTGCTCAGCACCCTGCTGGTGCTGGGCGTGGCGCTGCCGCTGGCCGTGCGAGTGTTGCCGCCACGGGTGGTGCCCATCGTCTATCCGCCCTACTACCCGCCCTATCTGCGCGAGGCCGCGCAGTTCCTCAAACCCACCGAGTTGCTCATGACCGACGCCCCCTGGGCCACGGCCTGGTACGGCGACCGCCTCTCGGTGTGGACCACGATGGACGCGGCCGCCTCCTTCTACGAAGTCAACGACCGGCACAAGGCCGTTTCCGCCTTGTTGCTCACGCCGCTGACCACCGACGCCCAGTTCCGCCGCCACATCCTCCAGAGCCGCGACCACGACTGGGCGCGCCTGGTGGTCGAGGTCCTCTTCCGCACCAACGTGCCCCCCGGCTTCCCGGTGCGGCAGGCCTGGAAACGCGGCGCCCCGGACCACCTCTTCTTGGCCGACCGCGCCCGCTGGATGGACCGGCCCGAGTCGCGCGACGAGTCCCGGCCGGCCGTGCCCTCTCCACCGGAAGAGTAGCCGGGCAAGGCACTCTGCCTGCGCGCCGCCGTTGCGCCCCGGCTTGTGGGCCGCGAACGCTCGGCTTACGGCGGCGGACAAACCATCACAGCGGCAGGCAAAACAGCGCGTCCCGCAACTTGGGCTCGAACCACGTGCTCTTGGGCGGCATGATCTCGCCGCGGTCGGCCACGGCCATCAGTTCCTCGAGGCTGGTGGGATACAGCGCAAAAGCCACCGCCGCCTCGCCCGCATCCACCCGGCGCTCGAGTTCGGCCAGGCCGCGAATCCCGCCCACGAAATCAATGCGCTCGCTGCGTCGGGGGTCTGCGATGCCCAGCAGCGGCCCCAGCACGTGCCGTTGCAAGAGCGCCACGTCCAGCGCGTCAGCCGGGCTCGTCGTCTGCGCCAACTCCGGCCGGAACCGCAAGGTCCACCACCGGCCCGCCAGGTACACGCCGACCTCGAGCCGCGCCCGGGGCTGGCCCGCACCGCCTTCGCGCACCTCGCCCAGTTCGCGCAGGCGCTCCAACAGCGCCTCCGACGTCAGGCGGTTCAGGTCCCGCACCACGCGGTGATAGGGCAGGATTTGGAGCGTGTCGTGGGCGAAGATCACGCTCAAAAACCCCCCGCTGCCAACGCGCCCGCCCCGGGCCTGGTACACCCGCGCCGCCGCCGCGGTGCGATGGTGGCCGTCGGCGATGTACAACCGAGGCATCGCCGCGAAACGGTGCTCCACAAAGGCGATGCCTTCCGCGTCCGCCACCGTCCAGGTGCTGTGCCGCACACCATCGGGCGCGGTGAAATCCACCTCCGGCGGCGCGGCCGTGCGCTCGCGCACAAAGGCCGTCAGCGCAGGCTCGGCGCGGTAAAACAGGAAGGCCGGACCGGTCTGGGCGTCCAGCGCCTCGATGTGGCGGGTGCGGTCCTCCTCCTTGTCCGGGCGGGTCAGTTCGTGCTTGCGCACCACCCCGTCGAGGTACTCCCGGCAACTGGCCGCACCCACGAGGCCCGTCTGGCTGTGCGCGCCCATCACCTGACGGTACAGGTAAAACGCCGGCCGCGGGTCCCGCCGCAGCACGCCGCGCTCGAGCAGCTCGCGCCAGACGCGCCGGGCCTGCGCATAGGCTGCGGGCGAATGCGGGCCGCTGTCCGGCGGCAGGCCCACCTCCGGCCGGCTCACGCGCAGAAAACTCAGCGGCTCGGCCTCTGCCAGCCGCCGCGCCTCCGCCTCGGACACCACGTCGTAGGGCGGCGCGCTCACGCCAGCGGCCAGGTCCGGCCGGGGTCGCACCGCGGCAAAAGGTTTCACGGTCGCCATAAATCGGGCGGCGAAGCTACCGGCGAATGCCCGTGCGGGAAAGCGCGAATCGGGAAAGCTGAAGGGCTGCCAACCTAACGGCCCGGTGACGCGGCATGTGTCGGTCGGGCAAGTATGCCTTGGGCCGCTCGTGGGAAAGGGACACCCGTCCAGAAGGGCTTGGCCCGCGGCGCACGCTAAAGCGGCTTTGCGACGGTAGCCGAGGGGTTCGCCAATCGTTCCCCCAACCATTCAGAGCTTGTTTTTTGAGCGTGTTAAGCCAACTCTTCGTAAAACCTAATGCGCCGCTCCCCTAGCGCGGCTCAATGCGCATGAAACTTGGCTCGTCACCTCGCTTGCTCTGGTTGGCCATGGCTCTGGCCCTGTCTGACGCGGTCTCCGCCCAGATCGCCGAAACCTACACTCTCACCGACATCACCGGTTGGACTTCGAACCAACTAGCCGCGCTGCCTTGGTTCGCCCACTGGATTCCCCAGCCGCCGCCCGGCGCGCCGCCCAACTTCAGCCCCGCCGCCCGCAACGGCGCCGGCGCGGTGGTGGGCGAGGCGCCCGGCTATTACCCGACCCCCGACCGCGGCGCGATGGTGCAAAACGGCGCCAACACCTACATCCCGGCCTGGGGCAAGCACTCTTGGAGCTATTGGACCTGTGACGCGCACGATTGCCACTTTCACTGGGGCTGGGTCGAGCACAGCCCGGCCACGGATGTCAACGCCCTTGGCCTGGTGGCCGGCCACGCCACCGTTGACACGCCACCCAGCGCGAGTGCCCTCGACTACATTGACCACGCCTACCTGTTCGACCCGGCCACCGGCCTGAAGACCGACGTCACCCCGGACGGTGTCAGCTACGCCCGGGCGTATCGGATCAACGATCACGGCGTCATCATCGGCAACTACAGCGGCGCGTCGAACTTCTTCGCCTTCCGCCGCGAGCCGGACGGCACGATGAACTTCTTCACGCACCCGACCGCGACGGTGCAGCCGATGGTGCTGAACAACGCCGGACTGGTCGCCGGCATCCACACCACCTACACCGTCAGCAACCGCATCGTCGTGCCCTGGATCGCCAGCAACACCACGACGATGACGCCGATCCCGCTGCCCACACAGGGCACCCCGGACACCTGCACCTTCAGCGACCTGAACCACCACGGACTGCTCGTCGGCTGGGCCAACAACATGGCCACGCCTTACGAAACCACCGCCGTCCGCTGGTATCTCCAAAACGGCGCCTGGCAGGCCGAGGACCTGAACGAAGTGGTGGACGCCGGCGACCACGTCCTCGATCGCGTGCTGGCCGCCAACGACGCCGGCTACCTGATCGTGGCGGGGCACCTGGACACGGAGACCAAGCCCCCGCGCACCCTGCTGTTGACGCCGAACGTGTTGCCGCCGCCCACCGTCGTCGCGCTGCCGCCGACAAGCCTCACGCCCACCAGTGCCGTGTTGCGCGCCAGCGTCAACGCCTGCGACAACGCCACCGCCGCCACGTTCC
>CAYXPA010000013.1:0-52262 GCA_964466945.1 uncultured Verrucomicrobiota bacterium | reverse complement strand
CAAAGAAGTTCCAGGACAGGATGCTGGCGTTGCCGCTGGCCATGAGCACGATCATCGTCTCGCCGATGGCCCGGCCAAAGCCCAGCACCACCGCGGCAAACACCCCCGGCAGCGCCGCAGGCAGCACGATCTGCCAGGCGGCCTGCCAGCGGGTCGAGCCCAGCGCCAGGGCCGCCTCGGAGTAACTGCGCGGCACGCTGGTGAGCGCGTCTTCGGCAATCGAGAACACCACCGGGATGACCGCCAGGCCCAGAGCGATGCCCGCCAGGAAGGCGTTCAGGCGCGAGGGGTAACCGAGGAGGGCTTGAAGGACCGACGCCAGCACGATCAGGGCGAAAAACCCCAGCACCACCGAGGGAACGCCGGCGAGCAGTTCGATGGCCGGCTTGAGCCATTCGCGCAGGCGCGGCGGGGCGAGTTGGGAAACATAAAGCGCCGCCGCCACGCCCAGCGGCACGGCAAAGATCAGCGCCACGAGCGTGGCTTTGAGGCTGCCCACGATCAGGGGCACAATGTTGTACTTGTGGATCGCGGAAACCGGTTGCCAGATGTACACGGGCCGGTCGTAGCCACTCCACTGGTGCGGTCCCAGCACGTAGCGCCAACGCAGCGTGTTGAGCAGGGCGTCCTTGTCGTCCGGCATCTGCTCGCGGCTCTCGATGCGCAATGCCATCAGGTCGCGAAGCGTTTCGCGGTCCATGCTCTGGAACTGTTCTCGGGTCAGCCCCAGATACTGACGCAGCCGTTCGGGCGGGGTTTTATCGAGGTCCTCGACCGGGATGATGTCCTGCAACTCTCGGGCCAGCGAACTGTCCATCCGGCCGGTAAGGATCGGCCAGGCTTCCCGACCTACAAACAGGAAGATCAGGAAGATCATTACGATGGCCGTGATGGACAGCAGGAAGATGCCTTTTTCGACCAGCCACTCGGAGGGTTTGGCCCGGTGGCCCCTGGCCAGACCCATCCAACCTTCGCTGCGCCGTGCGCCGGGAGGTGTCTTGGGCATGGCCGAGTGCGGCTAAAGCGCTTGCCGCTGGGGGTGGATCAGGCCACCGCAAAAGGAACGGGCGGAACAACCGTTGTCGCAGTCAGCGGCCGTCCGCCCGTCGGGTTGATCGCAGGAGGAACTGCGGATCGCTTGAAACAAATGCCGAGTTTTGAACATGTGCAACCCAAATCAACGGCTGCGCAGCTCCGGCGGCAGGGGGTAGTAACCCACGTCTTTGACCACGGCCTGGCCGGCATCGCTGCGAATCCATTTCAGGTAATCGGCTACGGGGCCTTTGTCGAGCGCCGGATTCACGTAGATGTACAAGTACCGGGAGATTGGGTACGTCCCCTTGACCACGTTTTCCTCGTTGGGCTCCACGGCCGGATCGTTAGCGGTCTTGCGGATGCGCAGATGCTTGGCGCCCACGCCGTAGGCGGCACCGCCGTAGCCTATGCCATGGCGCGCACGGGAGACCGCTTGGAGCACGGCAGCCGTGCCCGGCATGGTTTGCGCATGCGCTGCGAAATCCTTGCCCTGAAGGACGTGCTCTTTGAAGAACTCGTAGGTGCCGGAGTTGTTTTCGCGGCTGTAAAGGATGATCGGTGCGTCCGGGCCGCCCAGTTCCTTCCAATTGCGAATTTTGCCGGTGTAAATGGCCTCAAGCTGCTCGAGCGAAAGTTCCTCGATGGGGTTGTCTTGGTGGACGTAAACCGAGAGGCCGTCGAGGGCCACGCGATACTCGGTGGGCCGGCGGCCAAAGGCCTTGATGCAGGTCTCGACCTCTTTGGGCCGGATTTTGCGGGAGGCGTTGCAAAGGTCGGTCTGTTGGTTTTGCAGGGCGGCGAAGCCAGTGCCCGTGCCGCCGCCGGTGACCTGGATTTTCACGTCAGGGTGCGTACTCATGTACACCTCGGCCCATTTCTGGGCGAGGATGACCATGGTGTCCGAGCCTTTGACCGTGATGGTGGCCGCGTGCAGGCCGGGAGCCGCCACGGTGGGGAGCAGGAACAGGGTCAACAGGAGGGATTGGAGTTTCATGGTCTTGCGGTGCTCAGCATTTACGGAACGGGACACGGTAACATTGTAAGTCCTGCGCGGCGGTCGGGCCGGGGTCGGAAGTTGAAAGGGATCCGACCGTCCGATCCGAGCAACGCCCTGGTCATGACGTTTTCCACGCGCTCAACCTCGCGAGAGTGGGTGACGAAACTGCGTCGAAAACGTTACGATTTGGTTACTGACCGGTCCGAGAACGGTCAAGCGGTGTCCCATTTCTAGCTCCGTACTCCCCAAAACTGCAAGCCACGGTCCGGGAATGGAAGCAAAGGCTCGCTCCAACCAGACCGGCGCCGCCTCAGCGCAAGCCCGGCGGTATCGGGCTGAAAAACTTCAACAAGTACCCGGCGTTTGAGGCCTGCCCGGCAAACACGGTGAAGTGGAAATACCGGGCCACGCGCTCGAACGGCGGCAGCAACGAAAAGTCCAGCCATTCCGCGAGCGTCTTTTGGAAGTCGTCTTGCTCGGACATGGCCTCCTTGAGCATTGGGTTTTGGGCGGTGACCAGGTCCATGAACAGGTTTTTGTTGGACCGCAAGGCCTCCCAAACCACCCGCAGGGTCTCGGCGTCGTTTTGGAAGCCAAACAGCCCCGTGCCGGTGCCGCCCACCTTGTCGGCGGCCTCGCGCAGGCCGGGGAGCTCCGCCAACGGCTTGGGCCGGCTCTCGGCCCGGCGCAGGTATTCCTCGAGGATGGCCGTGTCGGCCGAAATGGCCAGGTAACCGCCGCTGGCCACGAAATGCAGCTCCGTCGGCTTTCCGCCGCCCGCCATGTTCGGGATCGCCAGCGAATAAATCCGCTGCCCCAGAAACTCCCGGTCCTTGATTTCCATCGTGGCCAGCGGTCCGGGCAGGAGGCTGACCGCCGCGCGCAGCGCTCCCAGCAGTTGGCCCGGGTTGGGCGAGCCGATCAGCGTCAGCGACGGCTGGGCCAGCAGGTCCGCCGGGGCGGTGCTGCGGGGTGCCTTCTGGTAGCTGATGAGATCGTCGCCCAGGTTCATGAGGAAGCTGCGCCGGAAGTTCAGGTTCGGGTCTTTTTCCTTCAGGGCCGCGTCCAGTTGGCCGGTGAACGCGCCCAACATGCCCGGCGCAATCTGCTCGAACGTGGCCTCGAGGGTTGCCCAAAACTTCTGGCCGTCCAGCCGCCAGCGCCAGAAGGCCACGGTGTCCGCCGGCACAAAGCCCGGGATGCTGGCGTCCTTGGGCTCGGTGGCCGGCAACTGCAACAGCCCCTTGCGCTCGAGGCGGGGCGCATTGATGTTCAGGTCCACGAAATACCCCTCGGCGTTGGCGCGCACGCCGAAGGCGAGCGTCTTGAGCCCCTTGAAACCCAGCGCTTCGATGAGCTTGCCGGGTTGGGGCGCCAACGGGTTGCTGCCGGCCGCACCCGCCGCCGCCGTGGCCAACTGCGTGACCACCTCGACCAACGGCCGGGCGTGAATCCACCCGTAAATCAGCGCTTCGCGGAAAAACTGCTGGTGGTCCTCCGCGTAAGCGCTTTCCTCCGACAGCGTGGGAAGCCCGCCGCCCTGCAGGCCGGCCACCACGCGGTCCAGGGGCCGCGTGGCCGTGCCCGCGACCAGCACCGAACCCACCTGCCCGAACATCAGGCTGGGCGCCTTGGCATCCGCCGCATCCAACGGCAGCGTGGTAAATTCCACGTCGCGCACGGTCTCGGTTTTCAAGGTCGCGCCGGCGTCGGTGGCCTTTTTCCGCAACTCGCCCAGCCGGGTCTTGAGCTGGTCGCCCTTGTCACGCGCGTCCAGCAGGAGCACCAGCGCCGGCAGGGGATTGGTGCTGCCCTGCCAGTCGTTGCGCGTGACCGCGAGGGTGAGCTGGCCCTGGAGCAGTTCGGCATAATCGGCCAGCTTGATGCCCGCCTCGCGTTCGAGCTTGTCCAGCACCTCGGCCTGGAATTTGGCCTGCAACTTGTCCCGGAACGGCCGCATGGCCGGGTCGTTCCAAAGCTGGCCGACCCCGCGGTTCAACGCCGCCCGGTACTGGACAAAGTCCGGCACGCACCACACGGCCAGGGTGTCCGGCGGCAGGAGTTTGGCGGCCGGGGGAGTAGCGGCGGGCAAGGAGACCAGGCCGAGAAAGCCGGCCAGCAGTACGCGCGCGCCGGTGCGGAGGAGACGGTGGTTCATAAGGTGGGGAGGTGTGTTTGGGGTACGGAAAGCCAGGGGGCGGTCGCGGATTCAGGAAGCAGGCGGCGCGGCCGGTTCGGCGCCGCGTTTCATGCGCCGCGGCGGCTCCAGGTAGCGGTAGCCGCTGCTGGGGTTGTTGTTGTCGTAGGCAAACGCGTCGCGGTTGACCAGGAAGTCGCGCACGGCCTTGACCGGGATGGCGAAGCCCAGGCCCTCGCCGAAGCTGATCTTCATGTTGGTGACCCCCACCACCTCGCCCCGCAGGTTGAACAACGGCCCGCCGCTGTTGCCCGGATTGATCTGCGCGGTGGTCTGCAGGTACAGGTCGCCCTGCATCTCGCGGGTCTTGGTGCTGATGATGCCCTCGGTGACCGTGCGTTCCAGCCCCAATGGGCTGCCCACGGCGAAGACCCGCTCGCCCACGGCCAGGGCGTCCGAATCGCCCAGCGGCACAAACACAAAGGCCGGCGCGCCCGGGTCTTCCACGCGCAACAGCGCCAGGTCGCGAAACTTGTTCATGGCCACGATCCGGACCTGCTTGTAAGTGCGGCGTTCCAACTGGCCGGATCGCACATGGTACACCTCAACCGAAATCTGGGTTTCACCTTCGATGACGTGGAAGTTGGTGATGAGATAGCCCTCGGCGTTGATAAAAAACCCCGAGCCCAACCCCGCGGGCGTGCGCACCTGCACCACCGCCTCGCCCACCTCGGCCACCAACTCCCGCACCGTCCGCTCCCGGGCCCGGCCGCTCGCCGTCGAGAATAATCCCGCGCCCGGCGTCGTCCCCGAACCGGGTCGGGCCGCGGTCTCGGTGGTTGCCGGGGCGGCGTCGCCGCCTTCCGCGGCCGGCGCGGTCTCCCGGCGCACCTCCTGGACATGCGCGCGCGGCACCACCAGCACGGTGTAGCCGACATCCACGACGTACTGGTCGGGCTTTTCCGCCAGCAACCGTCCGCTGATGGCCGCCTGATCCTTGAGCACCAGCACGTCCACGGCCCACCCGCTGCCGGAGATCAACCCCAGCGCGGCAACCCATGCGGGCATTCGACGCAACATGGCGACAGCTTAACGGGGCGGGTGGCCCGGGGCAAGCAGGAGCTCCATGTTTTGCGCCGGCGGCCGCGGGCGGCCGGGTGCTACGCCCGGAGATGCGGCGCGCCCCTCACCAGCACAACACCGTCAGGCGCTTGGGCCCGTGGGCGCCCAAGACCAGGATGCGCTCGATGTCCCCGGTCCGGCTGGGGCCGGTGATGAGCGAAATCATGCTCGGGTAACTTGCGCCGTACTGCGCCTCGAGTCGCTGGAAGGCGGTCGGCAGGTCCGGCACCAGTTGCTCGCGCCGGGCCAGCACCACGTGATGCGGCGGCAGCACGTTCAACGCCCGCCCGCCCGCGCTGGCGCTGGTCACCACCAGCGTGCCGGTTTGGGCCACCAGGGCGTCGCACCCGGTCAGGCCCGCGTCGCAGACCTCGAGCGCGGACTTGTCGTAGCCGTCGTCGGTCCAGAGCACCGGCCGGTCCAGCGCCCCGGCCAGCGGCGCGACCCAGCGGCCGCGGTGCGCGGCCAGGCGCTGCCAGCCCGCGGCGTCGCGCAGCCGGATCAATTCGGCCCGGACCTGGGCCTCCGTTTCGCAGAGCACAAACTCGGTGCGCAGCTCCCTCGAGGCGGCGGCAAACGCGGCCACCCAATCCTCGAACCGCGGCCCCACCCGCGGCAGCAGGCCGGTGAAGTCGCGCGCGGCCGGCGCGGTGATTTCGCCCCGGGCGGGCGCGGGCGGCGCGGGCGCGTCGTGCCGGACGGACTGAGCCCGCAGGGCTTCGCGGATGCGGGTCAGGATGGTGTCGCGGGGGTTCATGGGCTTTCAGTGGAAGTCAGGGCTCGACGGAGTCTCGCCCCACCAAACAACTCAGGGCCCGGCGGCGTCTCGTCCCGCTCCGGCGTCTTGTCCTTCTCCCGCGTCTCGCCCCGCCCCATTGGCCGACCGCTGGTGCCACCACTGCTTGAAGCTTTGCGGCGCCAGACGCGGCAGTTCGCGGCTCTGCGTCCAGGCGTACGCCGGGTCCAGGCGCGTGCCCCGGACCAGGCCGTGCGCCTTCTGGCCCAGCCGCCCCAGGGCCAGGCTCAGCCGCCAGAGCGCGGGGTGGTTCACCACCGCGGCGAAGGCGCGGAAGGCCAGCTTTTCCCACCAGACCGGGCGCTGGGCGCGCGCGTTGCGGCGGTGCTGGAGCAGGTGGTGGTGCAGGTCAATCTTCACCGGGCAGGCCTCGGTGCAGGCGCCGCACAGCGAGGAGGCGAACGGCAGGTGCTTCCATGCCTGCAGGCCGCGCAGGTGCGGGGTGATCACCGCGCCGATGGGGCCGGGATAAGTGGTGCCGTAGGTCTGGCCGCCCACGTGGCGGAAGATGGGGCAGACGTTCAGGCAGGCCCCGCAGCGGATGCAGTGCAGGGCGTCGCGCTGCTCGGGGTCGGCCAGGATCGCGCTCCGTTGGTTGTCCAGCAGCACCACGTGAAATTCCTCCGGGCCGTCGGGCTCGCCGGGCTGGCGCGGGCCGCCGTAGAGCGTGTTGTAGCCGGAAAGGAGCTGGCCGGCGCCCGCCGTGGCCAGCATGGGCAGGAACAACGCCAGGTCCGCCAGCCGGGGCAGCACCTTTTCGATGCCCACCAGCGTGATCATGGTGCGCGGCAACGCGGCGGTGAGCCGGGCATTGCCCTCGTTTTCGGTCACCGAGATCATGCCGGTCTCGGCGATGGCGAAGTTGGCACCGGTGATGCCCACGTCGGCGGCGAGGTATTTCTGGCGCAACACCCGCCGGGCCACCATGGTCAGTTCTTCGGGGTTGTCCGAGGGGGCGTCGCCCAGCTTGCGCGCGAACAGGTCGCGGATTTCGCCCCGGGTCAGGTGCATGGCCGGGAAGACGATGTGGTAGGGCGCCTCGCCGCGGAGCTGGACAATGAACTCGCCCAGATCGGACTCGACCACCTCGAAGCCGGCCTGTTCGAGCGCCTCGTTGAGGTGGATTTCCTCGGCGGTCATCGCCTTGGACTTGACGATGGTGCGCGCCTGCCGGTCGCGACAGATGCCCACAATGATCTGGCGGGCGGCCTCGGCGTGGGGGGCCCAGTGGACCTGCGCGCCGCGGGCCTCGAGCCGGGCGGCGAAGGTCTCGAGGTGCCGGCCCAGGCGCTCGATGGCCTCGGCCTTGATGGCCGCCGCCGCGGCGCGCGCGCCTTCCCAATCCTGGAAACGCGCCTTCATCTCGTCGCGCTTGACCTCGTACTTGCCCAGCGCGGTCTGGATGAGGTCGCGGTGGCGCAGGTCGCGGGTCAGCACCCGCGCGCGCTGTAGGAAGTCGGAAGCGGGCGAAGTCATGGGGAGCGGAGGGCGGATACCAGATACCGGCTACCGGATGCCGGATGCCGGATAGTGGAGGCCGATGGGGGGGCGCGGCGGTTGGTCGGCAATCGCCCTGGGCGCGCGGTTGCTTTACCGGGGGCTTTCATGGTCCCGTTCGACAGCGGCTATGAAGCGGTTGAGGCAGCGGGCCAATTCGACCAACCGCGGCCGTACGCGCTCAATCACGGCCCGATCGGTCAGCGAGCCGGTCTCGACCAACGTGTCCAGGTGGTCCAGCGCCTCGTCGCAGGAAGCCTCGGCGTAGGTCAGGTGCTTGAGCAATTCGAGCTTGTAACAACGCCGACCGAAGCCCTCGACGATGTTGGCACGAACCGATTTCACCGCGCGGCGAAGCTGGCTGCCTTCCTCGTGCCACTCAAACCGCGGCAGTTGTTCCAGGGTCAGGCGGTGAATTTCGATGCTCAATTCGCGCGCCAGTTGCCACACGCGGAGGTCCCGGTAACTCAAGGGACCTCCGGAATCGTGCAGGGCGATTTCGAGGTCGTCCTCCCCCGGCGCACTCGCGGCGTAAGTGGTTTTTTCGGGTTCGGTCATCGCAAATGCGCGTTCATCAGTTTCGCCTCATCCCCAAATCCGGTATCCGACATCAGGCATCCGGCATCTGGTATCCGGCATCTGGCATCTGGTATCCGGCATCTGGCATCTGGTATCCGGCATCTGGTATCCGGTATCTGGCCTCTGGTATCCGGTATCTGGCCTCTGGTATCCGGTATCTGGCCTCAGGCCTCCCTCTTCAGCCCTCCTCCCCCAGCAGCACTTCCGCCAAATGGATCGTTTTGAGCCCGAGCCCCTGCCGGTCAATCAGCCCCTGCACGTGCATCAGGCAGCTCGAGTCGCTCGACACGATGTACTCCGCGCCCACGGCCTGCGCCTCGGCGAGCTTCACCTCGCCCATCGCGGTCGAGATCATCGGAAACTTCGCCGCGAAGGTGCCCCCGAAGCCGCAGCAAACCACCTGCTTCATCTCCACCAGTTCCAGGTCGCGCACCCGCGCCAGGAGCCGGCGCGGCGCCTCCCGGATGCCCAGTTCGCGCAGGCTGTGGCAGCCGTCGTGGTAGGTGACGCGGTGCGGGAACCGCGCGCCCAGATCAGACACCCCCAGCCGGTCCACGAGAAACTCGGCGAACTCGAACACCCGCCCCGCCAGCGCGCGCGCCGCTGCCGCGTGCGGCGTGCCGGCGAACAGGTCCGGGTAAAACCGCCGCAGCATCGCCCCGCACGAGCCGCTGGGCAGGACCACCGTTTCCGCGTCCCGCAACCGGGCCAGCACGCGCTCGGCCACGGGCCGCGCCTCGGCCCAGCAGCCGGAGTTGAAGGCCGGTTGCCCGCAGCAGTTGAGGTCCTCGGCCACGGCCACGGTGTGGCCCAGCCGTTCCAGCAGGCGCACCACGGCAATGGCCACCCGCGGGTACAGGGCGTCCACGAAGCAGGGCACAAACAGCGTGATCTTCATGGTCGTGGACCCGCGCCGTTCATTGCTGTCCGCCCTTTAACCAGAACGGCGCGGCGGCAAACCACACCACCGCCGCCGCCAGCATCACGGCCTTCATCGGGCCGTCGCCGAGGACCTTCAGCGCGTAGAGCACCGGCGGCAGGAAGGTGCCGGCCAGCGCGAGCAGGGCGAGGGATTTGGCCAGGAGGTTCATGCGGGGGCGGGAGTCGCGCGGTTCAGGAGTTTGGTGAACACCACGTACAGGACGCCGCACGCCAGCCAGGCCGGCAGCGGCAGGAAAAACGAGTTCACCCCGTGCACGCGGTAAAAGTACATGGCCACGAGCACCGGCACGGCCCACGCCAGCAGCACCGCCACGTTGAACCGGGTGCCGGTCTTCAGCGCGTACTCGGCCGGGATGCCGACCCGCCGCGCCAGGTAATGGTCCACCACGATCACCGCGCCCACCGGGCAGAGGATGGTCCCGTAGATGCCCACGAAGTCCAACAGCTTCATCGCCACCGCCGGGAAGATGCTGGCCAGCGTGCACACCGTCCCGGCGATGAGCGTGCCGGCCACGCGCGACATCTTCGGGAACATGCCCTGAAACGCCAGGCCCGCGCGATAAATGGTGGGGTTGGCCGTGGTCCAGCCGGCGATCACCACACACAACAACCCGGCCCAGCCCACCGCGTCCCACACCATCGGCCCTGGCGGCACGCCCTTGGTGGGGTCGGCGCCGCGCTCGCGCACCCAGTACACCAGCAGCAGCGCCGCGCAAACCCACGCGATGTAATGCCCCAGGTACATGCCCGCCGCCGCGGCCCAGCCGTACGCGGGCTTGCGGGCAAAGCGGAAGATGCTCAGGTCCGACATGCCCAGGTGCATCGCCGCGTTGCAAAACCAGGCAAAACACACCACGCCCCAGAACCCGATCTTGCGCGTCGCGCCGTCCGCCGGCCGGATCACCTCGAACAAGTTCGCCGTGCCCAGCCGCGCCAGCATGACCACGCCGCAGGCCACAAACACCAGGAACATCCACGGCGCCGCCACGTGCCCCACCCGCGCCACAAACCCGTAGCCGCGCGCCGCCACGAAGGTCATCGCCGCCCCAAGGGCCACGCACACCAGCACCCACACCACCCCCGTCGGCCAGGTGTCCCCGAAGGACGGCATCCGGATGTGCTCGCCAAAGGGCACGCCCACCGCCGTGGCGGACACCGTGACCATCGCCCCGGCCAGGAAGCAAAACAGGACCCCGTTGAAGAAATTGTACAGCGTTACCAGCGACCGCCCGGTGATGCGCTCGAGCTGGTAGTACAACGTCAGGCGCCGCTGCGTGGCGATCTCCGCGGTCAGAAAACGCCAGGTCAACACGGCCAGAAAATTGCCCAGCAGCAGCCCGAAGATCAGGTCAAACGCGCCCGCGCCCCAGGACACAAACAGCGGCCCGATCATGAACTCCGTGCCGGCCGTGTGCTCGCCGGCGTACATGCCCCAAAACGCGCTGGGACCTTTGAGGGCGCGCTCCGGCACCGGCTCGCGCTCGAATTCGTCACCGGCATGGTGCGTGGGGGGAGTTGCGTCGCTCATAAAAATTCGCTCAACCGCCGGCGCCGCCCCGGCCCTTGAGCCAGGTGCCGTAGCCGATCACCAGCGTGGACACCAACAGCAACCCGAGGCCGATGGCGATGAGGCCGTGCGCCCGGCGGCTCGCGCCTTTCCATTCGTGGAACCACCAGCCCCACATCGTGCTGAAGAGGATGATGCTGGCCATGTGCAGTGTCCAGCTTGCGAAACCGTACCGGCCCATCTGCGTCTCGCCCATCGTGTAGAAAAAGAACTGGAAGTACCACGTGCTCCCGGCCAGGGCGCTGAACAGGTAGTTGCGGGCGCGGGGAATCGCCAGGTCCGGCGCCGGCCCCGCCGGGTCGCCGGCCGCCGCGCCCGGCGCGGCATGTTCGGGGCGCAGCCGCCCGGCCAGATACTGGTAAGCGGTGCCGTGGCGCGCGTGCAGCCACAGGCACCAGAGAAAATTCGTGGTGAACCCGCCCCAGAGCACCACCACCAGCTTGGGCAGCCCGCTCCACAACACCGGCGTGCCCGCGGCCCGCGCCGTCTCGCCGATCGGATTACCCGCGGTGAGCGCAAAGGAAAAACACGCGCTGAGCACGCCGGAAAACGTGGCCACGAGCAGCCCCTTGCCGAAGTTGAACTCGGCGATGGCCTGCCGCTTCTGCGCCGCCGGCATTTCCCGCTCCTTGGTCAACCCGGCCAGCGCGGCCACAGCAATGCCCGCCAGGCAAACCGCCACCCCCGCCAGCGTCACCTGCCCCGGGCGGCTGGCGGCAATCTCGGGCAGCGTCTCGGCCACGGGAATGGCCGGCAGAAAGCTCTTCAACAACGGCGGCAACAACGTGCCGAACGCGGCGCAATACCCCAGCGCCACGCCCATGCCCAGCGAAAGCCCCAGATACCGCAGCGCCAGACCGAAGCTCAATCCGCCCACCCCCCAAAGCGCGCCGAAGCCGTACGTCCAGCCCAGAGTGGCGGGGTCTTGTCGCGCGAGCACGCCCGGCAGGTCGCGCGTCAGCGCCGCGGCCAGCACCCACGGGCAGACCAGCCACGAAAACACCCCGCCCACCAGCCAGTACGTCTCCCAGGCCCACTGCCGCACCGCCTTGAAGGGCACGTAGAAACTCCCCGCCGCCAACCCGCCCAGCCAGTGGAAAAAGACGCCGAGAAAGGGGTTCATGATTGGCGCGCGGCTCTAGGTGCTGCGCCGGTAAAAGTCCCGATCCGCGTCCGGGTGTCCAGCCCAAATTCCCGGCCCGGCCGCGGGGTGCAGCCCACCGCGTGGCCTGGCTTTTTGCGGCGCAGTCCCCCCGGCGGCCTGGCTCCGCACCAGGCCGGTCGCCCGCAGCCTCAGGCTCCCGCACTGGCAAACCGCATCCGGCAACCGGTATCTGAACTCTTCTCACAGCGCCGGCAAGCCAGCGCACACCACACGCTTCGCGATTCACCAGACACCCGCGCCGCCGGATCGGACTTGCGAGGGTCACCCGCATCGGCACCAAGGAGTTTGCCCCGTTCCAGGTCAGTCGAACTCCGCCTCAAAAAAAACGCGATGGCTCGTCTGGAAGGCCTCCAACCCGAAGCATCGTCCGCGGCACGTACGCCGCTGCCTCATCGTTTGACCCGGTAATCTGGTCGAGCAATGGCAGGACGAACTGCACCAGCGCATTCATCTGCCCTTCGAAATCCTCACCAACGACAAGCTCGAAGCCCTCCGCACCAGCAACTGGTTTCTCGAAAACGACCTCGTCATCGCCCGCCTCGACAAGCTCGCCCGCGCCTTGCCGCCAAGCTGAGCAACCCAGAATGAACGCGAGAGGACGCGAACAATCTTGAGAGCAAACCCAAGCCGGATGGGCAGCGAAGGTGTGTTGCTCTCGCCGGCGCCAGCCGGGTGTGGCGCCGCAAGGGACGCGGGGCAACCGGCACCGGTCCGTGAGCCCTGCCCCATTTGCCACTCAATGCCCATTCGCGTTTATTCGCGGTCCCACCTCCTTCGGCGCGTTCATTCGTGGTTCCCCACGTTTTTACCGTTCGCGCCAGCGTCCCTTTGCGGTTTCCGTCCCAAGTCTTGACCCCCACCCGGCCCGGACGCAGGCTGCTGCCATGACGACGACCATCACCGGTAAAGACTTGGTAACCTTGCCCGCAAACTTTGTCGGCGAGCAGTTCAATGAGCTACAGCGCGAGACAGCGGTGGGACTGCAACACGGCATCGCATGATCCACTTCTGCGACCGTCTCACGCTACAGGCCCCATCCTGGCCTTGTTCTAAGCACTGCATTCCCGGCCACAGGGCAGTCCGCCTGATTGAGACACGCTAACCCTAACTCCTCAATGCAGCCCTATTCCGTTGCCGAATTGGAGCGCCTGTTGGCAGACTTGGAATCCGACCTGGTGGAGCGCAAGGAAACTTTCAAAGGTGACGCGCCGGTCAAGGTGCGGGAAGCAGTTTGCGCCTTTGCCAACGACCTGCCCAACCACGGCCGTCCCGGCGTGGTTTTCATCGGCGCCAAAGATGATGGCAGCCCGACAGGTTTGGAGGTGACCGACGAACTGCTCCGCCAACTGGCTGACATCAAGACCGACGGCCAAATTGTCCCACCGCCGACTCTGACAGTCTCCCCACACACGTTGCGCGGTGGCCAGATGGCCGTGATCGCCGTCTGGCCGGCAGATTCTCCACCGGTCCGCTACAAGGGACGCATCTTTATTCGCACCGGACCCCGCCGGGACATCGCTTCCGCTCAGGACGAACGCATTCTCAACGAAAAGCGCCGTCATCGGGACCGGCCTTACGATGTGCGTCCGGTCGCCGGCACAACCCTGGACGATCTGGATTTGCCGCGCTTTGAGACCGAATACCTGCGGGCGGCAGTGGCCCCAGAACTTTTGGCTGCCAATGACCGAACGCGCGAGCAGCGTCTGGCAGCCACGAAAATGATCGCCAGCGCCGACGATCCCAACCCCACGGTGCTGGGCTTGCTGGTGATCGGCAAGGACCCGCGCCGTTTTCTGCCAGGAGCTTATGTGCAGTTCCTTCGCATCCAAGGCAACAGTCTGGCGGACCCGGTCGTGGATGAAGCCGTGCTCGACGGGCCGGTCGCCGACCTCTTGCGTCGCTTGGATGAAAAGCTGGCCACACACAATCGCACCCGCGTGGATTTTACCTCCGGTCCCCGCGAGCAGCGCCACGACCTGTATCCCCTCATCGCGTTGCGGCAGCTCACCCGTAACGCTGTCATGCACCGCGCCTACGAGGGTACCAACGCCCCCGCGCGGGTCCACTGGTTTGACGACCGCATCGAGATCATCAGCCCTGGCGGCCCGTATGGCGAAGTGACCCTGCATAATTTCGGCACACCGGGCATCACCGATTATCGAAACCCCAACCTCGCCGAAGCCCTGCGAGTGCTGGGCTTTGTGCAAAAATTCGGTGGCGGCATCGCGACTGCCCGCCACGCAATGCAACGGAACGGCAATCCCCCCATCGAGTTCCGTTTGGACCCCGGCTACGTCCTCGCCGTACTCCATCCCGCCCCATGAACGCTCTTGCCTTCTTCAACAACAAGGGTGGCGTTGGCAAGACCTCCCTCGCCTATCACTTGGCCTGGATGTATGCCGACCTCGGCCTCAACGTCCTGGCTGCCGACCTCGACCCCCAAGCCAACCTCTCCGCCATGTTCCTCAACGAAGATCGGCTCGAGGAACTGTGGCCCGATGGCGATCACCCGCAAACCATCCTGGGCGCCGTCCAACCCATCCTGCGCGGGACCGGCGACGTCGCCCCGCCCCACGTCGAACCCATCCCCGAGAACGACGACATCGGCTTGATTGTCGGCGACCTGGGCCTATCCGCCTTCGAGGACAAGCTTTCGGACGCCTGGCCCCGCTGCTTGGACCGCGACGAAGCCGCTTTCCGCATTATCTCCGCCTTCTGGCGCGCTCTAGACCAGGCGGCCCGTCAACGCGAAGCCGGCGTGGTCTTGGTGGACGTTGGCCCCAACCTGGGCGCCATTAACCGGGCCGCCCTCATTGCTGCCCAGCACGTCATCGTGCCCCTGGCGCCCGACCTCTATTCGCTCCAGGGGCTGCGCAACCTCGGCCCCACCCTCCGCCGTTGGCGCGCGGAATGGTCCGACCGCCTCCAGCGTAATCCCAACCCACAACTCAAACTGCCTCCGCCCGCCATGCACCCAGCCGGTTACGTCGTGCTGCAACACGCCGTTCGTCTCGACCGCCCCGTCCGCGCCTACGAACGTTGGATGCGGCGCATCCCGGGCCAATACCGCGAGGCGGTCCTTGACGAGCATCCCCAAGAAGACATCCGGCTCGATAACGACCCCCACTGCCTAGCCGCCCTCAAGCACTACCGCAGCCTCATGCCCCTGGCGATGGAAGCCCGCAAACCCATGTTCATGCTCAAACCTGCCGACGGCGCCATCGGCGGACACATGGCCGCTGTGAACGATTGTTACCGGGATTTCAGGGCACTCGCCCGCCGCATTGCCGAGCGCTGCGGCATAACCTTGCCATGACCCCGCCGAGAACTGTTGCATGAGCCCGCCCCGCCGCGCTCGGCCTGACCTTGCCTTCCCTGGCCGCGTACTGCGTGCGCAGTAATCCCCCGCGTCCCTCCGCGTTCCTTCGCGGTTCACTGGCCCAGCACCTCGTCCACGCTTTCGGCCAGCGCGCCAACCATCCGGCGCAACTGCGCCGGCGTGGTGCAGTACGGCGGCATCAAGACCACCACGTTGCCGACCGGCCGGGTGAGCACGCCCCGCCGCGCCATGGCCTCGCACACCCGGATGCCGGCCCGCTCGCGCAGGTCAAAGGCCGCGCGTGTGCGCCAGTCGCGCACCAGCTCGACGCCGGCGATGAGCCCCACCTGGCGCACGTCGCCCACGGCTGGCAGGTCCCACAGGCGCGCCAGTTCGCGGGTCAGCGCCGTCACCAGCCGCGCCCGCGCCTGCCGCGAGGCGCGCGTGCGCAGCACGGCCAGGCTCGCGCACGCCGTGGCCGCGCCGAGCGGGTTGCCGGTGTAACTGTGCCCGTGGAAGAAGGTCTTGAACTCGGCGTACTCGCCCAGGAAGGCGTCGAACACCGCCCGCGTGGTGAGCGTGGCCGCCAGCGGCAGGTAACCGCCGGTCAGGCCCTTGGCTAGGCAGAGGAAATCCGGCTGCACCCCCTCGCGATGGCTGGCGAAGAGCAAGTCGTCGGCGCGGACGCCGCGTCGGCTCCCGACCCGGACCGGGCCGCCCACACCCGTGCGACCGCAACCGGTCAGGACTTCATCCGCGATCAACAGCGCGCCCGAAGCGCGCGCGAGCTCCGTCACCCGCCGCAACCAGCCGTCCGGTTGGGGGATCATGCCGGCGGCGCCCTGGATGAGCGGCTCGAAAACAAACGCCGCATAGGGTTCGCCCCGCCGGCGACGCTGCGCGGCGAGCCGCCGCTCGACCTGGTCCACGCATTCCCAGCGGCATCGCCGCCAAGACCGGGCGTCGGCGCGCTCGGGCGCGGCACGATTGAACGGGCAGCGGTAGCAGTACGGGGCCATGACGGCGTCGGACTTGAACAGCAAACCGGCGTAGGCGGCGTGGAAGAGGTCAATGTGGCCAAGGCTCACGGCGCCCACGGTGTCGCCGTGATAAGCGCCAGCCAGTGAGAGGAACCGCGGGAGGCGGGCCCGGCCGGTGCGGCGGGCAAATTCGTAGGCCTGCTTGAGCGCAACTTCGAGGGCGGTCGAGCCGTCGTCGGAGTAAAAGACCTTCGCCAGGCGCGGCTGCCCGCGCAGGCCGGGCGGGTTGGCGGCCGCAACCAGTTCGGCGGCGAGCCGCGCGGCCGGCTCGTTGGCCAGACCGAGAAACGAGGTGTGGGCCACGCGGGCGAGCTGGCGGCGCAGCGCGGCGTTGAGGCGGGGATGGTTGTGGCCGTGGAGATTGGTCCAGATCGAGGCGTTGGCGTCGAGATACTCGCGGCCGTGCACGTCGCGCAAGACCGCGCCGCGGCCGGCCACCAGGACGATGGGCTCGCGGCGCAGCCAGTCGCGCATCTGCGTGAAGGGATGCCAGACGTAGCGGTGGTCGAGGCGGGCCAGGGGGTGCATCGGCGATTTCAGATTGGAGATTTCAGATTTGGGAAGGAGTCAAGCGTGGCGGAAGCCGGATGCCGGATGCCGGATGCCAGAGGCCCGACACCGGTTTGCAGTTTCGGAGGCATAGCTTTCGACCTGCGATGTCTAACATCTGATTTCTGACTCCTGACTTCTGAGTCCTGAGTCCTGACTCGTCCCTCCGTCTGCGGTCAGGTAGCGGATTTCGGGTCTCCAGTCGGCACCCGACCCAGCGCCTCGCACAGTCGGGCCACATCCTCGGCGGTGTGGGCCGCGGACACGCTCACCCGCAGGCGGGCCGCGCCGCGGGGCACGGTCGGGTACCGGATGGCCGGGAGGAAAATGCCGGCCGCGCGCAGCCGCGCCGCCAGCGCCAGAGCCGCGCGTTCGTCGCCCACGATCAGCGGCACGATGGGCGATTCGGCGGCGGGCAACGACCAGCCCAGCGCGGCCAGGCCGGCGCGCAGTTCACGAATCCGCTCCCGGAGCCGGGCGCGGCGCGCCTCGCCTTCCGGCCCGGCGGCCAACTCGACCCCCGCGCGGGCGGCCGCGGCCGCGGCGGGCACGGGGGCGGTCGAGTAAACGAACGCGCGGGCGCGGTGGACCAGCCACTCGATGAGTTCCTGCGCCCCGCCGATGAACCCGCCGGCCGCGCCGAGCGCCTTGCCGAGCGTGCCCAGGTGCACTTCCACGCGATCGGTCAGACCCGCGGCGGCAATCAACCCTCTGCCTTGCTCGCCAAACACCCCGGTGGCATGGGCTTCGTCCACCAGGAGCCAGGCGCCGTAACGGTCCTTGAGCTCGACCACTTCCCGGAGCGGCGCCAGGTCGCCGTCCATCGAAAACACGCTCTCGGTGATCACCAGCACCCGGCCGGGCGGCGATTGCGCGCCGACCCGCGCTCGCGCCCAGGCCAGGCGGGCCTCGAGTTGGGCCGGGTCGTTGTGGGCAAAGACGCGCAGTTGGGCGCCGCTCAGGCGCGCGGCGTCCACCAGGCAGGCGTGGGCAAGTTTGTCGAGAATGACCACGTCACCCGGGCCGACCAGGGCCGGGACGGCGCCCAGCGCCGTGGCGTAACCGCTCGAAAAACTCAACGCGGCCGGGAGGCCCTTGAAACGGGCCAGGGCTTCCTCGAGCGAGTGGTGGGGCGCCAGCGAACCGCAGATCAGGCGCGACGCCGCGGCGCCGGCGCCAAATTGTTCGACCGCCCGCGCGGCGGCCGCGCGCAAGGCCGGGTGGTCGGCCAGGCCCAGGTAGTCGTTCGAGGCGAAGTTGAGCAGGCGCCGGCCGTCCACCTCGATCCACGGTCCGGGCGGCGAATCCACGCGCTGCAACACGCGGCGCAGGCCGCGGGCTTCCAGCTCGGCCAGGCGGCGGCGCAACTCCTGGGAAAACGCATTCAACCGGCGCGGAGCTTGGCGCGGGCCGTCGGACGCGGCAACTGCGGGCCGCCGGGGGGCGATGCGCGTAGCGCAGACTTCCAAGTCTGCCGTACCGCGGATTTCCAATCCGCCAACGCGGCGAATTCCCGGACGGTAACGACCGGTCTTGGCCGGCCGACTGGAAGTCGGCGATACGGCAGGTTGGAAACCTGCGCTACGCCAGAGTTCCCGCCTGCCATAAACTGAAATGCGCCGCGCGGGCGGTTGGCCTTCGTTTGCGACTTGCCGATGGCTACGGCTCAGGTTAACTGAACGCGGGTATGTCAACACGGGATTGTTGGAAGTTCACCTCGGCCCCGCCGCTTCCCTCGCATTACCGGACCAAACTGCTGGGGCATCTGTTCGCGGGGCTGCTTTTGTGTCAGGGCGCGGGCGCCGCCTTCGCCAGTGCCGCCAACGACAGCGCTATGCCGAGCGAGGCCATGAACGAAGCGGTCGTCGTGGGCGATCCGCGGACCGCGGCCGGGGTGGCGCCGGTCGCGCGGGCACCCGGGCTCCATGCGGCCAACACCCTTTACTCTCACGGCGACCCCACGCCGCAGGAGCAGCTCATGCTCGAGCTGATCAACCGCGCCCGGGCCAATCCCGCGGCCGAGGCGGCCCGGCTGGGGCTGGATTTGAACGAGGGGCTGCCGCCCGACTCGATCAGCCCCGACCCGAAGCCGCCCCTGGCCTTTCACCCGCTCTTGATTGCCTCCGCCCGCGCCCACAGCGACTGGATGCTGGCCCACGACATCTTCAGCCACGACGGCGTGGACGGCTCCAATCCGGGCGACCGCATGAGCGCGGCAGGCTATGTGTTCAGCGGGAGCTGGACGTGGGGTGAAAACATCGCCTGGCAGGGCACCACCGGCACGGCGAACCTGAACCAGTTCACGGTAAATGAGCACGAGGCGCTGTTTCGCAGCCCCGGGCATCGGGAGAACCTCATGAACGCAGACTTTGACGAGGTGGGCATCGGCGTGCGCAGCGGGGTGTTCAGCGTGACCAACGACACCACCGGCCTGGCTGTGAACTACAACGCCGTCATGACCACGCAAAACTTCGCCCGCAGCGCCAGCACACCCGCGCCGCTGGTGCTGGGGGTGGTGTACCGCGACGCCGACGGCGACGGGTTCTACACGCCGGGGGAGGGTTTGGCGGGCGTAACCGTCCAGCCGGCCGCGGGCAATTACTACGCGGTCACTTCGACTTCGGGCGGCTTCGCCTTTCCCGCGCCGGCCACGACCGGAAGCCTGACCGTGACGTTCAGTGGTCCGGGGCTGACCGTGCCGGTGAGCCGCACCGTGACGCTGAGCCCGGTGAACGTGAAGGTGGACCTGAACCTGGCGCAGGACGTGCCGCTGACCTTCGTCGCGGGCAGCTTCGGCGTAAACGCGAGCAAGCAATTTCGCTTCGACCTGGCCGGGCCGGTCGGCGCCCGCGCACGGGTGGAGTATTCCAGCGACCTGGTCACGTGGCAGACGCTGGGCACCTACACGCTCAACGGCGGCAAGGTCACCGTGACCGATGCCCAGGGACTTCAAGCGCGCCGCAGCTACCGGGCCGTGCTCGTGCCCTGATTCGAGGGCGGGCGGAACGGGCAACTCTGACGCGAAAAAATCGAGCGCTCGGCTGAACGCAGCGCGCGGAATGCGCCGGATTCAGGCCGCGTCGGCAGGCCGGGCTTGACCCGCCCCCGCCGCCGCCGTTCCAATCCCGCCATGCACGCATCGCTTCGACGCCTCCTGAGCCCAACCTTCGCCCTGGCTACCGCCGTGGCCGCCCTGGCCCAGAACCCCGTGCCCAACCCCTCCTTCGAGCAGGCCGACGGCCGCCGTCCGCGCGGCTGGCGCACCGAGATCTGGGCGGGCGAGGGCACCTTCACCCACGCCAACGTGGGACGCACCGGCAACCGCAGCGTGGAGCTGGCCTCCGAGTCCGGCGCGGACATCGCATGGACGGCCAACGTGGCGGTCGAGCCCTTCGCCCGCTACCGGCTCTCGGGCTGGATCAAGACCGAGAACGTCACGCCCCAGGGCGGCGCGCGCGGCGCCCTGTTCAACCTGCACAACCTCCAGGGCGTGGCCACGCCGGCGGTCACCGGCACGCGCGACTGGACGCGGGTCGAGACCGAGTTCGAGACCGCCGATCAGACCAGCGTGCAGGTGAACTGTCTGTTGGGCGGCTGGGGCCGGGCCACGGGCCGGGCGTGGTACGATGACGTGAGCCTGGAGAAACTGGCCCAGCGCGAGCCGCCCGCGCCACGCCTGGGCGTGGACGCGGCGAAAGTCGGCGCGCGGCTCTCGCCGTACGTGTACAGCCAGTTCATCGAGCACCTGGGCCGCTGCATCTACGGCGGCATTTGGGCGGAGATGCTCGAGGACCGGAAGTTCTACCATCCCATCACCCCGGAATACCGGCCGTACACCGCGCTGCGGGATACGCCCTTTCCGGTGGTGGGTCGTTCGCCGTGGCAGATCGTGGGCGAGCCGGCGGGGGTGAACATGAGCACCAACCGCCCCTTCGTGGGCCGGCACAGCCCGCGGGTGCGGGCGGGCAGCGGCCTGCGGCAACTGGACCTGGGCCTCACCGAGGGCAAATCGTACACCGGCTACGTCTGGCTCAAGGCCGACCCCGCCGAGGGCGCCACCGCGCGCGTGACGCTGGCCTGGGGCGATGAGCGGGGGATGGGCGATTCCCAGACGCTCGCGGACGTTGACGCGGAGTACCGCCGCTACCCCTTCGACTTCACCGCCACACGCACCTCGGACAAAGCCTGGGTGGAACTGCGCGTGGACGCCGGCGCGGTGTTCATCGGCACCGCTTCGCTCATGCCCGCGGACAACGTCGAGGGAATGCGGGCCGACACCCTGGCGCTGCTGCGCGAGCTCAAGGCCCCCATCTACCGCTGGCCCGGCGGCAATTTCGTCAGCGGCTACGACTGGCGCGACGGCATCGGCGAGCGCGACCGTCGTCCGCCGCGCACCAATCCCGCCTGGACCGGCGTCGAGCACAACGACTTCGGGATGCACGAGTTCATCCGCTTCTGCCGCCTGGTCGGCGCCGAGCCGTGGATCACGGTCAACACCGGCTTCGGCGACGCCCACTCCGCCGCCGCGCAGCTCGAGTACTGCAACGGCTCGACGGACACCTACTGGGGCGCGCGGCGGGCCCGTCACGGCGCGCCGGAGCCCTTCGGCGTGAAGTTCTGGGGCATCGGCAACGAGATGTTCGGCCCCTGGCAGCTCGGCTACATGGCCCTCGAGCACTACGTCCTCAAGCACAACTGGGTCGTGGACAAGATGCGCGAGGTGGACCCGGGCATTTTCTGCATCGCCTCGGGCGAAGCCGGCCGCTGGAGCACCGGCCTGCTGCGCAGTTGCGCCGACCACATGGACGCCATCGCCGAGCACTTCTACTGCCAGGAGCGTCCCGGCCTGCTGGCGCACGTCCGCCAGATTCCGGACAACATCCGCGCCAAGGTCGAGTTCCACCGCCGGGCGCGCGCGGAGATGCCGCACCTGCAGGGTCGCGACATCCGCATCGCCATGACCGAGTGGAACTACTGGTACGGCCCGCACGTCTTCGGCGAACTGGGCACGCGCTACTTCCTCAAAGACGCCCTGGGCATCGCCGCCGGTGTGCACGAATACGCCCGGCAGAGCGACCTGATCCACTCGGCCTTTTACGCGCAGACCGTCAACGTCATCGGTGCCATCAAAACCAGCCGGCGCCACGCCGCCTTCGAGACCACCGGCCTGGTCTTGAAACTCTACCGGCACCACTTCGGCGAACTGCCCGTGGCCACCACCACCGAGGGACTGATTGACGCCCAGGCCGCCTGGAGCGCCGACCGCAAAACCCTCACGCTCGGCATCGTCAACGCCACGCTCCAGGAACAACGCATCCCGGTGACGCTCACCGGCGCAAAACTCAAAGGCCCGGGACGCCGCTGGCAGATCGCCGGCACCGACCCGCAAGCGTACAACGACCCCGACCAGCCGCCGAAGGTCGTCATCGAGGAAGCCCCGGCGACCTTCGGAGACATGCTGACCGTCGCGCCCTGCAGCGTGACGCTGTTTGCCTTCGAGGCGGAATAGCGCTGTCGCCGCCCCCGCACTTCTCCGTCACCCCGGCCGGGTGACCGGCGTCACTACCGGCCGAGCTTGCCGGCATTTTGCCTTACCAGAAGCGCGTCAACTCGGGCTTGGTGGCCGCCAAGATTTCGCGGATCGCCGCGCGTTCCTCGGGTGCGAGGTGCCGAAAAGCCGGCGGTGGTTCGGCTGCGCACACCGCCTCGCCCAGGCCCCGGGCCACGGCCGCGTACAAGGCCGGCGGGAGTGCGTCGAAGGCCTGCGCGTAGATCAGGTAGCTGCACCGCCAGGTGAACAGCCGCGTGCGCAGGTCGAAGTCTTTCAAGCTGCGGCCGCGGGCGTCGGTGCGGCGGTTGCGGCGAAACGCCTCGACGAACGCGCTCCCGCCGCGAATGCCCTCGGGCGGAAAGGCCGCTTCGTCGCAAAACAACAGGTACTCGAGGATGCGCCGGGCCTCGCTTTCGACCACCCGCAGGGCCGAGCCGACCGGCTCGACGCTCACCGGCTCACCCCGCTCGCGCTGGAGGTTTTGCTGGTAGGTGAGCCATTTGCGGACCCGCAGGGCGCCGGTCACCAGTCGGTTCATCATGCCCGTTTGATGTTCGAGCACCAACAGCGCCACGATGTCGCTGTCCGGCCGCAGGTAGTCGGCGACCGGAAAGAAGCGGCTCAGGTCGGTGAGGCTCGCCCCTGCATCGCGGTCCATCACGGCGTCGTGGCCTTCGAGGCGCGCCGTCACGTTGCCCATGTGCCGGAGCGATCCACTCTGTCCGGTCACGTACCAACCGCCCCACCGGTCGGCCAGCGGGCTTTCGTGCCCGATGAGAAAACCGCCCGCCGCGGTCAACGGCTCGCCCGTGGCGTCGGGGAACACGGACCGCACGATCAACCCGGGCCAGTGGCGGGTTAGCGCCGCCCCGTGGCACGAGAGGCAGTCCGGGTCGCGCTCGATGCGCATACCCGCGCGCTCCCGCGGGTCCACCCGGTAAAACGCCACCCCGAGCACCGGGTCGGTGACGGCCACTTCGATCAACCCGCCCGGCACCCAGCCGACGTAGCAATCCTCGGAAAAGTAAAGGGCGCGCGGCCGGCGCGGACTGATCCGCTCGCGCTGCAGGCTGGTCTTGGAAAACACCAGCACTTGCGACTCGACCGGCACCCCCAGGGCGTCCAACACCGCCCGCAACCGGTCGTGTTCGGAGGTCCCCGGCGGCGACCACGTGCCCTCGGCCAGACGCGCCTGCAACGCGCTCACCGCGTTGCTCGCCGGGGTGGCGGAGTACCGCAAGGGCGGCTGCTCGTACTCGGCGGGGCTTTGCGCCCGCGCCACCGGCAGCGCCAGCGCCAGTGCCAGCCACATTCCCCGGAGGTGCATGGGCCGGGAGCCTTGCCGGCGCACGCGGGCTTGTCCAGTCGGCAGCCCGCAAAACCTTGATTCACGTCATTGCCCGAACTCGCGAACCGGAGGCGCGTGCCCGGCGGGGGCGCTTTTCAACGAACCAGCCGTTCGTTCGAGCGCATTGACTCCCCGGTTGCCCGCGCCGAGTGGTCCCAAACAGTCCTGCCCAGGCGCGTGCCGGACGGGGCGCTCGCCATTGGAAAAGCCCGGCCGCGGGATACGCCAGGAGTGGAGGCAGCCGCCGCTGGCGGTCGCGGGCTGGTCCCGGCCGCCGCCAGGCTGGCGGCAGCTCCCGGAGCGCCGGACTGGACCGCGCGAGAGGCCGCCGGGTGTTGCGTCCAGCGGGCGGGTGATGCCGGACCCGCGCGCGCGCGGTGGGCGTAACCCGGGGGAGAGACGGTCGTTGCCGCAGTGCCTGCCGTCACGCCGGTCAGGGGCACGCCCGCATTGCTGAAGAACTGCCCGGCAATGGCGTTGGCCTCGCCCATGAACGTGGGTCGCGTGACGCCAAACAAACCGCCGGCTCCGGCCGCAGGTGCGCCGAAGCCGCTCGCGCCCATGCCCGCCGCCAGGCCGCCGCCGGCCAGCGGCGCCACGTTGACGCGCGCGAGCGTCGGTCCGCCGTAACCGCCGCCCAAACCGGTCGCGGCACCGCCGCCGTACCCGGTCCCGCCGGTCCAGGGTTGCGCCAGCAGCGTCACCGTTCCGGCGAGCAGGGCGCCGGTTTGGGCCAGGGAGATTCGGAGTGTCATGGCGGAAAACTTCACCCGCTGACGCGTGACTTCAAGACCGCGCGAGGCGGAGCCCGAGTCGGCCCGGCGGTTCAGGGGGTCACGGCCAGGCGCTCCTCGTGGCGCTCGGGCTTCATGAGCACGCCCTGTTCCTTGTAGGGTTTGAGGATGAAGTGCGTGGCGGTCGAGAGCACGCCCTGGATGGTCGCCAGTTTTTCCGCCACAAACATCGCCACCTGGCGCAGGTCCTCGCCCTCGACCTCGACCAACAGGTCGTAGGCTCCGGACATCAGGTAGCAACAGCGCACCTCGCTGAACCGGGCGATGCGCTCGGCGATGCGGTCGAACCCGCCTTCGCGCTCGGGGGTGATCTTGACCTCGATCACCGCGCGCACGGTGTCCACGCCCAGCTTCTCCTCGTTGAGCACCGCCCGGTAGCCGAGGATGATGCCGTCGCGCTCGTAGGCCTGGATTTTCTCGATGACTTCGGCCTCGCTGAGCCCGAGCAGGCTGGCGATTTGCGCCGGGCGCAGCCGGCCGTCTTCGTGCAGGAGTTTCAGCAGCGGATCCATGCCGCCACGCTAGGCCCGCGGGCCCGGTTTTGCAGCACATTTCTCGACGGGCCCGTCAGTGAGCACCCGCGACCGCCGGCGCAAGCCCGGTCCCGGCGCCGCGGCAAAAAGGGTTGCCTTTCCGGGTGCCGGGGCGCAAATTTCGGCAGGCTCAGTTGTCAAGCATTCTCAACCACCCATGTTGCCATGAGCGATGCCCTGAACCGCCGCGAGTTCCTCAAGGTGACCGCGCTGGCCGCCACCGCCGCCGCGCCCGCCGCGCTGCACGCCGACCCGGTGCTCAATCTGCCCACGGACCCCTTGCCGCCGCCCCGCGCGACCCTGCCCCAGGGCCGCATCGGCGCGCGCACCTTCAGCCGCCTGATGCTCGGCGGCAACCTCATCGGCGGCTACGCCCACGCGCGCGACCTGACCTACGTCTCCCACCTGATGAAGCGTTACAACACCGACGCCAAGATCGCGGAGACACTCGAGCTGGCCGAGACGCACGGCATCAACGCCGTCAACAGTTGGGTCCGCGACGGCGCGCACCACTTCGAGCGCCACTGGAAGCGCGGCGGCAAAATGCAGTGGATCGCCCAGGCCCGGTTGACCGGCGACAAGGGCATGGACCAGTTCCTCCAGGCCGCCGACCTGGGCGCGGTGGCCATCCACGCCACCGGCGACACCGCCGACGCCCTGGTCCAACGTGGCGACCTGGACACGCTGGCCAAGACCCTCGAGGTCATCCGCGCCCGCAAGTGCCTGGCGGGCATCGGCGCGCACGGCCTGGGCACCATCGTGGCCTGCGAAAAGGCCGGCCTGAAGCCGGACTTTTACCTCAAGACCTTCCACTCCCACGACTACTACACCGCGCCCCGGCCCGACGAGACCGGCGACCTGGGCCGGTACGACAACTCTTGGTGCAAGGACCCGGAGGAAGTGGCCGAGGTCATGTTCAACGTCCGGGTGCCCTGGATCGCCTTCAAAGTCCTGGCCGCCGGGGCCATCCCGCCCGCGCGCGGCTTCCGGTACGCCTTCGAGAACGGGGCGGACTTCATTCTGGTGGGCATGTTCGACTGGCAGATCGAGGAAGACACGCGCCTGACCCGGGAAATCTTGGCCAGCCTCAACCGCACCCGCTCGTGGCGGAGTTGAGCCGTGGTTCCCGGGCTGCCTCCCCGCACCCCGCCCCGCCGCCGGTGGCCGGGCCTTTGACAAGCGGCGGCCGCTTCCTTAGCGTGTCGAGCATGGAACATCTGCACGCCCCGTGGCGGATCGAATACATCCTGGCGCCCAAGCCGAAGCAGGACGGCTCGCTCTTCACGCGCATCGCCCAGTCGGACGATGACGTGGGCAACCACGTCCTGGCTCGCGGCCGCACCTGCTTTGCCGTGCTCAACACCTACCCGTACAACGGCGGACATCTCATGGTCGTGCCGTACAAGCAGACGGCGGACTTCAACGACCTCACCGACCCGGAACTGCTCGAGCTCTGGCACCTGACCCGGCGCTGCCTCAACGCCCTCAAGCGCACCATGCACCCCGACGGCTTCAACCTGGGCATCAACCTGGGCCGCGTGGCCGGCGCCGGCGTCGAGGAACACCTCCACCTCCACATCGTGCCCCGCTGGAACGGCGACACCAATTTCATGCCGGTGCTGGCCGACACCTCCGTGATTCCCGAGGCGCTCAAGGACGTTGCCGCCCGCCTCCGGGCCGCGCTGGCCGCCGACACCGCCGCCCCCGAGTCTCCCGGACATGCCCACTGAGACGCTGCATTTCGACAACCCCCGGCTCACCTCCGAGCTCTTCAATCACGACGTCCGCAACCTCGCCGCCCTCGAGGCCGAACTGGGCGTCAAAGCCGTCGCCCGCGACACCTGGATTCGGCTCGATGGCGAGGCCGAAAAAATCGCCCACGCCCGCCGGCTCTTCCAAATGCTCGAAGGCCGCCTCAAAGCCGGCGGCGTGGTGCGCAACCAGGATTTCCTCCTCGCCCTGGGCATCCTCAAGGACGAAGGCGCCGCCGCGCTCGAGGCCCTCCAGGCCGAACGCATCCAGACCTCGCCCCGCAAGGCGGTCGTCAGCCCCAAAACCCCCGGCCAGCGCCGCTACATCGAGGCCATCCGCCGGCACGACATCACCTTCGGCCTGGGCCCGGCCGGCACGGGCAAGACCTACCTGGCCATGGCGATGGCCGCCGCCGCCCTCCGCGCCGGCCAGGTCAACCGCCTCCTGCTCACCCGCCCGGCGGTCGAGGCGGGCGAGGCCCTGGGCTTCCTGCCCGGCGACCTCCAGGAAAAGCTCGCTCCCTACCTGCGCCCGCTCTACGACGCCCTGCACGACATGCTCCCGGCCGAGGAAATCCAGCGCCACATGGAGCGCGGCGTCATCGAGATCGCCCCGCTGGCCTACATGCGCGGGCGCACCCTCAACAACGCCTTCATCATTTTCGACGAAGCCCAAAACTCGACCGGCGAACAGATGTTCATGTTCCTCACCCGGCTGGGCTTCAACTCGAAGGCCGTCATCACCGGCGACCTCACCCAGATTGACCTGCCCAAGTCCAAGCCTTCCGGCCTGCTCGAGGCCCGCCAAGCCCTCCGCAACGTCGAGGGCATCGCCATCATCGAACTGGGCCGCAAGGACGTGGTCCGCCACCCGCTGGTCCGGCGCATCCTCGCCGCCTACGAGGAACACCGCGGCACGCGCGAATGAGCCGCCTCTACCTGCGCAACCGCCAGCGGGCGGTGCCCCTGGAGGGACGCTTCCTGCGCACCCTGGCCCGGGCGGCGCTGGCCCAGCCCGAGTTCGCCCGCCAGCGCTGGGCCGAACTGGGCATCCACCTGGTGGGCGACCGCCGCATGAGCGCACTCAACGCCCGTCACCTCGGCCACGCCGGCCCCACCGACGTGATCACCTTCGACTACGGGGCGGCGCCGGCGGGCGGCCCGGCGCCGGGCGGCCGGTGCGGCGACCTCTTCATCGGCGTGCCCGAGGCGTTGCGCCAGGCCCGGATTTTCCGCACCTCCTGGCCGGCCGAGGTGGTCCGGTACCTCGTGCACGGGTTGCTGCACCTTTGCGGCCATGACGACACCACCCCGGCCGCGCGCCGGCGCATGAAACGCGCGGAAAACCGGCTCCTGCGGCGGCTGGCCGCGCGGTTTGACTTCGCCCGGCTGGCGGCCCACCCTTCCCCCCGCGCGTGAAATCGCAGCTCCAAATCTGGCGGGCCAACTTCTTCACCGGCCTGGCGGTGGTGCTGCCGGTGGTGCTCACCCTGATCATTCTCAAATGGGGATTTGGAACCATTACCGGCATCACGGACAGCTTGCTCTTCTTCGTTCCGAGGGAAATCACGCACGCCGACGGCGGCCGCGGCCCCACTTACTGGTACTGGAGCCTGGCGTCCTTTGCGCTGGCGCTGGTGTTGATTGCCGCGGTGGGCCGGGCCACGCGCTATTACGTCGGCAAACGCGTCATTTTCTGGATGGACCAACTGCTCCGGCGCGTGCCCCTGCTCAACAAAATCTACACCACCATTCAGCAGGTCAACGAAGCCTTCACCTCCAGCACCCGCTCTTCTTTCAAGCAGGTCGTGCTCATCCAATACCCCCGCCAGGGCATCTACTCCATCGGCTTTCTGACCAGTGAGGAGCTGCCCGAGCCCGAGCAGCGCGTGGGCCGCGCCCTGGACGGCATCTTCGTGCCCACCACCCCCAACCCCACCAGCGGTTTCCTGGTCATGGTGCCCGACGAAGACGTCATCCGGCTCAACATGTCCGTGGCCGACGGCATCAAGTACGTCATCAGCCTGGGCTCGATTGTGCCGCAACCCGCCGCGGAATCGGCCCGGCTCACCGGCGTGCTGCCCCCCCTGCCCCCCGCGGCATCGGCCCTGGCCCCGCATCCCCCGCCCCCCGTGCCGGTCCCATGAACGCCGAGCGCACCCCGGGCATTGTCCTGCGCGTGCGGCCGCTGACCGAGACCAGCCTCATCGTCCACTGGCTGACCGAACACCACGGCCGCCTGGCCACCGTGGCCAGGGGCGCCCGCCGCCCCAAATCCCCCTTCCGCGGCAAGCTGGACCTCTTTTACGAAGCCGAGCTGAGTTTCCAGCGCAGCCGCCGCTCCGATCTCCACACCCTCCGCGAGGTCGTGGTGCGCGACCTCCAACCCGGCCTGCGGACCGACCTCGCCCGCCTGCGCGCCGCCGCCTACGTCACTCAGCTTCTCGAGCGCACCACCGAACCCGAGGCGCCCGTGCCGGAACTTTACGCCCTGCTGCGGGAATTCCTCCACGCCGTCGCGGCGCCGTTGGTTCCGCTGACCCTGGCCTTCGAGTGGAAACTGCTCGCTGCCCTCGGACTGCAACCTGACCTGGCCCGCGGCCGGCTCGGCCCGGCCGCCCAAGCGGCCGCGCGCACCCTGGCCACTGCCCCGCTCGCCGCGGTCGAGTCGGCGCGATTGGAGGCCGGCCCCGCGCGCGAACTGGGGCGGCTGCTCCGCGACTGCCTGACCAACGAACTGGGCCGCCTCCCGCACGGCCGCTTTGGCGTCACCGGCACCCCGGAAGAATTCGGGTAACGCGCCGGCCACGCAAACACCCGGCCCTGAGCCGCGGCAGGGTCGCGCCGATTGGCGAGTCGCGGTATCGCCCACTGGCCGTTGGTACGGCAGCGACGCGCCGTCGGCGGCACGCGGGGACGAGGGCGCTCCCCGTGTCGGGTCGGCGGCAGGTGGCCGTTGAGTGCGGCCTGACAGGCCGTACCACCCGGCGCAGCGGCGCCCTACCTCGCGAAGCGTGTGGAGTGCGCCGGCTTGCCGGCGCTTTGGGATGGGTTCAGAGGCCGGATGCCGGATACCGGATACCAGATACCGGAAGCGGAGGTCGGGAGCGGTGGACGGTTCGCCCGGCGGGGTAGCGCCGATGGGTCATCGGTTGTATCGCTGACTGCCAGTCGGCGATACGGCAGGCTGCCAGCTTGCGCTAAGAAGCCGATGGCGGGGGCGCCGTCGGCGGCACGCGCGAACGTGTGCGCTCCCGTAATCGGGTCGGCGGCAGGTGGCCGTTGAGTGCGGCCTGGCAGGCCGTACCACCCGGCGCAGAACAAGCGGAGCGGCCGCACTCCAAACGCTGGCGCATGGCCGGTAGGGCCGCGCTGCGGCGCGGCCAGGAGTACGGCGCCGGCGCAGCGGCGCCCTACCTCGCGGAGCGTGTGGGGCGCGCCGGCCTGCCGCGCTTTGCTTGGCGCAAGCAGGCCGGCTTGCCGGCGCTGTTGGCCGACGGCGCGGGTGCCGTTGGCCCGGCGCGTCTGGCGCGCGCTTTCCGGTTGGCGGCCGGGGCGTTTGCGCCTGAAATGGCGGCATGAAATCGCTCACCGAGTACCTCTGGTTCCACGTCTCCGACCGGCGCGGTTACCTGAACATCACCGACACCGTGGCCGAGCTGGTGCGCCGCAGCGGCGTCCAGGAGGGGCTGTGCCTGGTCAACGCCATGCACATCACCGCCAGCGTGTACATCAACGACGCCGAGGACGGCCTGCTGCGCGATTACGACGTGTGGCTGGAGAAACTCGCGCCGCACGAGCCGGTGGCCCAGTACCGGCACAACCGCACTGGCGAGGACAACGCCGACGCCCACCTCAAGCGCCAGATCATGGGCCGCGAAGTGGTGGTCGCCATCACTGCGGGCCGGCTGGACCTCGGGCCGTGGGAGCAGATTTTTTACGGCGAGTTCGACGGCCGCCGCCGCAAGCGGGTGCTGGTCAAAATCATCGGCGAGTGACCCGCCCATCCCGCGGCCCGCCCGGCGCGACCGGGCCGGCAAAACGCCGCCGGGGCGCGGTGGAAACAACGGGACAAAAAAACTCCCGCCTTCGGGCGGGAGCGGCACAGAACAAAACTGAAACCGTGTCCAGGCTCAGAAGTAACCGCCGGTCGGACTATCGGGCGCGGCCCAAAGTTCGTTGGGCAGGAGAGCCGGTCGGAAAATGGTCCCGCCGGCCACGCCGCCTGCCAGGTCATAGTATTTCTTGTAGGTAATGCTCTGGGTCCCGCCGCTAATCAGACCGATGGTGCCCCGGCCCTTCACGTCCACGGTCACACTGATGGCCTTGCCCCCGCCGTGGCGCTGGGAGATGCCCTCATGGGGCTGGTTGCCCGCGTCGTTGAAAAAGAACGGCGTGTACTCGTCGGCCTCCCACATCAGGTAGGACATCGGGTTCATGGCGGACTGTTTGTGCGTGTTGCCAATGGGCGGTAGCGGCGAGGTGCGCGTCGAGTTGACCAGTTGCCCGTAGCTGATGACCGAGCCGTTCCAAGTGTAGCTGGTCAGTTTCACGTCCCGTTGGCGGTAAAGGTTCTTCTTCGAGCCCCGCGACTCGACCGCGTCTTTGGGGCAAATGAGGACCTTTTCGGTCTCGAGGTAACGGCCCAACTGGCTCTGGCGGAAGTAGGGCAATTGGTTCGTGTACTCCATGCTGTTGGCGGCGGTGCGCATCCAACCCAGGCCCTCCACATAAGAGGCGTAGCACCAATTGTTGGGGCCGTTGCCTGTGCCCCCCGATACGGTTCCCCAGCTCGGATGGGGCATGTAGTCATTGTTGTCGCCGACGTACATGGACATGGCCAGGAGGATTTGTTTGTTGTTGCTGAGGTCAATCGAGAGCTGCGCCCGGTCTTTGGCGCGGCTCAGGGCCGGCAATAACATGCCTGCCAGGATGGCGATGATGGCAATGACCACCAGCAGCTCGATCAGGGTGAAGCCGCCCGGCACTCGGCCACCTGCCCGGGTTGTGAAGGTTTTGTGCGTCATAATTACAGGGTTCAGGGTTCGCTGGAGTCATTGCTAACCGGAACCGCGGCCCAAGGCAAGTGTGCTTTGTGGGGCACAGGCCGGCCGGTCATCCCCCAAGGGAGGCGCGTGCACCGCGCACCGCCGACGGCTTCAAGGTCAGGGTTGGCCCGCTCAACCTGGCCGTCCCAGGCAGCAAGCCGGTCGCGATTTCCGGGGAAGAATGCCACGGCGTTGCGGGCTGCTGTCGGTGGCGTGGTGCCGTCGCCCCGGCTGTCGCAGGCGGGAAAGGGTTGGCGCAAGCCCCCCGGCGCGGCACATTTCTCCGGCTCGCAACCGCGCCATGAAACAACGTCCCTTGATCTTGGTCACTTCGGCGACTCTACCACGCGGCGTGGAATTGGGGGACCCGGCGCTGTGTGTGTCACGCGCGTACCTCGAGGCCGTGGCCGAGGCGGGCGGCGTGCCGGTCGTCACCGCCTGCCAACCTGAGCCGCGTTATGTCCGCGATGCCGTGGCCCGTTGCGACGGAGTGCTGTTGACCGGCGGCGAGGACCTCCAGCCCGAATTGCACGCGCCGGGTCTTCCGCCGGCCCTGCGGGCCACGATCAAGCAGGTCGAGCCCGACCGGGACGCCTTCGAGCTGGCGCTGGTGCGCGAGGTCTTTCGCCGGCGCAAGCCGCTTTTTGCCATTTGCCGCGGGCATCAACTGGTGAACGTGGCCCTGGGCGGCACGCTCTGGGTGGACCTTCCCGCACAGTGGCCCGGCGCGCTGCGACATCAGCGGCCGGACCGCCTGCACAACGCGGTGCACGAAATCGAACTGGCGCCCGGCTCGCGTCTGGCGCGGCTGCTGCGCGCCGGGCGCGCGGGGGTGAACAGCACGCATCATCAGGCCGTGGCCCGGCCGGCGGAGGTGCTGGCGGTGGCGGGGCTCAGCCCGGACGGCGTGATCGAGGCTCTCGAGTTGGCCCCGTCACACGCCGGGGCCCTGCCCTGGTTCCTGGCCGTCCAGTTTCACCCGGAGCGTCTGGTGCAAAGCGACCCGCGGTTCCGGGCGTTGTTCCGGGATTTTGTGCGGGCCTGCGCCGGGCAGGCCGGTGACGGCGGAGCGAACCGTCGCCCGCGTCAACCGGCCAGCCGGGGAAACTCGGTTACGCGCAGCTTGGCGCAGCCGTAGGGAATCAGGGTGAGGTCTTCAAGCGGCTCGCGGCTGGTTTGCGGCTGGGGCGGTACTTCCTCGGCCCAGCCGTGGGCCAGTTTCCAGTTCGGCAGGCGGCGGCCCCGCACATGCGCCACCACGCCCGCACCCTCCGGCGCAAAGGGCCGCTCGCCCACGGGGCGTTCCTCGAAGCGCACGCTCGTCTCGGGTCGGGCCTCGTCCACCAGCAGGCCGTAGTTCCAGGGCGAGGCGGGGCGGACCTCGAAATCGGCGTGCGGAAGCTCGCGGTGGGGTTTGTCGGCGTTGACGCGGGTCCAGGTCTCGCGCGGGTTCAGGGCGAAGACGAGCGGGCCGCGCTCGAGGGCCACGGCCTGGTTATAACGGCGGGTGAACCGCGCGGGCATGGGCAGGCGCAACTCGAGCTCGCTCGCGCCGAACCAGACGCGCTCGAGGCGGTGGAAGCTGCCGGGCTCCAGTGCCATCGTCCGCCCGCCGCCCACGCGCAGCGAGGCGCCGCGCGCCCAGGCCGGCACGCGCAACCGGAGCGGAAACCGCAGGCGGCCATCCACCGTGACGCTGAAGCGCAGAGTTTCCCGAAAAGGGTAATCGGTCTCGAGCGCCACGTGCACGGGCCGGCCGCGCACGATGGCGCGCACCGAACTTGGGGCGTAGGCGGCGGCCACCAAGCCGTCGTCCGGGCTGCGCAGCCAGAGGTGGGCGGCGAATTTGGGCCAGCCCTGGTGCATGTTCGCGGTGCAACAGCCGTAGTTGGGCTCCAGTCCAAAGAGGTTCGCGTCCGGTCCGTTGGTGGACCACATGTGCTCGGGGTTGATGGTGCACTGGACCTGGTTGACCTGCTGGTCGTACTGGTGCGACCACATGTCGGGCGCGAACGTGGCGGGCAGGGCGTTGAAGGCCACGCGCTCGAGGCGGTCGGCCCAGGCGGGGTCGCCGGTGATGGCGGTCAGCCATTCGAGCGAGTAGAGGGCCTCGACCACCGCGCACAACTCCGTGCCCTGCGTGGGGCTGCGGCCGGCCAGGCACTCGTCGCCCGTGAACAAGCCGTGGACTTGGCCGTGGTAGCGGTCCAGCACCGCGAGCATCTCGCGGGCGAAGTCGCGGTCGGCCGCGCGCCCGGTCAACCGCCAGGCCAGGGCGTAGGCCTTGAGGGCCATGCCGGTGTTGACCACGTGTTTCTCCCAGGTCCAGCGCCCGCGCCGCGGGGTGGGCGAGACGATGTCCGGCCCGCGGTAAAAGGCGCGGTAGTCGAAGCCCTGCTCGAGGAGCCGCCGGGCGAGGTCGAGCAGCCACCCTTCGCCCGTGCGCTCGAAGACGTGGTACACCGGGATCAGGCCCTCGAACCAGCGGAACCGGCCCCAGTCGAAAAGCGGCCGGCGCTCGAGGGCCGCGAGCAGGGCGCGCAGGTTGCGGTGCACGGCGGCCAGGACGGCCGGGTCGCCCGTGGCTTCGTGGTACTGCACCAGCGCCTTGTTCACCAGCAGGATGGCCCACGGGTCGTAGGGCCGCGTGTTCGCGTCCAGCGGGTAGGGCGCGTACCAGCCGTCGGGCCGCTGGCCGGCGACGATCTGGTCCACGCGGCGTTTGACCTTGGCCTTGAGCGGCGCGTCCTCGAGCACCCAGGCCAGGGGGATTACCCCGTCCAGCCAGTACGGCGCGCGCTCCCACCCCTCGGCCCGGCCGCCAAACCACTGGCTGTCCTGCACATCGGGCCAGAACTCGTCCAGGTGCCCGCTCAGGCCGTCGGCCTGCTGGCGCAACTGGCGGCGCAGCCAGCCTTCCGCCGTCACACTGCCCAGCGGCAACGGGCGAAACGCCGGTTCGTGCAGGCGGCGGGGGCGGGCGCCAGGTTCCGCGGCGGCAGTGGGCGCGGCGGCGCTCTGCGGGCCGAGAGCACCGGCGGCCATGGCCGCTGTGCCCAGGGAGAGTTGGCCGAGGAAATCGCGTCGCGGCACGGGAGAAGAGGACGTGGCATTCATGGCTTGCTGCGGGGCCGTGTTTAACGCACCGGGCGGGGATTGGCCAGCGGTTCCGAGGGCGGGGCACCCGGGCCTGCGCCGCCAGAACCTGGGGGGCGGTCTTTCTTTGCGCGCCCAACTCGGGCCCGGCTCAGGCGGGCGTGTAGCGGATTTCCCTGACCGGAATCTGGCCGGCGCGGACCTCGAGGAAGGGTTTGCCGCGCCGCACGCCCACAGTGCCGTAGCCACCCGCCGTGGCCAGGAAGGCCCGGAAGTCGCCGCGCAGGCTCGGCGCCAGGTAAAGCACCTGCTCGACGGCGTCGTAGCGCGCGCCGCTCAGGCCCTGGAGCAGGCCGTAGCTGGCCATCGCGCGGGCGTACCAGTGGCCGCATTCGTATTCGTTGAAGGGGTTGCGCACCCGGCCGTCGTAGCGCGCCCGGCACACGCGCACGATCTCGAGGCCGCGCTCGACCTCCCCCAGCAGCATGAGGTGCGAGGCGACCTGGTACTCGATGCCGGTCCAGACTTCGTCCGAGTACACAAAGGGCAACGAAAGCCGGCCGCCCTTGGGCCAGGTGCACAAGAGCAGGCCGCCCTCGGCCCCGCAGGCGTAGGCGGGGCGTTGCGGGTTGGCGTGGGCGGTCAGGTCGTGCTTGAGGTTGTAGCGATGCACCGCGCGCAGATGGCTGCGGACCTTCTCCCGGTCCACAAACTCGCCCACGCCGCACACCAGTCCCAGCCAGCAGCCCAGCACGCCGTCGGCCAGGCAGCCGGCGCCGTACTGGTACTTGGGGCCTTCTTTTTCGAGCAGTTCGCGCGCCTCAGGGGAGTAACCGCCCACCATGCTTTGCAGGTGCGTGGGGTCGGCGGCGCGCAGGTTTTTCCACTCGATTTTCTGGATGAAGTACTCGCCGTTCCAGAGCTCGGTCTCGAGGCGCTGCACGCCCCGGGCGAGCAAGTCCGCATAGCCCGACACGTCCTCGCCCAGCGCCCGGCCCATGAGCACGGCCGCGCGGAGCGCTCCGAGGTAAAAGCTGGTGCACATGCCGTCCGGCCCCCAGAACTCGATGTCGTAGGTGTTGTGGTGCGGCTCGCGCAACCACCCCTGCCGGTCCGGGTCCCAGGTGGCGATGCAGTAGTCGAGGCTCTGCCGCACGCGCGGCCAGAGCCGCCGCAGCCACTCGGTGTCCCCGCTGATGCGCCATTCGCGGTGGACCTTGAGGATGCCGCCCAACTGGCCGTCGGCTGCGGCGTGGAAGTCCGGCTCGACCGGCCGGATGGGCAGGGCGGCGCGGAAGGTCTGGTGCCCGCGCGGGTCCTGCGAAGGGCCGAACTCGGTCTCGCGCAACGTCCGCTCCAGCGCCGGGAACAGGTGCGGGATGGCTTGGGCGTAGTTCCACACGTGCGTGCACGTGCCGTGGCAGCAGCCCGAGTTGTCGCTGCACCCTTCCCACGCCCAGAGCCGGCCGTCGGCCTGGCGCAACACGGTGGGAGATTTGAGGATGGTCAGGTTCGCCGCCACGGCCTCGACCACCTCCGGCGGCAGGGTCGTGTCGTGGAAGCAATCGCTGAAGCGCTGCGTATTGGCGCGCAGTCGCGCGTAGTGCTCCCGCCAGTACGCCGCCACGGCCTCGACGTTCGCAAACCGCCCCGCGTACCAGGGCTTGTAAGCGCCCTCGACCGGCGGCGCCTCCTTCGCGTCCTTGCCGAGACGCAGGTTGGTCGTGCCGACGTACCAGCAGAGCCGCAGCACCACCGTCTTCGATTGCCCCGGCGCCAGCGTGAAAGGCACGAAGAGCGTCGCCCCCGGCGCCGGCCCGCCCTCGCTGACCGGCGGCCGGTCGAAGCAATGGCCCTCGGCGATGTCGCGCCAGGCCATCGTCAACCCGTCCCACCACCCGCCGCGGAACCAGGCGTGGTTCACCCGCACCGCCGGGTCGTCCACCGCGGCGATGAAGGCGCCCTCCTCCCAGGCGCGCTCGCGGGCCGCGGCGCTCCAGAGGTGGAAGCCGCCCGGGGCCGGCTTGATGCCCTGGGGGTTGTTGCCCACGGCCATGAAGTTCCGGGCCGACCACGAAAACACCAGCTCCAGCGGGCGGGCGGTGCGGTTGGTGAAACGGTACTCGAGCGCAGCGACCGGCAGGCTGGCGTGGTCCGCGTCGCCCGGCTCGAAAGGGCTCCAGCCGGTGATTTCCACCGCCAGCGGCACGTCGCGGTCCTCAAGCGTGACCGTGCCAAACGGGAAGCGGGCGCGGAACTTCGCCGCGCGGAAGCGCGGCAGGCCAAACGCGCTGCCGGCCGCGCCGTTGCCCGAGCCGGGCTGGCCGAACTTCTTCCAGCCCGGCACCGGCCCCTCGAGCACGCGCGCCACGTTGGCTTCCGGCGTAGGGCCCTTCACACAAATCGCGCCAAAGGTGACCGGCTCGTGGAATACCTGCGGCTGGTGGCGCAGCGAGAAATGCGACAGCGCGCCCGTGCCCTCCAGACAAATCATGCCCGCACCCATGCCGCCCAGCGGAAAGGCCACGCGGTTGAGCCGCTCCCCGCTGTACTCGCCGGTGTAGCGGCCACGCGTCCGGCCGCGCGACGGCCCGCGGGCGGGCGCGGCGGCCGCGACGGGTGCGGCCGCGCCCAGGGCGGCGGCGCCCACAGCGGAGAGTTTCAGAAAGTCGCGCCGCGGCAACGGGCTCCGGGCGGCGGTGTCGGCGTTTTGCGAGGGAGGATTCATGGCATTCAAACGGTCAACGGTTCAAAGTGGATGTCCACCAGCAGGTCGGCGGCGATGCGCTCCAACTCGGCCCGCAAGGCGGCGACGTCGCAGCCTTCCGGCAACTGGAGCCGGGCCCGGGCCTGGAACAGGGTCTCCCCGGACATCGGCGCGCTGACGCATTCGGTGGCCAGCTCCTCGACGTTGACGCCCCGGGCGGCCAGCGCCGCCGCGACCTGCCGCACGATGCCCGGGCGGTCCTGGCCCACCAACTCGAGCCGCGCGGCCCGGGTGGGCGCGGCGGGGACCGTGGCGGGCGCCGAGTCCTCGTACACCTCGACCGTGAGGCCCTCGGCCGCCAGTCCGCGCAACGCCGCGCTGAGCCTCGCGCGTTGGTCCGCGGGGCTCAGAATGCGCACGATGCCGGCGAACTGGCCGCCCAGCCGGCACAAGCGCGACTCGAGCCAGTTGCCCGCGTGCGCCGCCACGACCGCGGCCACCTTCTCGACCAGGCCGGGGCGGTCGGCGCCCACGAGCGTCAACACCAGGGGAAGCTGCATGGGCTTCTGGTAGGCGGCCGCGCGCCGGCTGGCAAGCCGATTGGGCGGCGCAAATTGCGTCGAGCGGGGTGCCCCATCGCGCGACGGTGTCTGGAGCGAGTGCTCCGCAAGTGAGACGCCGCTGTGCGCCGGCGCCGACCACCCGGCAGCCTGCCTGCGCCGCAAGGTAGGGCGCCGCTGCGCCGGCGCCGTCCACCCGGCCGCGTCGCAGCGCGGCCCTACCGCGCGCCAGCGTTTGGAGTGCGGTAGCTTGCTGCCGCTTTCGGCCCGGGTGGCACGGCTTACCAGGCCGTGGTCGGCGACAACTTGCCGCCGCCTGCGCAGCGCAGGCCGCCAGCCTGCCTGCGCCGCAAGGTAAGGCGCCGCTGCGCCGGCGCCGTCCACCCGGCCGCGCGGCAGCGCGGCCCTACCGACAGCTCCGGCAAGCCGGCGCACTCCACACGCTACGCGATTACCCGGGTGGAACGGCCGCCGAACGACCCATCGGGTGTAGCAGCGGACGTCCGTCCGCTCAAACCTCCCTTCGTCTGCCGGCACTCGGAACCCGCCCGCCAATGCTTGAGCCGACTTACGTCGGCTGCTACCGGTCGGGCGCACTGCCCCGCCGACTGCTGCCAGTCGGCGAGACAGCCGATTGCCAAACGGCGCTACGCCTCCGGGCAAAGCGCTCGCCGCTCCCGGCATCCCGCATCCGGCATCCGGCGTCCGCCTTCTCTCTCCTCAATCCTCGCTTCTGACTTCTGATTGGGCAGGGCGCCGCTGCGCCGGCGCCGTCCACCCGGCCGCGCGGCCGCGCGGCCCTACCGACAGCGCCGGCAAGCCGGCCTCGAGTTCGGGTCTTTCACGGCTCCGGCGGGTGGGAAACTCGCGGTCCAGCGGCTATAGCGGGGTGGCCTGGCCCGACCCCGCACGTGGCGGCGGATTTCAGTTTTTGGACAGGTGGGCGAGACAGGTGTGCGGCAAGAGCGGGGGCCAGCGTTCGTTGCGCCAGAGGGTGTCCGGACAAAGCGGGGCTTCGTCTCCGGCCGCATTTCAGAACTGCCCGGCGCGCTTGAGCCGGCATTGTTACGGCGCGCAAGTCACCTCCACCGCTATCGCCCGCTCAAAATTGTGATGTGGGTCGGAGCGATTTGCCGGCCGTTGAAGAGGCTTGCGTTCGCGAGCGTGGCGTCCTAATTTGCGCTTGCCAACGCCAACGCCATGAACCGCAGAACCCCATCCCCGTTGAGGGGGAGGCAACGCGAGTCTCCGCCGGCGGGCTTTACCCTGGTCGAGTTGCTGGTGGTGATCGCGGTGGTGGGGATCGTGTCGGCGCTCTTGTTGCCCGCCGTGGCGCGGTCCAAGAACCGGGCGCAGGCGTTTTACTGTCTCAACAACCTGCGGCAGCTCCAGACGGCCTGGCAATTTTACACGGACGACCACCAGGACTGGTTGCCCGGCGTGATGGGCGGGTCCTACCCCGGCGGCGGCCGCTGGGTCTCCGGGTGGATGGACTTCAGCAACAATCCGGACAACACGAATGTGCTGCACCTGATCCATCCGGACTACTCCCAGTTGGCGCCCTACCTGAGCACGCCCGCGGTGTACAAATGCCCCGCGGACCGGAGCTGGGTGATGATCGGCGGCCGGGTCCATCCCCGCGTGCGCAGTGTGTCCATGAACTGCTGGATGAACTACGTGGGCACGGAAGCCATCGGCCAGGACCTGTTCCGCGTCTTCCGCAAGCTGGATGACATCCAGGAACCGCCGCCCGGCCGCGCCTGGGTGCTCATGGACGAGCGCGAGGACAGCATCAACGACGGCCTGTTCCGCACCAACCTCAAGGACCGCGGCGTGCTCGCGCGCATCGTGGACTTTCCCGCCAGCTACCACGGTCTGGGCGCCGGCATCACCTATGCCGACGGCCATGCCGAGATCAAACGCTGGGTGGACCGCCGCACCACCCCGCCCTTGCGCACCCGCCAGTTGCTCGAACTGGACGTGCCCTCCCCCGACAACCCGGACGTCGCCTGGCTGCAAAGCCGCTCCAGCAGCCGCCGCCTCCCGGTGCAGTAAGCGAAAGCCGCGGCCGGCGTGTGCCGGACCCTGGCGCGGTGCTTGGTTCAGCGCCGGGAACGCCCGGCGCAGCAGGTTTGTTCGTTTGGTCCCATGAAAGCCCTGCAACTCCTCGAACACGGCCGGCCGGGCCGCTTCGCACTGCGCGAAGTGGCCGACCCGGCGCCCGTCCCGGGCGAGGTGGTGGTGCGCGTGCGGGCCTGTGGTTTGAACCGACTGGACCTGTGGCTGGAAGAGGGCGCCCTGCCCATCCCGTTGACGCTGCCGCGCACGCCGGGCTGCGAAATTGCCGGCGAGATTCAGGCGCTGGGCGAAGGCGTCGAGGGCTGGCGCGCGGGCGAGCGGGTGGCCGTGCAGTCGAACCTGGTCTGCGGCGAGTGCGAGTTTTGCCGGCGCGGCGATGAGTCGCTGTGCCTGAAGTCCACGTTGCTGGGCGTGGAACGGGACGGCGGTTTCGCGGAGCGGGTGAGCGTGCCGGCCCGCGCGCTGGTGCGGCTGCCGGAAGAGGTGGATTTCCGCACTGCCGCGGCGCTCATCCTGGCCGGGAGCACGGCCATGCACATGTTGACCGACCGGGTGCAGGTGCGCTCGGGGGACCTGGTCCTGGTGATGGCCGGGGCCAGCGGGGTGGGTTCGGCCGCGATTCAGATCGCCCGCGGCCTGGGCGCGCGCGTGGTGAGCACCGGTTCGACCCCCGCCAAGCGCGCGCTGGCCGAGCGGTTGGGCGCGGAGGCGGTGTTCGACCCGGCCGACCCCGACTGGCCGGCGCAGGTGCGGCAGTGGTCCGGCAAGCGCGGGGTGGACCTGGTGATCGAGCACGTGGGCGGTCCGGTGCTTGAACAAGTGTTCCACTGTCTGGCCCGCGGCGGCACAGTGGTCACGTGCGGGGCCACGGCGGGGCGGGAGGTGACGTTGCGGTTGTGGCCGTTTTTCGTGAAGCAGCACCGCCTGGTGGGTAGTTACGGGCGCACGCGCCGGGACCTCGAGGCCACGCTGGCGTGGGCGGCGGTGGGCGGGTTGCGTGCGGTGATTGACCGGGTGTTGCCCCTGGCCGAGGCGGTCAACGGCTTTGCCATGCTGCGCCAGCGGATGGTGCTGGGCAAGGTGGTGGTCGAGCCGTAAGCGGGCGAAGCCCGGGTGGCGTCCGGCTCAGTCCGCCGGCCGGCGCGGACGCAGCAGGATGACTTTCAAGGCGCTGCCTTCCACGGCCACGCTGTGGGTCTCGACGTCCGGGTCGTCCTTGAGCGCCTGGTGGACCAGGTAGCGGTCGTAGGCGTTCATGGGCTCCAGTTCCACGATGTCGCCCCAGCGGCGGACCTTGTCGGCGGCGGCGCGCGCGCGCGCCAGCAGCGCTTCCCGCGCGGCGGCGCGGTAGTTGCCCACGTCCAGGGTGACCTTCGGCGCGGCGGGGTCGGCCTGGTAAATGAGGCGGTTGATCAGGTACTGGAACTCGGAGAGCGTCTGGCCCTGGCGGCCGATCAGGCGCGAGGCGTTGGCGCACTGGATCGAGAGCAGCACGCCTTCCGGGACCGGTTGCTCGGTGATGACGATGTCCGTGAAGCCGAGGCGCCGGAGAAATTCCTCGGTCAGGGCTTTGGGGTCGGCAGGCATGGCGGTATGAAAACCGGAGGGTTGCGGCGGCGCCGCGCGGCTCACTTCCGACGAGGCGGCCCGGCGGGCCGGCCGGATTTGGCGGGCGCCGGCGTTTGGGTGACGGGGTCTTTCAGGTTCTTGATCAACTTCATCTGGAGGATGCTCAAAAGATTTTGCACCGTCCAGTACAGGGCCAGCCCGGCAGAAAAGTTGTAGAGGATGACGATGAACATCAACGGCATGTACTGCATGAGCTTCTGCTGCACCGGGTCCACGCCGGGTGAAACGGGAGTGAGCCTGGCCTGCCAGAACTGAGTGGCGCCCATGATCAGGGGCAGCGGGTTGATGGGGAAGCCGAAGAGCACCGCCACGGTGTCGGGCTGGGAGAGGTCGCAAGCCCAGAGGAAGCGCGCCCCGCGCAGCTCGATGGCGCTTTGGAGCATCTGGTAAAACCCGATGAAGACCGGAATCTGGAGCAGGATGGGCAGGCAGCCGCCCAGCGGGCTGACCTTGTGCTCCTTCATAAACTCCATGAGCTTCTGGTTCATCTTGCGCGGGTCGTCCTTGTATTTCTCCTGGATTTCCTTCATCTGCGGCTGCAGGGCCGCCATGCGCTTCATCGAGCGGCTGCTGGCCTGGGTCAGCGGCCAAAACAGCAGCTTGATGATGACGGTGATGCCGATGATGGCCAGGCCGTAGGACAACCCCAGGCTGTGCAGGCCGTTCATGCCCAGCAGGAGCACCCGCGCAAACCAGCCGAAGAATGTGGTGAAGCGCATGGCCAGGTCCTGGTTGTGACTGAGCCGCGCCAGGGTGTGGTACTCCTTCGGGCCGGCGAACACGTCCAGTTCCCAGGCCAGCGCGGCCCCGGGCGGCAGGTTCGCCCCGGGATACACCAGCGCGGTCTGAATGCCGAACGGCTGCGCCACGACGCGCCGGTCCTCGGCCAGTTCCTCCGCCGAGGGCGGGGGCAGGGAAATCTTACGGGCCACGACGGCCGCGGCGTTCGTTCGCGGCGCGGCGATCATCACGAAGAACTGGTTGTGCGCCGCGGCCCAAACCACGTTGCTCACCCCGGGACTGCGATACTCGGCCCGCGGGGTGCCGGGCACACAGCCGCAACCCCAGGCGGGCGCGTTCTGGAACCACGCGTTGTCAATGAACTGCGCCCGCTCCCCGTCGTACCACTGGAGCCCCAGCAACTGGCCGGTGTCGCGCGGGTTCACCGGCGTGGCCGTGCCGACCACCAGCTCCGCGCCCGGCAGCTCGACCGGCGCCGCGCCGGTGTTTTCCACCCGCACCCGCGCCGCCAGCAGGTAATTGGTGCCGGGGAAAAACTCCTTCATCAACCGGAGGCCGTTGCTCAGCGTCTTTTCCGCGCGCACGCCCTGGGGGAACTGCGTAAGCCGGAACGGCGCCGGGTCCGCCAGCGCGGCGCCGCCGAACAAGGTGAGCGCGGGCACGGGCGCGCCGGCGTTGAGCGCCACCAGCGACCGCTCGGCCGCGGCGGCCTTGCGCCCGCAGGCCACCGTGGCCGGGTATTTCTTGAGCTCGATTTGCTTGAGGCCCCCGCCGTGGCTGGTGAACACGTAGCGCGCGTCCGTGGTCTCGAAGGTGACCAGTTCCTCCGGCCCGGTCGGGGGCAGCCAGCCCGCCGCGGCCGTGGTCGGCGCGGTGATCACCGCCGGAGCCGAAGCGGCCGGCCCCGGAGCCGCCGGCTCGGCTGCCCCGTTGGTCGGGGATGGGACCGCGCGCCCGACTTGATTGGTCGCGCCGGCGGGCCGGGGCGGCGGCGGAAACATCCGGTCCACCAGCGCCGGCCAGAACAGCATCAGCGCGAAGCAGGCCACGATGATGAGGATTGCCTTGCGGTCCATGCGTTGAAATCAGGGGCGCGCGCGCGCCGTCGGTCGCTCGGGCCACCGCCACGGGTTGGGCGGCGGCGGCTTCGCCGCTGGTGGCGGCACCGGGTCGTGGCCGCACCCACCCCACGGGTGACAGCGCGCCACGCGCCGCAACGCCAGCCAGCCACCCCGCAGGGCGCCGTGGCGTTGCACCGCCTCCAGGGCGTAGGCCGAGCAGGTGGGGTCGAAGCGGCACCCCGCCCCCGGCCCGACCAGCGCGGCCAGCGCCGGGGAGAGCGTCACCCGGTACAGCCGCAGCACCGCCACCAGCACATGTTGGGCAAGGGTCATGCCGCCGGTTTGATCAGGTCCGCCTCGGCCACCATAGCCAGGAATTCCCGCTCCACTTCGGCCCAGTCCTGACGGGCCAGCGCCTGCCGGGCGACCAACACCACGTCCACGGGCCCCGCCAGTTCGTGCTGGTGCCGCCGGAACACCTCGCGCAACAGGCGCCGCGCCCGGCTGCGCACCACGGCCGAGCCCACCGCGCGCGGTGTCACCACCCCCAAGCGCGCGCGCGCGCCCGGCGGGCGGGCCAGCCAGTTCACGATGAAGCCAGTGCGGACAACCCGCCGGCCCTGGCGCCGGACCCGGGCGAAATCCGCGGGGCGCCGGAGCCGGGCGTCGCGCGGCAAGGTCAGCCGGCGTGGAGCGGGCGCGGCCATGGCGCCGGGGCGGTTCAGACCGGCGTCAGGCGCTTGCGGCCGACGCGGCGGCGGTTGCGGAGAACTTTCCGTCCGGCCTTGGTGGCCATGCGGGCGCGGAACCCGTGCTGGCGCTGCCGGCGGATTTTGGACGGCTGATAGGTACGTTTCATGCCTTCGTGGTTGCGCTCCGGGCGTGCAGCATCGTCGTGACCAGGTCACCTCGAGCCCGGGGGTCAAAACACCCTGACAACAGAAGCGGCGAGGATACCGGGCAGCGGGGTTGCGTCAAGTTTGCCCGGCCCGGCCAACCGGGGCTGGACGCCGGCGGCGGTGCTCCGCACACTGCGCGGCCAACCATGCGGCCATTTGATCTGGCGGTGCTCGTGTTGTACCTGGGCGGGACGCTCGCGCTGGGCCTGGGGGTCAGCCGGCGCAACCGCGGCCCGCGGGATTTCATGGCCGCGGGCGGCCGCCTCCCGACGTGGGCGGTGGGGTTGTCCATCTTCGGCACCTACGTCAGCAGCATCAGTTTCCTGGCCCTGCCGAGCAAGGCGTACAGCGGCGACTGGAACACGTTTGTGTTCAGCCTGTCGTTGCCGCTGGCCGCCTGGCTGGCCACGCGGTCCTTCGTGCCGTTTTACCGGCGCAGCGGCGAACTCTCGGCCTACGAGCACCTGGAACGGCGTTTCGGCCCTTGGGCCCGCACCTACGCGGTGGTGTGCTACCTGCTGACCCAGGTCGCCCGCACGGGCACGATCATGTACCTGCTGGCGCTGGCGCTTTCGCCGCTGACCGGCTGGGGGGTGCCGGCGTTGATCCTCCTGACCAGCACGCTGGTGATCCTCTACACGTTTTTCGGCGGCATGGAGGCGGTGGTTTGGACCGACGTGGTCCAGAGCCTGGTCTTCATCGCGGGGGCGGCGGCGTGTGTGGGTCTCCTGCTTTTCGGGATGCCGGCGGGCCCGGGGCAGCTCTTCGAAATCGCCGCCGAGCACCACAAGTTCAGTCTGGGCGCGTGGAGCGCCGACCTTTCGCAGCCCACGTTCTGGGTCGTGCTCGCCTACGGGCTGGTCATCAACCTGCAAAACTTCGGCATAGACCAGACCTACGTGCAGCGCTACCACACCGCGCGCTCGGCGGCGGCCGCGGCGAAAAGTGTCTGGACCGGCGCGTTGCTCTACCTGCCCATCTCGGCGGTGTTTCTGTTCATCGGGACCGGGTTGTTCGCCTTTTACACCGCGCGGCCCGGGTTGTTGCCGCCGGAGCTGGCGACGCAGGGCGACAAGGTGTTTCCGCACTTCATCGTCACGCAGTTGCCGCTGGGATTGACCGGGCTGGTCATCGCCGCCATTTTCGCCGCGGCGCAATCCACGCTCTCCAGTTCGATGAATTGCTCGGCTACGCTGGTCTTGTGCGACGTGTACAAGCGCTACTTCCGCCCCGACGCAGGGGAACGAGAGTCGCTCGGGGTGCTGCGGTGGACGACGTTGGCAGCGGGGCTGCTGGGCACCGGCGCGGCCCTGGCCATGATCCGGGTCAAGTCCGCCCTGGACGCCTGGTGGGACTGGGCGGGCATCTTCAGCGGCGGCATGTTGGGATTGTTCCTGCTGGGGCTGATCTCGCGTCGCGCCCGCAACGCCGACGCCGCCCTGGGCGTGGTGACGGGCGTGCTGGTGATCGTGTGGATGACGCTTTCGACCAAGGCCGGCTGGCCGGCGGCGTGGGCGGCGTGGAAAAGCCCGTTTCACAGTTTCCTGACCATCGTCTTCGGCACGGCCAGCATCCTCGTTGTGGGCCTGGCCCTGGCGCGGCTGCGCGGCGAACAATCTCCAACCCACTGAGGCGAGCCGCCGAATCATCTCCTGACTGCTAATCCTGTCGCTGCTTTCATGAACTCCGATCCCCTCCTGCCCCGTCCCTTGCGGGGCATTGTGCCCCCGTTGGTTACTCCGTTGCTGGAATCTGAACGGCTCGACGTGGCCGCGCTCGAGCGGCAGCTCGAGCGCATCCTGGCCGGCGGCGTGGCGGGGGTGTTTGCCCTGGGCAGCAGCGGCGAGGCGCCCAGCCTGAGTCTCGAGTTGCGCCGGGAGATGATCGCCGCCACCTGCCGGCTGGTGCGCGGGCGCGTGCCGGTGCTGGTGGGGGTGACCGATACCGCACCGGCGCATTCGCTGGCCCTGGCGGCGGCGGCGGCGGACGCCGGCGCGCAGGCCGTGGTATTGTCCGTGCCGTATTACTTCCCGCCCGACCAGGCCGAGCTCGAGGCGCTGGCCCGGCGCGTGGCTCGCGAGTCGCCGCTGCCGGTGTTCCTGTACAACATCCCGCAGTACACGCAGGCCGCCTACGAGGTGCCCACGGTGCGGCGGCTGGCCGACGAGCCGCGCATTCTCGGCATCAAGGACAGTTCGGGCGACCTGGCGTATTTCCGCGGCCTCACCGCGATTGCCCGGGAGCGCGCGGACTGGACGGTCTTGATGGGGCCGGAGGAACTGTTGGTCGAGGGCATCGCGCTGGGCGGACACGGCGGGGTGAACGGCGGCGCGCTGATCTGGCCGCGGTTGCTGGTGGACCTGTGCGCCGCCGCGTTGGCGGGCAATACCGCGCGCGTGGCCGAACTGCAACCGCGCCTGCAAAGCCTGGGCCGCATTTACCGCGTCAGCACGCATCCCGCCGGCGTGTTCAAGGCGCTCAAGTGCGCCCTGGCCCTGCTGGGCGTCTGCGCGGACCGCATGGCCGCGCCGTTGCAGCCGCTGCCGGCCGCCGAGCGCGCGCAAATCCGGGCCATTCTCGGCGAATGCGGCTTGCTGCCAGCAGGCGGGGCGGCCTGAGCCCGGCATCAGCGCGCTGCGCGGTGTTCCGTCGGGCAAGTCTCCGTTCTTCCAAGGTCGAAGGGCGTCTGGAGAAAGAGCCGCGCCCAGCGGCCGGTGCCCAACCGCCAATCGCCAATCGCCAATCGCTAATTGCCAACCACCAACCAACTCCGGCCCCCTGACAACCCTCCACAACGGTCCGCAAGCAGGAAGCGACCTTGCGGCGGCCAGCGAGGTGACCGGCTTCGCCCGGCGCAATGCGCGGCGCGCTTTCCACTGAGAACGCGGAGTTCCTCGCGCCTGGGAGAGATTTGAGAACCCGGTTGAAGGCGCCGGATTTTTGCAGGGCTTGACCCGCGCGCGGCCATGACTGTTCCGGCGGAGTAAAAAATGGTTTCCCCGGCTTGACGGCCGCCGCCGCTTCTGCGACCTAGGTCGGGTCTTGCCGCTCGGGTGCGCAAGACCGGGCAACCCCACCGGGTGGCCCACCCAAAGCGCTTCAAGGAGCCGGGCGTCGCGAGGGACGGCGCATACGCAGCAGGAAATTGGCGCACCCACCGCGAGCGGTCAGCGGTCCGGTTTTCAGGGAGCCGGTCTGCCCGGGTCCAAACCAGCAAACCCAATGGCACTTTGCTTTTTTGCACATCGCATGAACGACCGGACCACCTGTTTTCTTAACCGCCGGGTCACCGCGGGAACGCGGTTTCGTGGCCCACTCGGAGGCGGGAGCGTTTGGCGGCTCCTCGCCGTCATCCTGCTGGGACTCGACCTCACGGCCGCCGAGGTCCGACTGGCCTGGGACCCCAGCCCGGACTCCCGGGTCATCGCTTACCGCGTTTACTGGGGCACGCGCAGCCGGGCGTACACGCAACACCTGGAGGTGGGCCCGGTCACCACAGCCACCGTCACGGGGCTGAGCGCCGGCAGCACCTATTTCTTCGCGGCGACCGCCCTGGCCGCGGGCGGTTTGGAGAGCGATTTCTCGAACGAAGTCGAGTACACGGTGCCCAGCCCGCCCGCCAATCAGCCGCCCACGCTGAGTTTTCTGGCGAACCTCACGATCGCCGAAGACACCGCGACCGGGCCGATCTTTTTCACGGTGGGGGACCCGGACAACGCCCCGGGCGCGCTCGCGGTCAGCGCGTTCAGCGGCAATCCCACGCTGGTGCCCACCAGCGGCCTGGTCTTGGGTGGCAGCGGCTCCAGCCGCACCCTCACGGTCACACCCGCCGCCAACCGGTGGGGCACGGCCACGATCACCGTGCGGGTGAGCGACGGCGCCTTGAGCGCGACCCGGTCCTTTGTGCTGACGGTGGTGCCGGTCAATGACCCGCCGGGGTTAAGCTATTTGGCGAATGTCGCGACCGCCGAGGACACCGCGACCGGGCCGATGACCTTCACGGTTTGGGATGTGGACAACGACCCGGCCGCGCTCGTGCTCAGCGCGGTCAGCAGCAATCCCGCGTTGGCGCCCGCCAGCGGTCTGGTCTTCGGCGGGAGCGGCTCCAGTCGTACCCTCACGGTCACGCCCGCCGCCGATCAGTGGGGCGCCGCCACGATCACCGTGCGGGTGAGCGACGGTGCCCTCGTCACCGCGCGCGCCTTCGCGCTGACCGTGACGCCGGTCAACGACCCGCCCGCGATCAGCGTCCTGGCCGATCAAACCCTTGCCGAGGGCGCCTCGACCGGGCCCATCGCCTTCACCGTAGGCGACGTGGACAACGACCCGGCCGCGCTGACCATCACGGCGAGCAGTGACAATCCGGCCTTGATCCCGGCCGCCGGCTTGGTCCTGGGCGGGAGCGGGGTCCACCGAACGCTCGCCATCACGCCGGCGCCGGGGCAGTCGGGCGCGGCCCGGGTGACGTTGAGGGTCTCGGATGGGGCCCTGACCGCCAGCCGCGCTTTTGGCGTGACCGTGGTGCCGCGCCGCTTGCCGGCGCCCTGGCAGACGGCGGACCTGGGCACGCCCGTGCCCGCGGGCGTGGCCAGTTATGCCGGGGGCCTGTTTACCCTCGAGGCCAGCGGCCGGGACCTCGGCGGGTTTGCCGACGAGGGTTTTTTCGTGTATCAACCGCTGGCTGGCGACGGTGTGATCACCGTGCGGGTGCGGGAGCTGGAAAACGTCCTCATTCCCCGGGCCGGGGTGATGATCCGCGAGTCGCTGGACAGCACCGCCCGCATGGTTTTTCTGCACCTTTCGCCGTACACGGTCTCGCTGGCGTACCGCGTCACCCCGGGCAGTTACGCCTTCAACACCTACGCCGGGCCGCCCCGGCCCGCGCCAGACAACTGGCTGCGCCTGGTGCGCGCCGGCAACACTTTCACGGCGTACCACTCGCCCGATGGCGTGGGTTGGAGTCCGGTGAGCCTGCCCGTCACGCTCGGCATGGGCGCGGAGGTGTACGTGGGCCTGGCGGCCAGTTCCGGTTGGTCCGGGACCGCGGATTCACCCGGACGCGGCACCCGGGTGGTGTTGGATCAGGTCCACGTGGTCCCGTGAAGCGGAGGAAAGGTTTCGAGCGAACTCACGTTTGCAGCCTCGAACCGCCGGTTCCCAACCGCGTGGTCGGGCGGGAGGCGCGAACCCAAAGCCGGCGAAGACCCCGGAGCCCCGGGGCCGCCGGTTGGACGGCGCCGTCCGCGGCGCGCGAGACGCGCGTGCGTTCGGTTTGTCTCAGGGCGGCGACGGTTCACCGTGCTTTTTGAGGAGACCGGTCCGGCTTGCCAGCCGGCGGCGGGGCGGGGTTTACTTGCCGGGCTTGCCCCGCAGCGGCAGGCCGTGTCGCCGTCCATGAATCCGGATTTGCTCGCCAAAGCCAAAGCCCTCGGTTTTTCCGATGCTCAGATCGCGCACTTGACCGGTCGCACCGAAGCCGAGGTGCGCGCCCTGCGCCGGCAACTTGGCCTGGTGCCCAGTTACCGGCTGGTGGACACCTGCGCGGCCGAGTTCGAGGCCTACACGCCGTATTACTACTCGACCTACGACCGCGGCGACGACGAGGTCAAGCAGTCCGACCGCCGCAAGGTGATGATCCTGGGGGGCGGGCCCAACCGCATCGGCCAGGGCATCGAGTTCGATTACTGCTGCGTCCACGCCGCCTTTGCCCTCAAGGAAGAGGGCTTCGAGACGATCATGGTCAACTCGAACCCCGAGACCGTCTCGACTGACTACGACACCAGCGACCGGCTGTACTTCGAGCCGCTGACCCTCGAGGACGTGCTGCACATCTACGAGCGCGAGCGCTGTTGGGGGGCCATTGCTCAGTTCGGCGGCCAGACGCCGTTGAACCTGGCGCTCGGTCTCCAGGCCAACGGCGTCCACATCCTGGGCACCTCGCCTCAGAGCATCGAGATCGCCGAGGACCGCGAGTTGTTTGCCGACCTGCTGCGGCGGTTGAACATCCCCCAGCCGCCCAACGGCATTGCCACTAACGAGGAGGAAGCCCTGGCCGTGGCCCGGCGGCTGGGTTACCCCGTGCTGGTGCGGCCCTCCTTCGTGCTGGGCGGCCGCGCCATGCAAATCGTCTTTTCCGACGCCGAACTGCGCCACTACATGCGGTTCGCCGTCGAGGTGTCTTCCGAACGCCCCGTGCTGGTGGACAAGTTCCTGGAAGACGCCACCGAGGTGGACGTGGATTGCATCGCGGACGTGGGCCGGTTCGACGACCCGGCCCGGGGCACGATCGTGCTGGGCGGCATCCTTGAACACGTCGAGTTCGCCGGCGTGCATTCGGGCGACGCCGCGATGGTCCTGCCCCCGCACACCCTGCCGTACGCGGTCATCCAGACCATCCGCGACTACACCCACGCCATGGCGCGGGAACTGCGCGTGGCGGGCCTCATGAACGTGCAGTACGCGGTCAAGGACGAGACCGTGTACGTGCTCGAGGTGAACCCCCGCGCCTCGCGCACCGTGCCCTTCGTGAGCAAGGCCATCGGTGTGCCCCTGGCCAAGCTCGCCGCCAAGGTCATGGCCGGCCGCACGCTCGCGGAGCTGGGTTTCACCCGGGAAATCTGGCCCGATTACTGGGCGGTGAAGGAGTCGGTCTTCCCCTTCAACCGCTTCCACGGCCAGGACATCCTGCTCTCGCCCGAGATGCGCTCCACCGGCGAGGTCATGGGTCTGGATGCCGACCTGGGCATCGCCTACGCCAAGTCCCAAATGGCCGCCGGCAGCCCGCCCCCCCTGGCCGGCCGCGTCTTCCTGAGTGTGAGCGATGCCGACAAGCCGAAGGTCGCCGAGGTCGCCCGGCTCTACGCCGAACTGGGCTTCGACCTGGTCGCCACCAACGGCACCGCCCGCGTGCTCGAAGCGGCCGGGCTGCGCGTCCAACGCCTCTTCAAACTCCAGGAAGGCCGCCCCAACGCCGTGGACCTGCTCATCAACGGCGAAATCCAGTTGGTCATCAACACCCCCTCCGGGCAGGCCCCGCGGGCCGACGAGGTCAAAATCCGCACCACCGCCGTGTACACCGGCACGCCCATCATGACCACCCTCAGCGGCGCGCGCGCGCTGGCCCTGGGCATCGCCGCGCTCAAACGCCAGGGCTACGGCGTCAAGACCCTGCAGGAGTACCACTGAAGCTTCGGGCACGTCCGCCGCAACTCAAAAACAGGTGTTACCCAACGACCCCTCAAAATTGGAGAACGAAGGAAAGCCGCCGCAACGGCCCCGGCCAGCCTCCCTCGCTCCCGTTGCTTGGGGTTCTTTCTTCTGACTTTTTCCTCCCCTTCCGTCCAGGCTCCGTCCACCGCCGTGCGGCCTCGATCGCCTGCAATTGCCGGTCCACCTCCCGCCGCACCGCCAAGGCGTTCATCCCCGCCCGCTCCGCCCGCAGCCGCGCCTGGGTCTCCGCGCTGACCTCCGCGCAGGCCAGCACGCGCGCCAAGGGCGTGCAGGTGGGCCCATAGTTCCTGACCGTCTGGCTGCCCACTCGCTCTTTCTGCTCCAGCTTCATCGTCGGCAGACAGTAGTTGAGCAAGTGGTCCAGCGGCCCCCGGCAGAGCGCCTTGATCTGCGGCCACACCTCGGGGTGATCGTAGCGTTCGTAGCCGAACCACGGCCGCACGTGGGTGAAGTTCTTCTGCTCGATGTGCGCCGGGTCGTTCTTTGGGTA